>CACBCD010000001.1:0-67500 GCA_902537725.1 uncultured PS1 clade bacterium
GTAAAGTCGATACGCATAAATTAGCAATAGATGGTAAAGAGCCTAGTAATCTTAGAGGTGATCCTATTACTAATGACAGATACTTTAGTAAAGAATTTATGACTAAAGAATGGGATCACATGTGGACAAAAGTCTGGCTTATTGCAGGTAGAGAAATCCAACTTAAAGAAACTGGTGATTATATTGTTCATGACCTTATTACTGAATCTGTTATAATTGTTAGACAAGATGACGGATCTTTAAAAGGCTTTTATAATAGTTGTGCTCACAGAGGTCAAAGACTTGTAGAATGCAATAGTTTCCAAAATTCTTTTAGATGCCCTTATCATGATTGGGAGTTTGGATTAGACGGTAATGTTATTAGTTGCCCAGATGAGGATGACTATCCTCAAGGAAGCCCTGTCGGAAAAAGAAAGCTAGTTGAAGTAAGGGTTGATACTTGGGATGGCTTTATTTTCTATACTATGAATGAAGATGCACCTGATCTTATGGAATATTTAGATCCTTTGCCTGAAATATATAAAAATCATAATTTTAAGGATCAAATTAGGGCTCAGTGGGTGAGAGTTGAGCTCGATGTTAATTGGAAATTCTTCTGTGATAATTTTAATGAGTCATACCATACCAGATTTGTACATCCTCAAGTTCCTTCTGTTATAGATCAAGATCACTTTACTTCCCGATATGAAATGTTTCCAAAAGGACATGCAAGAATTATTCAAATGGGTCGTCCTTCTATTAGAGATAGGGTTCCTGAGGGAGAGGATCATCCTTTTAAAATGATTTTAGAAGATTGGGGTATTGATTCTTCAAAATATTCTGATTATGAAAATTTATCTGAGCAAGGGTGGTTAGATTTAAAAGAAGCTAAAAGAAAAAATTATAAAGAGAAGGGTTATTTTCATTATGAAAATCTATCTGATGAAGAACTAACAGAAAGTCCCTTTCAGTTTATTTTTCCAAATATAGCAATGGGTGTTCAAGCTGATGGTTGCATTCTTTTGAATTGGTTTCCTCATCCAACAGATCCTGAGAAATGTTTTTTTGATCTTTGGGACATGGGTTATCCCATAGGTGGTTCAGCAAAAGGAATAGGAAAAACTGGAAGAGATGATAGCCAAGAATTTACATCAACTTCAGCTGGCATAGGTAAACAAGATACTTATGAGCAAGAGTTTATTAGCCGTACAAAGGTGAATCCGGTTAAACTTCAAGAGGTTGAATTAGATATCCGTGAATACGATGGTGGCAAAGGCGTCGAAGATTTATGGGATCATGTTGTTTATCAAGATTGGCAGTTAACAGATGGTCTTAGGCGTGGGGTAAGGTCAAGGGGTTATCAAGAACCTTATTTAGCCGCTCAAGAGTCAAGGGTTAGATTTTTTCATGAAACTCTTCATGATTATTTAAACGGTAAACCTCCTAAATAATATTTAAATATTTTATTTTGGGTTTTTTTCAAAACTGGGGACTGAGCTACTTATTGGATCCCATTTACAAGCCGAAACTGACCAAAAGCTTGATTCGACCTCTAACCATGAAGAGTTATCTAAGCTACCAGCCTTAATAAATCTTAGATATGGCTGCTCAGTAACATAACTTATTACTGGGGAACCACATTCAGGACAAAAGCCTCTATGAACATTTGTTCCATCATGTCCAATAACTGAAAAGACTTTATAATCATCATTAATTTTTAATTTTTTAGTTGGAACAAAGACTATTGTTGCTTTTCCAGATCCAGTTATTTTTTGACAATCCTTGCAATGACAGTGACCAGAGGAAACAACATCTTTCCTATTAAACTCATATTTAATTTTCCCACATAAACACCCTCCGGTTTCTACATTATCTTCATTCATCATCAATTCCTATTTATTATATACAAAGTTTTTTATCAAATGGTGTGCAATAGCCATACTTGGTGGAACAAAGAAGTTAGAATTTTTATTACCTTCTATTGCACCCTTCAGTTCTTCACGAGAAAACCATTTTCCTTCATCAATTTCTATTTCATCTAGTTTGAAATTTTTTGAATTAGCTTCTGCAATACAGCCAATCATTAAAGAAAAAGGGAAGGCCCAGGGTTGGCTTGAGTGATAATAGACATCCTTTGTAGAAATTCCAGCCTCTTCATTTAGCTCTCTTGCTACAGCTTCCTCTAATGACTCGCCATGCTCTACAAATCCTGCTAATGCCGAATACATTCCTGGTGGAAATCTTTTTTGTCTACCTAAGAAGGCCCTATCATTATATGTTGCTAGCATTATTACAACTGGATCTGTTCTAGGGAAGTGTTCTGAATTACATTTATTACATATTCTTTTATAGCCAGCTTCAGCTAATGAACTCTCTGAACCACATCTCGAACAATATTTATGACTATTGTGCCATTCAAAAATAGCTTTAGCTTGACCTAAAATTGCCAATTCACCGGGATCTATTGCCTGTGAGGATAGCGCCATTAGATCTTCAAAATCCCCTAAATCTCTCAATCCCACTTCGTTTTCTGGATCAGAAACTCTTGATAGGTCAATACTAAAATATGCTTTTCCATTTAAAAGACCCAAAAAAATTACCATAGAAATATTTATTATTTTTTCTTTAAAAAAATTTAATGGAAACAATGCTGGACTATGTTGTTCTGGTGAAGAATTTCCTGAAATTAAACCCGGAATAACAGAGACAAAAGGTTTACCTCTCCAGAATACAACAAAAACTGTATCTTCCTTTGCAATTGTTTCTTTAATCCATTCTGGTTTAGATCTTAAATAAGAAACCCTGTCTAATGGATTATTACTAAATATATTTGGATAAACTTTCATGAAAACCTCTATATATTCTATGATAATTAATCTTATTAGTCTAATATGGTATTGGGTTTTTTCTATAAAAGTATAAACTGTTTTAAGATTATTATATGATTTTTTTTAGAGGATATTTTGGTTACATCAGATAATATAGAAGAAACTAATAACTCAGCTATGGATGCAACTCCTACTATGACTGATGAAAACCAAGATGATTTTTTATCTGATGCAAACAAGGGTGATAAAAAATCATCTTTAAAAAATAGCTATAAAGTTCTTGCTAGAAAGTATCGCCCTCAAAATTTTGAAGACCTTATGGGTCAAGAAATTATGGTTCAAACTCTTAAAAATGCATTTAAGACAAATAGAATCGCCCATGCTTATATCTTAACAGGAGTAAGAGGGATAGGGAAAACTACAACCGCAAGATTGTTGGCAAGGTCTCTAAACTATGAGACTGATCTAATAAATGAACCAAATATAGAGATGCCTGAGATTGGTAAACATTGTGAAGAGATAATGGAGTCTCGTCACATAGATGTTATTGAAATGGATGCTGCATCAAGAACTGGTATCGCGGATATAAGAGAAATAATAGACTCTATTAATTACTCTCCTTCATCGGCACGCTATAAGATATATATAATCGATGAAGTCCATATGCTCTCTAAAGCAGCTTTTAATGGTTTATTAAAAACCCTCGAAGAGCCTCCAGCACATGTAAAATTTATTTTTGCTACAACAGAAGTTCAAAAAATACCATTAACGATTCTTTCCAGATGCCAACGATTTGATTTAAGAAGATTTGATAATGATATGATACGGTCACTTATTAATAAAGTCTGTGAAAAAGAAATGGTTTCTATTGATGATCAGATAATCAATTTGATTGCTAAGGCCTCCGGTGGATCAGCAAGAGATAGCCTGTCCTTACTTGACCAAGCAATGGCACTATCAACCGATGGAAATATTTCAGAAGAAAAGATACGTCAAATGCTAGGGATGTCTGATCAAAGCAGGGTAATAGATTTGTATGAATATATTTCCACCACAGAAATAGAAAAAGCACTTCTTGAAGTCAGGGATCAAATAGATATAGGTACAGATCCTGTTAACTTAATTGAAAGCTTAGGTGATCTTATTCATGAGTTAACAAGGCTTAAGGTAACTAATAGCGAGGATGACAATCTATCTTTAGGACCCGATGGTTTTAAAAGAATAAAGACATTGAAGGAAAAAGTCAGTGTTAAGCACTTGTCACGTTACTGGCAAATGATTCTGAAAGCCTCATCAGAAATTAAAAATTTTTCAAAACCTTTATCTGCACTTGAAATGGCTATTATAAGGATGTCATATATTTCCGATCTTCCAACCCCAGATGAAATAATAAAAAAAATTGAAGAAGATAATTTATCGTCAACTGAAAAAAAAACTCCTAATTCTGAAATAACTCAACCTTCAAAGAGTATTTCAACTACATCTGTAAAACAAATTCAGCAAGAAAAAGTAGAAGAGGAAACTAATGATGTAAATCCCCAAAGTTTCGAAGATATTATTGAATTAGCTAAATTGAAGAAAAACATACGACTTCAATATGATTTAGAAAATAACGTTAGTCTTGTATCTTTTGAAAAAGGTAAAATAGAATTGAGTGTTTTAGATAATAATGAAAAAATATTGTCCACTTTATCAAACAAACTTTACGAGTGGACTTCTAAAAAGTGGATTGTAATTAATTCTTCATCTCAAGGGCAAAAAACCATTAAGGAAAAAAGAGATGATAGTGAATTAGAGCTTCAATCGTTAATTAAAGAGCATCCAATTTATAAAAAAGCCGAAATGGAATTTGACAAAGTTGAAATCATCTCAATTGAAGAAGTACCGAAATTATCAATAGTTAGTAATGAAAATAATGATAAAGTAAAAGATAAATGAATAATTCAGAAATAGATAATTTAATTTCATTACTTTCACGTCTTCCGGGAATAGGTCCAAGATCTGCGAGAAGAATGGCCTTAAACCTTTTAAAGCAACCAGAATCATTAATGAAACCTTTGGCTGAGTCCTTGATTACAACTGCAGATTCTATTAGGAATTGCAAAACATGTGGCAACTTAGATACAGAAGAGATTTGTTCTATTTGTGTTGATGAAAGAAGAGATATCTCAATTATAATCGTTGTGGAAGAAATAGCCGATTTATGGGCCTTGGAAAGAGCTGCAATTCATAAAGGTAAATATCATGTATTAGGTGGAACATTGTCGGCTATTGATGGTGTAGGTCCTGATGATCTTGGAATAAATAGTTTAATCCAAAGAGCAAATGATCCAGAAGTAGAAGAAATTATTCTAGCTTTAAATGCCACTATTGATGGACAAACTACAGCATATTTTATCACAGACCAATTAAAGGATTGCAATGTTAAGGTTTCCAGACTTGCTCATGGGGTTCCCGTCGGTGGAGAACTTGATTATATGGACGATGGAACATTGCAGACAGCGCTTCAGTCAAGACAACCTTTTTAAAAACCTATTTATCTTACTTGAACTCTTTTTATTCACAGTTTATCAAGAAGAATGACTATAAGAGAAATTATAACTGTACCTAATCCTTTATTAAAAACAATATCGGAACCAGTTACTATTATTGATGATGAAACCTTATTATTGATTGATGATATGTTTGAGACAATGTACGCAGCTCCTGGTATTGGTTTGGCTGCCATACAGGTTGGGGTGCCAAAAAGAATTTTAGTTATTGATATTTCTAGAGACGATGAAGCAAGGAATCCATTATTTTTTATTAATCCTGAAATAATTGATCCTACTGATACTTTAAACTCATATGAGGAAGGTTGTTTATCAGTACCGGGTGTTTGGGAAGAAATAGAAAGACCTGATGAATGTACGGTTAATTATTTAGACAAAAATGGAGATGAGCAGAGTATTCGTTGCCAAGGTATGCTTGCTACTGTAATTCAACATGAAATGGATCACTTAAATGGTGTTGTGTTTGTTGACCATTTATCTAAATTAAAAAGAGATAGAGCAATTAAGAAATCTATTAAATCTAGAGCTTCTGAGCCAGAAAATGATAAGTAACTTTGCAAGTTCAGAAGCAAATTCATCACTAGATATCGTATTTATGGGGACCCCTGATTTTTCTATTAAGCCGCTTGAGGCATTAGTAGATAGCGATCACAATATTGTTGCTATTTTTTCTCAACCTCCACGAAGGTCAGGAAGAGGAATGAAAAAAAATAAAACACCAGTGCACAGCTTTGCTGATAAGAAACAAATTCCAGTCTATACACCCAAAAATTTTAAAAGTGTTGACGACATTAATTTTATTAAAAATCTTAACCCAGATATAATTATTGTTTCAGCTTATGGATTATTATTACCAAAAGAAGTTTTAAATATTCCTAAATTTGGCTGTCTTAATATTCATGCTTCAATACTTCCCCGTTGGAGAGGTGCGGCACCAATTCAAAGATCTATTATGAGCGGTGATAAGGAAACTGGTATTACATTTATGTTAATGGATGAGGGTCTTGATACTGGCAAGATAATTAAAAAGTTTCCTATTAAAATTAATAAGGATAAAAATGCAAAATTTCTTCATGATGAATTATCTTTTCTGGCATCAAGTAATCTAATTGAGACCATTAATGGTTATATTGCAGGTAAAATAAATCCTTTTAATCAAGAAGAGGAAGGCATTACCTATGCTGAGAAAATTCAAAAAGCTGATTGCAGGTTAGACTGGAAAAGCAATGCTGAGGAGGTTTTACTCTTAGTAAGAGCCTTAAGTCCATATCCCGGAGCTTGGTTTTTAACTAAAAAAAATAAGCGAGTAAAAGTTCTAGATGCCAAAATTTCAATGACCGATAATAATTTTAAACCTGGTGAAGTCACTGGTGGATTAATTGTAGGTTGTAAAGATAATGCTATAGAGATTTTATCAGTTCAACCTGAGGGTAAAAAGATTATGGATATTGAAGATTACTTAAGGGGTAATCCAATATCGGTTGGAGAAATTTTAGAATAAATGGCAAGATGGAAGCTTACAATTGAGTATGATGGTAGACCTTTTAATGGTTGGCAGAGTCAAAAAGATAATAGTGGTGTCCAAGACTATTTACATAAGGCTATTATAGATTTTTCAAAGGAAGATGTGAAAATACATACTGCTGGTAGAACTGACTCTGGTGTTCATGCAAAAGGACAGGTATCACATTTTGATCTAATCAGGACCACAAACGCCAATGAACTAAGAGAGGCCTTAAATAGTCATTTAAAACCAAACCCCATAGCTATTATTGATGTTTCAGAAGTTAATAATGACTTTCATGCAAGATTTTCTGCAATCAAAAGACATTATAGATATGGAATAATTAATAGAAGGGCACCATTAACTTTTGATAAAGGAAAATACTGGAGGGTAGGAAAAAAACTAAATTCTAAATCAATGATTAAAGCTTCTAAATACTTAATAGGTTTTCACGATTTTACAACTTTTCGTTCATCCCACTGTCAGTCTAAATCACCCTCTAAGACTATTGATGAGATTAAAATTGAACAATTTGATAATGAAATTATCATCTGCGTTTCAGCTAAATCATTTCTTCATAATCAGGTAAGATCTATCGTTGGGTCATTAAAATTGGTAGGAGAAGGTAAGTGGAGACCAAAAAAAATTAAAGAAATCTTAGATAAAAAAGATCGAACATTATGTGGTCCTGTTGCACCAGCCGAGGGTCTCTGTCTTGAGAAAGTCGATTATGATTAGAAATATTTCTTTAAAAGTTCGTAGTATATTTCGCTTAAATCATTAATATCCTTAACAGCAACTGATTCATCTATTTGATGCATTGTCTCGCTTATAAGACCAAATTCTACTACATTTCCATAGCTTTTAATAAACCTTGCATCAGATGTACCTCCTGAAGTTGATAGATCGGGATTAATTCCTGTTTTGTTTAAAATAATTTCTGATAAATCATTGACGAGTTTACCTGGCTTAGTAAGGAATGAGTCTCCAGAATGCTCTAATTTTAGAGAAAAGTTATTTTTAAAATTCTCTAATCTTCTATTAATTTCATCCTCAATAGTTTCGTTATTAAAATTATCATTGTATCTAATGTTAAATCTTGCGGATGCAGATTGAGGGATAACATTTGTTGCTTTATTACCTACATCAACAGATGTTATCTCAAGATTTGAGGGTTGGAAATGTTCATTACCTTGATCTAATTGATCCGATGTCAAATTATTAAGAATGTTTAATAGCATCGGTATTGGATTTTTTGCAAGATGGGGATATGCAACATGACCTTGTTGACCATCAACAGTCAAAACTCCATTAACACTTCCTCGTCTACCTATTTTAATCATTTCACCCAATCTTTTAGGGTTGGTTGGCTCTCCTACAATACAATCGTCAAAAGAAATACTATTTTCTTGCATCCAATTTAATAGTTTCTTTGTTCCATTTATTGCAATACCTTCTTCGTCTCCAGTAATGATAAAAGATATCGATCCTGCAAAGTTTTCTCTCTCATCTAAAAATTTCTTTGTTGCTGATACAAATGAGGCAATAGCACCCTTCATATCTGTTGCACCGCGACCTATAATCTTTCCATCTATTTCATTGGCTGCAAATGGGTCAGTAGACCATCTAGTTTCATCTCCTTCTGGAACAACATCGGTATGACCTGCAAAACATAAAGCAGGACCTTCTTCGTTCCCAATTCTTGCCCAAAGATTAAGAACATCATCTGTTCCATCCTCTTTAAAATTCAGAATATCACACTTAAAACCCATTTCACTCAACCAATGTGAAAGTTGTTCAATGGCCCCATCATTATGCGGTGTTACAGAACGACAAGAAATTAGAGCTTTAGTAAGGATTATTGGATCGCCATTTTCAATATTAATCATTTTATTAATCTCTCAATAGCTCATTTATTGATGTCTTTGATCTAGTTTTTTCATCTACTATTTTTACAATTACTGCACAGTATAACGATGGCTTTGTATTATCATTATTTGGTGAAAATGTTCCTGGAATTAAAACTGAATATGGCGGAACTTCCCCTTTAAAAATTTCTCCAGTTTCTCTATTAACAATAGGTGTTGATGATGAAAGGTATACCCCCATTGATAAAACACTTCCTTCACGAACAATTACCCCTTCAGCCACTTCTGATCTTGCTCCAATAAAACAATTATCCTCAATGATAACAGGGCCCGCCTGTAATGGCTCTAATACTCCACCGATTCCTGCTCCACCTGATATATGACAATCGGAACCTATTTGTGCACACGATCCAATTGTTGCCCATGTATCAACCATAGTTCCTGATCCAATATAAGCTCCAATATTAATAAAGCTTGGCATCAATACACATCCATTATCAATAAATGATCCTTTTCGAACAATTGAGCCAGGAACAGCTCTAAATCCGGCTCTTTTAAATTCTTCATCGCTCATATCATTAAATTTAGAGTCTATTTTATCCCACCAATTAGTATTCCCCGGACTATTTGAGATTAATTTCATGTCATTGATACGAAAATATAGGAGTATTGATTTTTTAACCCACTGATTAATTATCCATTTATCATCAACTTTTTCTGCAACCCTAATGTCCCCTTGGTCTAGGTTATTTATAGTTTCATTTATTGCAGAAATAATATCATCATCAGAATTAGAGTTAATCGTCTCGATATTCTCAAATGAATTTTCAATTATATCAATTACTACTTTATCCATTGTTATCTCTTTAAAATATTAATTATACTCGTTATTTAGGAACTTTACGATATCGTCAATAATATAATCTGCGTCATAAACATCATTCCATAAATCTTTATATTTTTCTTTCTGTTCAGAATTATTTTTATTAGGTAATTTTCTCTCCAATAAAACTGTAGTCATACCTAATTCTTTAGCAGGAATTAAATTTCTTCCCATATCTTCGAACATTATAGATGTCTTTGGATCAATATTATTAATTTTTAAAAATAAATTATATGTTTCAATATTTGGCTTAGGTAAATAATTTGCTTCTTTAATTCCAAATATTGATTGAAAGATATTTTCTAGATTTAGCTTCTTTAAAACATTTTCAGCATGTTTCTTTGTACCATTTGTAAAAATATATTTTTTTCCAGGTAGCATTAAAAGAATTTTTCGAAGTTTATTATCTTCTTTTAATGAGTTTAAATTAATATCATGCACATATTCTAAAAATTTATCAGGATTTATTTTACTGTTACCTGTATTCATAAATCCGGCTAATGTTGTTCCATGATCAATAAAATTTTGTTTTTGAATATTAAATGCCTCCTCATGGCTAATTTTTAAATTTTCAGCAATAAATGTAGTCATTTTTTTATCAATCTGGCTAAAAATATTTTCTTCGGGAGGGTATAAAGTGTTATCAAGATCAAAGATCCATGTTTTAATAAATTGAAGGCTCATAAAATATCTTACCTTATTAAGGTTCCGGCACCATGGTCAGTGAATAATTCTAATAAGACCGCGTGCTTAACTCTTCCGTCAACAATAGCAGCACCACCAACACCTTCTTTGACACTCTTAAGGCAGGTATTGATTTTAGGTATCATGCCGCCTGAAATTTCACCAGATTCAATCATTTTCTCTATTTTTTCTTCATTAACTTCTTCAATAAGATTTTGATTAGAATCGAGTACTCCTTTTACATCTGTCAAAATAAGTAAACGTTTTGATTTTAAGGACGATGCAATCGCACCAGCTGCTGTATCAGCATTAATATTATATGTCTTACCATCATCACTAATTCCTAATGGTGCAATGATTGGAATAAAATCATTAGAAATAAGTGTTTCAATTATTTCATTATTAATTTTTTTTGGAATACCTACAAAACCTAAATCAATAATTTTTTCTATATTTGACTCATTTAAACTTTTTTGTTTTGTAAGTTTTTCAGCAATAAGCATTGATCCGTCCTTACCTGATACGCCTACAGCTTTTCCTCCAGCAGAATTTATTTTTGATGCAATATCTTTATTTATTTTACCAGCTAGAACCATCTCAACCACTTCTAGGGTACTTTCATCAGTTATTCTCATTCCGGATTCAAATTTTGTTTTAATTCCTAACCTTTCAAGCATTGATCCAATTTGTGGTCCACCTCCATGAACAATTACTGGTTTTAAGCCGCTCTGTTTTAGAAAAACAATATCATTACAAAATGACTCAATGAGATCATTATCTGCCATGGCATTACCACCATATTTAATAACAATAATTGAACCATTATATTTTTGCATATAAGGTAGAGCTGCTGTCAGCATATCAGCATTGCTCAACCAGTCCTTAACAGCTCCTTCTTTTTTACTCATAATCAATCCCAATCAATCCCTTTTTTCTTATAATACATTAAATATTATTTAATACATTAATACTATTCCACTATGGAAGATATTGTATTCCTTAGATCCTCTATCCCTTTCCCTTTATGTGAAGATGTTGAATGTATTTCAGGGTGGACAGCAATGAATTTTTGAATTGAATTCTTTGCTTTTAGCAATACATCCTCCTCATTTATGATTTTATCAATTTTAGTTAAAACTATCTGATAGGAAACGGCACATTCATCCAACATACTCATAATCTCTTTATCAGAGTCTTTTATATTTTGTCTTGAATCAATTAATAGAAAAACTCTTCTCAGGTTTGATCTATTTTGTAAATAGAATTTTGATAGATTTGACCATTCTCTTATTTTTTTTTTAGAAGCTCTAGCAAATCCATAACCCGGCATATCAACTATGTTCATAACAGGTTTTTCAATGGCTATAGAAAAAAAATTTAACTCTTGGGTTCTTCCAGGTGTTTTGGATGTGTGTGCCAATTTCGATCTTTTTGTTACAGCATTTAATAGTGAAGATTTTCCAACATTTGACCTTCCCAAAAAGGCTACTTCTGGAAGGTTGCTTATCTCTAAGCCCTCAATATTCGCTACACCTTTCACAAAAGTACAGTTTTTAAAAAAATTATTTTTTTTATATGCTGCCATTAAATTATTCGCTTGAATTTTTTTTACCAAAATTTGCAAATAATGCTATTTCCATCCCCTGTTTTTTCATAATATATGCTTGCTGTAAGATTGATAATAAACCATTCCATGCCCAGTAAATAACTAGCCCTATTGGGAAATTAGCAGCAATAAAGATCATAAAAATTGGCATCCAAGTGAAAAGTGTTTTTTGAATTTGATCAGTAGGAGCTGGATTTAGTTTTGTTTGCAGTAAAAAGGTAAGTCCAAATAATAAGTGAAATATTCCAATCATTAAAATTTGAGGTGGTGTCCAATCAATTATTCCAAATAAATTAAATACCGATAATGGGTCAGGAGCAGATAAATCTCTAATCCATCCAAAGAAGGGTGCATGTCTCATTTCAATTGTTACAAGTAAAACATTATATAGCGCAAAGAATACTGGTATTTGAATGAATACAGGCAAACAACCTGACAGAGGTTTTAATTCTTCTTTTTTATAAAGGGTTTGCATTTCTTGAGCCATTTTTTGGCGATCATCACCATAAAGTTCCTTCATTTTTTGTATTTCTGGTTGAACTTTCCTCATTTTAGCCATTTGGACATAAGATCTATTGACGACAGGGAAGAAAACAAGCTTTATGAGAACGGTTAAAAGGAGAATAGCTACTCCAAAATTTCCTGTATATATGTATAAGAAATCTAGAATATAAAATAAGGGTTTGGAGATAAAATAAAACCATCCCCAGTCAATAATTAAATCAAATTTTGGGAGACCTTTTTTATCTGAATAATCCTGAATTATATCAACTTCTTTAGCTCCAATGAATATTAAGCCATCGGATGACAAAGTTGAACCTGGAGAAGCGCTTGTAGCCTCACCAGTGTAGCCAATTCTGTAAATATCGCCTTGATTTTGTTTAGATACTTTAAAGTGAGCTTTTTTTTCACCTTCATCAAGTGAACTTATTGCTGTTGCCCAATATTTATCTCTAATTCCTATCCAGCCATTTTTAAATTCTTTTCGAAAATCTTGCTCATAAATATCATCATAATCTTGCTCATCTAGTTTTTCGTCAAACCACCCAGTAGGGCCTTCATGAAGAAGACCAAGTGTTTGGCTACTTGGCAAATCTTTCCTAGATAATTTATTAAAGGGGAAAAGTGTTATAAGTCCAAGAGTATTATTTTCAACTTCTTGGGTAAAAGTAAAAAGATAATTTTCATCTATAGAAAATCTTTGAATAAATTTTAATCCATTACCATTTTCCCATGAAATAACCACGGGTGTATTTGGTGAAAGTGTACTATTTTGTGATTCTAGTTTCCAAAGAGTATTTTCATCGGGTAATAAAAAATTTGCTCCTCTTGGTGCCAACCAACCTGATTCAACCCAATATGAATCCTTCTTAAATAATTGAACATAATCGCTATCAATGCTTGCAGTAGTATTAAATTTTTTTAAGTAAATTTCATTAATTTGAGCTCCACAAAGATCAATTGATCCTTCTAGTCTATCGTTATCGATAATTATCTTTTCAGACTCACAACTAACTACTTTAACAGGAATTATATTACTAACCTCTGGTATAGATGGATCATCTAATAATGTTTCCTGACTATTTTCTTGTTGATAGTTTGGTTGTTCGACAGGAAATAAAATTTGCCAGGTAAAGAGAATAATCATGGCTATAACAATTGCCATTATATACCTCGATGTATCATTCATTACTTAATCTCCCTAAAAGCTCTCTCTAAATCATTTAGAACAGTATTCCAAGAAACTTTATTTGTTTTAATTGTAGCTATTACTACATAGTCGTAACCACTTTTTCCATACTTTGGAAGAACTTCTTTAATCGCATGTCTTATTCTTCTCTTAGCTTTATTCCTCTCGACAGCATTACCAATTTTTTTTGAAGCTGTAACACCATATCTTGGATTTTTTTTATCATCTCTTTTGACTTTTTGAAGAAACAGAGCACAGGTTTTTATGTATTGTCCTTTTGAGGCCTTTACATAATCTGAACGTTTAGTAATTTTACCTAAAAAAAACCCTAGTTCTTTAGAGCCACTTTCATCTTGTTCAGATTTCATAAAATAATTAAGCAGATAGAGACTTTCTACCTTTAGCTCTTCTGTTAGATAAGATATTTCTGCCACCTACAGTTTGTAATCTTGAACGAAAACCATGACGTCTTTTTCTAACTAAGTTACTAGGCTGGAATGTTCTTTTCATAATTAAACCTTTATAATTTAAACTTACTGGGTTTATAAAACCAACATATTGTTAAGTCAAATTAAGTGATCAAATATATCATCTTTTTTCCTTATTGATATTTTCCATATTATCAATAGCTTTTGACATTTGTCTCTCTCTAGTTCCATATTCATCAATCTTATTTAGAATTTCCTCTGCTTTTTTTCTTAATTCATTTGTTGAATTGCTAAATTTTTCAAACTCTTTTTTAAGCTTTCCAAATTCATTCATAATTTCAGAGGCTCTTTCATTAAATGACTCAACTCTAAAATTCATAGAAATACTCAGAAGGTAAGCTGCAAGTGAATTTGGACCTAGAATTAATACTCTGTAATCTCTGAATAATTCTTCTCTTATATCTAATGTATCAATCAATTGAATAAGAGCCTCACTAGGGATATACATAATTCCAAGATCTGAAGTTTTACCAGTTAGTAAGTACTTTGTTTTTATATCTTCCGCATCGCTCTTAACGTGCCTCTCAATATCTTTTTTTGATGATTTTACTTTTTCTTTATCACCTTTTGATGAGGCTTCTATATAATTGTCATATAGACCAGATGGAAATTTAGCATCAATTGGCTGTAGTAATCCCCCTGGAAGAATAATTACAAATTCAACTCTTTTGCCGCTGCCCTCAATTATCTCTTCATTTTCTCTATATCTGTTTTCAGGGAAAATATCTTGTATGATAGCCTTTAATGACCATTCACCAAACTGTCCTGCTTTAGTTCCACCAGACAAGTAGTTACGTAATTTCTGAATTGGTTCTTGAAAGTTTTCAATAGAAATTCTTAAATCTGATAATGCTTTTTCTTGTCTATTAAGCGTTTCACTTTGAGTTTCTTGATTTTTTTCAAAGTCTGTAAAAATATTTTTATTATCATTTGTTCGTTTATTTTGTTTATTAATATTAAAAAATATTAAAGCCATCACAACTAGCAAAGTAATTAATAGTATTAAAATTAAATAATCCATATTTACCTTTATAATATTTTAAATGGCGCGCCGGGGAAGATTCGAACTCCCGACCCCTTGATTCGTAGTCAAGTACTCTATCCAGCTGAGCTACCGGCGCAATACAAATATTATAAACTAAAAATTGGAAAGAAAGAATTAATCATATTTTTCTTTCCAAGAGGTCATATCCCCTAAGCTTTTTGCTTCGTAAACTCCTCTTGCTATAGACCTTGAGCATACTCTAGCTCCTAACTCTCCAATTATATTTATATCATTCAGGGTTAATTCTTTTGTCAATGTACCAGTGCTTAATACAAATATTACATCACCGTCAACAGGTGAATGAATTGGTCTGATTGCACGTGACATTCCTGAATGAGACATAATAGCAATTCTTTTTGCACCTTTTGAATCCAGTTTTGCATTGGTTGCAATAATGCCTATTGTTGTATTCTGCTTAGGCATAGATCTAGATGCTGAAGTTCCACGAAGGATTTTTAATGAGGCTTTATTAGGAGGACCTTTTGATCCAAACTCTTGATTACACTCATCAGTTGCAGCCCAAAATTGACCAGTTTTATCATCAACAACTGAACCATAACTATTTACAGCAAACAAGCCTCCAACTTGTAATCCTTCCTCTGTAATATATGATGCGCTTCCAAGCCCTCCCTTCAATGAGCCAGCCATTGCACCATAACCAGCGCCGCTATTACCAAGAATAATATCTTCAGATAAGTTTTTTATAGCTTCTTGTCCGAGGTCATAATAAGGAGGATTATCTTTCCATTCTTTATCACCGCCATTTGCAAGGTCATAAAGAATTGCACCTGGTATCATGGGAACATGTTTTGATTTTTCTGATGGTTTATATCCTCTTCCTTGTGAACCAATATAATTTCCTACGCTGCTTGCAGCCTCTAAGCCCCATGTTGATCCACCTGAAAGTACTATTGAGTCAACAGTATCAACTAAATTGTAGGGGTTTAATGCCCCAACTTCTCTTGTACCAGGAGCACCTCCTCTAACATCTGCTGATGCAATACTACCTTCAATAGGAGTAATAACTGTGCATCCAGTAAAAACTCTCTCATCATGAGAGTTTCCAACTAGAACACCATCAACATCTGTAATTAGATTTTTTTTTCCTGTACTAATCATTATAAGGAAACTAAACAAAGGTTATAAAATTGTATAGTATGAAAAATTAATTGCTTTGGAGATTTTATGAAATTTTTTGTTTTTATAATTCTATACTTAACCTCTTTTACATCTATTTATGCAGAAAGTACCTCTCCATCTAAGGGAATAATAGCAACATCAAATCCCCATGCATCTAAAGCAGCAAAAGATATTATCGATAAAGGTGGAAATGCAATTGACGCTTCGGTCGCAGTTCAATTAGTTCTTACTCTTACTGAACCTCAGGCTACAGGAATTGGTGGAGGTGCTTTTATGCTTTATTGGGATGAGAGTACATCAAAGTTATATTCGGTAGACGGTAGAGAGAAGGCTCCATCGAAAGTTAATGAAAGTTTATTTTTAGATAAGAATGGTAATAAAAAAAGATTTTATCCTGATGCCGTTGTTGGCTCTCAGTCTGTAGGTGTTCCAGGTATTATAAAACTTCTAGAGGAGACTCATAAAAAATTTGGTAAATTGCCATGGGAAGATCTTTTTGAATATGCAATTAATTTATCTGAAAATGGATTTTCTGTTTCACCAGCGTTAAATTCAATTTTAGGTTATCTCAAACCCCTAAAAGAAATAGAGCCAGCAGCCTCTTTTTATTTTATTGAGGGCCCTAAAGGTATAAAGAAACCTGTTCCTGTTGGTCATATATTAAAAAATATAGAGTACTCAAAAACACTAAAAAGATTAGCAAAATATGGTTCTGATGATTTTTATAAAGGAGAAACTGCAAAATTAATTATTGATACACTAAAGAATGATCATGAAGCCGCAAAAATGTCTTTTGAAGATTTAAAAAATTATCAAATTGTATGGAGAGAGCCCCTATGTAGAAAATATAGATCATATAATGTTTGTGCCATGGGTCCCCCATCATCTGGCGGATTGACAATGTTGATGATGCTTAAAATTTTTGAAAGTTTTGATATTAAATCAATGGGACCTAACTCAATTGAAATGGTCCATCTCTTTTCCGAAGTTAATAGAATTGCTTATGCTGATAGAGCTTATTATATGGCTGACTCTGATTTTATTGATGTACCAGTTGAAGGCTTGCTAAATAATTCCTATTTAGAGGAAAGAAAAAAAATCGTTAGTTCAAGAAGCTACATTAAAAATATTACACACGGTTATCCAAAAGGTGCAGAGGAATTTGAAAAAAATATCGATATTTCAAAACCCTCAACAAGTCATTTTGTTATAGTTGACAAAGATGGTAATGCAGTTTCTATGACTTCGACAGTTGAGGGCCCTTTTGGGAGCCACTTGATGGCGGGGGGTTTTATGCTTAATAATGAACTAACTGATTTTTCTATGTTACCTGAACTAAATGGTAGAAAGATAGCTAATAGGGTTCAGCCAAACAAAAGACCAATGTCTTCTATGACACCAACAATTATTTTTAAGGATAAAAATTTATTTGCCCTTACAGGATCTCCAGGGGGAACAAGTATAATTAATTATGTAACTAAATCAGTTTTAGGTCTTATTGACTGGGGTTTAGATCCATCCGAAGTTACTGAATTGCCTCACTATATGAATAGAGGTAATTATACAGAATTAGAGAAAAATACAATTCTTGAGAATTTAGCTACTGAATTAGAATCCTTAGGTCATCCAATTAAAATTCAGAATAAAAGAAGTGGTCTTCATATCGCATTAAAAAAAAATAATGGGTATATAGGATCGGCTGACCCAAGAAGAGAGGGTTTAGTTATCCCAATTAACTAATCATATGGTTTTCAATGAATCAAAATTTATATGAAATTTTATATAAAAATTTTAAATCAGATCTAGACAGAACCTGCTTAGAAATTCCAAATTGTAAAAAAATATCCTTTAGGGATTTAGATATTCTGTCGGCACACTTTGCTTCATTCTTGAATAGTTTGGGATTAAAAAAAGGTGATAGAATGATTTGTCAAATTGATAAATCCTTATCAGCGATTGGATTATATTTAGGTTGTTTAAGAACTGGAGTGATATATACACCTCTTAATACATCTTACACCAAGAATGAGGTTGAATATTTTATAAACAATATTGAACCCAAGTTATTTGTTTGTAGGCCAGAATCAAAAGATATCATTAAAAATATTTGTTCACAATTAGACGTGCCTTCATTTATAGCTATTGGAACAAAAGAAAAGGATCCTGTGCTTAATGAAATTTTATCGACAAAACCTCTAAATATTTTTGAGAATTGTAGCGATCAAGATATTGCTGCAATTTTATTTACATCTGGTACGACGGGTAAATCAAAAGGGGCTATGATTACTCATGCTAATCTATCATCTAACGCACTGGCTTTGAGAGAAATATGGGGGTTTACTAGTGAAGATGTTTTATTACACGCTTTACCAATTTTTCATGTTCATGGATTATTTGTTGCTTTAAATACAGCTTTATTAAGTGCCTCAAAAATAATTTTTTTGGAAAAATTTAATATCGAAGATGTTGTAAGAAATCTATCTAAGTCAACTGTTATGATGGGTGTCCCAACTTACTATAATAGATTGGTTAATGAAGTAGAATTTAAGAGTGATTCCTATAACAAAATGCGTTTATTTATTTCTGGATCTGCACCATTAATTGAAAAAACTTTTAATGAATTTAAAGAAAAAACAAATCATTCGATTCTAGAAAGATACGGAATGACTGAGACAGGAATGATTACTTCTAACCCTCTTCATGGAAATAGATTAGAGGGAACAGTTGGCTTTCCTCTTCCTAAAGTTTCAATTAGAGCTACGAAGGACGGAGAGGTTTTAGCTGATAATGAGAAAGGTGTAATTGAGGTAAAAGGGCCTAACGTCTTTAGGGGTTATTGGAGAATGGAAGAGAAAACTAAGGAAGAATTTACTGAGGATGGCTTTTTTATAACAGGTGATATTGGTCAGATTGATAAAAATGGACGGCTCACTTTGTCTGGAAGGTCAAGTGATATGATTATCTCAGGAGGGTACAATGTATATCCAAAAGAAATTGAAATAATTTTAAATACTATTAAAGGAATAAGAGAGAGCGCAATAATTGGTGTTAAGCATTCAGATTTGGGCGAATCTCCTATAGCAATTTTAGTTTCAGAGAGCGAAGATTACAAAATTTCTGATAAGGAAATTATTGAAATATTAAATGAAAAAATTGCCAAATATAAAATACCGAAATTATTTATTTGGATTAATGAATTACCTCTTAACGCTATGGGGAAAGTACAAAAGAAAAATTTACGTATTAAATATGAAAAAATTTTATTATGATTAGATTTTATTTTTAGAGGATATGAAATGAATAATACTACAAGAGCTTTAAAATTTATTGAACATTGGAACAATAGAGATATTGAGGGAATCATAGACTCTATGACTGATGATTGCTTTTATCATAATATTCCAATGGATCCTCAGCGTGGTAAGGATGAAATTAGACCTTCTTTAGAAGCATTCATTCAAATGGCATCAAATATTGAGTGGATTGTCCATAACATTGCTGAGAATTCTGATGGAATTGTTCTTACAGAAAGAACCGACAGATTTGAAATTAATGGCCAGTGGATGGATATTTTAGTAATGGGAGTTATGGAGTTTAAAGATGGTCTCATATGCAATTGGAGAGATTATTTTGATATGAAGACTTATGAACAGGAAACTGCCAGAGTTTTAGGATAATGAATCATCTTTCTACTCACTTTTTAGTTATTGAGTTGACTTGTTAGTCAGTGAATTTTAACTCCTGATTAATAATTAATTACAGGATTAATTTATTTAGATAAAAATGAAATGGATTTTTTCCGTTCCAATCCTTTGACTGCTGATATAAAAATTCATAGAAATTATTTATGTCATCCCTTTTTTCATAAATCTCATAGAAGTGATTTATTTCATCGCCTGGATAAAACCAAGCGAATTTCATTCCGCTTCTGTGCCCTACGTTTGCAGATAATACCTCCTCACAACCTTGTTTTTCTAAAATTTCTTTTTCTTTTTCAAAATCAGGAGCAATCCAGGCAACATGATGTATTCCTTTTGAGTTACTATTTTTTGGAATATCTTGAATTTTATGATCACATATTAACTCAATCATAGTGTTTTCTTTCCAACCGTATGCTGATGAATGGTCAAACTCACTTTCTTTTTTATTAACAAGAGTATTTTGTATTTTTATATGTTCATTTAAATAGAATGGTCCAATATTATATTTTTTTGACCAAAATGTTGCGGCTTCTCTGATATCTCTAACTGCATAGGCTATTTGTATAATTGGACGTTCAGAACTAAACATTTTAATACTTTACAATTTTTTTATGAAAAGCCTAGACAATTTTTTTTATCTAGGAAAAAATACGTTAATTTTGAGGAGTTACAAATGTCAGATAATTCTATGGTAATTCGAAATGCAACAATTGTTGATGGAACTGGAGGAGATCCTTTTGAAGGTGACGTATTTATTAAGGATGGCATAATCCAAGAGGTTGGAAATATTAGCAATGATTGTGATAAACAAATTGATGCTAAGGGCTTGATACTGTCACCAGGGTTTATAGATATACATACACACTTCGATCCACAGTTATGCTGGGATGGTTATGCAACTCCTTCAATTGAACACGGAGTTACAACTGTTGTTACAGGAAATTGTTCTTTATCTCTTGCGCCAATTAGGAATGGCGGTGAAAATAAAATTATCTCAATGTTTCAGGTAATTGAAGATATTAAAAAACCAACTTTTGAAGAAGCGGTGCCTTTTTCATGGGAGAGTTTTGGAGAGTATCTTGACCATATCAAACCTGGACTAGGAATTAATGTTGGTGCTTTGATTGGTCATTCTGCAGTTCGTTTGTATGTAATGGGCGAAGACAGCCAGAAAAGAGAAGCAACAGATGATGAAATTAAACAAATGGTTGAAATTGTTGAAATGGCTATGAAGCATGGAGCGTTAGGCGTCTCATCTTCATATGTTGATGTTGATGAGAATTTTGATCCTGTACCCAGCCGTTTTTCATGCATAAAAGAAAAAATAGCACTTGCGAAAGCGGCTACCATAACAGGTAGAGGTGTCTGGCAGGTTGTTCCATATTTTATTGACATGGAAACTCAATTAAAAAATATTCATGAGTTAGGGGATATAAGTTTAGAGACAGGCATTATGTGTACTTTTCAACCAGTATTATCTACTCCTGATGCTCCTAAAGCAGAGAGAATTATGGAAGCTCTTCAAAAAGAGAGAGATAGGGGAGCAAAAGTATTCGGTCAAACTATGCCTCGTTGCTTTGACTTGAATATGCGCTTATCTGAGACAAGCATGCTTTTATTTGGAATGCCTACTTGGAAATCTATTATGGATTTATCAGTAAAAGATAGAAAAGAGGCATTTTCAAATATAGATAATCAAAAAATACTTGTTGAAGAAGCTAGAAACGCTCAAGGGATGAGCGCTGCATTACCGATGCTTAAAGTTGGTCAAGTTTATTCGGATGATAATAAAAAATATACTGGAAAATATTTAGCTGAAATTGCTCAAACTGAGGAAAAAGAAATTGGACAAGTGATTTTAGATATTGCTAATGCCGATGACTTAAAGACTGAATTTCAACTTATGGATGTAATTAACTCTGATAAAGAGTCTGTTTCTTATCTTATTATGAATGAACTTTGTCACTTTGGAGCATCTGATGCTGGTGCTCACATTACTCAATTTTGTGGTACAGGAGACACTACTCACCTTTTAGAACATTACGTAAGAAATACTAATAAAATATCTTTATCAACAGCTATTCATAGAATGACAAAAGAAGTTGCGGATGATTGGGGTCTCTTTGATAGAGGAGAGATCAAAGAAGGTAAAGCTGCTGATTTAGTTCTATTTGATATTAATGAGGTGGGAATTTCTAATGAAGAATTCGTCAATGATTTTCCTGGCGAAGCCAGTCGTTACATGCGGTATTCAAAAGGCTATGAGAAAGTCATTGTTAACGGTGCAGTTGTTTATGAAAATAACGAATATACTGATATTAAAAGCGGAACTATAGTTTAAATTTTTTGATAACCATAATTTCACATGGTTTATGAGGTAAAAAATGGATCAAGTACAAATTGATAAGATAAAAGATTTGATTGAATATGAAAGAAATAGAACATCTCCACCATCAACATTTCCTAAATTACCAGATCTTCCAGGAAAGAGATATACTGATAGAGAATTCTTTGAGTTAGAAAAAGAAAATTTATGGAAAAAGACCTGGCTTTTGGCTGGTCATCTTGATGAGATTCCAGAAACTGGTTGTTATAAACTTTGGGAAAAAACAGGCCAGCCAGTTATTATTGTAAGAAAAAACAAAAATGAAGTGACTGCTTTTTATAATATGTGTCGTCACAGAGGTGCTGCAATTGTTAGAGAGGATTATGGTAAGGAAAAAAGCTTATTATGTGGCTACCATGGCTGGAATTATAATTTTGATGGAGATTTGATTGGTAAAAGGGATCCTCAAGACTTTGTAGATTTTGATGATAGCTGCAGAAGTCTTCATAAAATCAATATTGAGTTATTGGGAAATCTTATATTTATAAATTTTGATCTTAATGCAATTACTTTGAAAGAAAGCTTAGGCCCTATTTATGAAGAGCTTAAAGAATTTCAGCTAGGATCTCTGCGTTTGGTTGATCAGTATAGCTATGATGTAAAATGTAATTGGAAAATTGCAATGGAAGCAAATATGGAAGTCTACCATGTTCAATCAATTCATCCTAAAACTGTTCACGTAGGCTTAGATTATCGAGGAAATGTAAATACTTTTTATCCTCATGGTCATGGCAGAATGGTAGCGCCAAGTAGATCTTACCCCGATTTACCAGTTTATGGTGTTGCTGATTCTTCAGACCCAAATGCAACCAGTTATCATCCGCTTCCAAAGGGTGCTAAAAAGCTGGGAATAGAAATTGGCACTGTAGATCCAAGACCTGAAATAGAGACAGCAGGATATATATCTAGAACGTGTACTCAATCCTATAACCTAATGCCTAATTTAGTTTCCCCAATGTCAGAGAGAGGTTTTCCTATATTACAATGGTGGCCAACTAGTATTAACGAATGTATTTTTGAGGTTATGTGGATAGCTCCTGATTGGGGTGGAGGAGAAAGGCCTGAGATATGGGACTCTCAAATTCAAGGATTTAATGATGTTCTCGATGAGGATCTTCAATTTGGAGGCTGGATTCAAAAAGCTGTCGACTCTTATGCTTTTGATGGCGTACCCCTTAGTTACCAAGAGGCAAGAATTTATCATTGGCATCAAGAAGTAGATAAAATTATTGGTATAAATAAGATTCCAAAAGAACTCAGAGTAGTACAGGCAATGGGTGATGATTGGACGTATCCAAATGATATTGAACAAAGATTAAAAGAATATAATTCAAAGTCCACTTAATTTATTTATCTTTTTATATCGCTATCAATTAAAACAGCAATAAGTAATGCAGGTTCATTTCCATTATTGATCCAAGCATGATTAGTCCCTCTTTGAACAACTGTATCAAAAGGTTTAAGTCTAACTTCATCTTTATCTAATAAAAGAGTAACATCTCCCTTTAATAGAATTATGTAATCAATAGTTTTTGTTTGATGCATTGCATGATGTCTAGAGGTGTCAATTCTCTCATGTGTGGCGCCAATTTTTTCAAAAGCAATTGCTGCTGCTTCTTCAAGTTTTTCTATTGGTATATTCTTTGGGGTTGCTTGAATTTCAAAATATCTAAATTTTGTACCATTTGCCTCCGGAGATAAGATTATTTCAATATCAGCCCTATCCCTATTATCCAAAGTATCGATTTTTTTTCCATCTGTATTCCAAATCTCAAATAATCCACCAACATCTTCACCTATTGTTCTTGAAGGTCCTCCATCAATTATAATTATAGATTTACCCTCTTCATCGTGACCTGTAACAATGCGTCTTAAATTCTCCATTTTCCTCTCTTAAAGTCTTTATTATGTAATATTATATTTGCATTATTAAATTTAAAACTATCAATAAAATAAAAAGTTATCCCCATAATCCACAGTATTATGTATAAGTTTTTGATTTTTTGATAAATTTTTCACTTTTCACTCTTTCATTATGCATCTAACTGAAAGACGCTAGTTGAGAATTATTATTAATATCTATGGGAGTGGATAATGAAAAATCTTTTTATTAGTTTTATAATTTTGGTTGCTACTATTTCATTTACATCAATTTTAAAAGCAGATGACCATGCTGAACAATCATATTTTAATTTTCAAGTGAATTTTTGTAAATTGAATGAAGGATCCACAATGGAAGATTATTCAAATGCAGTTAATAATTATATTAAATGGTCAAAGAAAAATGATGTGGAGGTTTATGTATCTAGGCAAATGCCTTTATTTCCTCATGATAATTTTGTTTCTGACCGTGGATATGATTTTCAGGAAATCCTAGCTGGCCCTCATAATACGACTGGAAAGGCATGGGATATGTGGTTAGGCACTAAGGAAGGTCAGAAGTTAGCTAAAAAATGGCAGGAAGCTGCGACATGTTATGTTAAGTGGGGCCATGCTTATCCTCAATATACTGATCAAAAAGCTCTTGAATCGGATGAAGATCGTGTAGTTAGTTGGAACTGGTGCACAAGAAAGAGTGGTGTTTCACTAGATGATTTACAGGCTCGTCATGAGGTGATGATTGAGGAACTTAAAAAAGATAATATTGGTCTTAGTGGTTGGTTTATAGTTCAACCTGTTACTGGTGCAGCACAAGCTCCTGGCGGTTTTGTTCATTTAGGTTTTTATGATGATGTTGAGTCTTTTATGAAATATAAAGAGGCTTTTGCAGCCGGCGGTTGGGTAGATTATGTTGATTATACAGATAATTATGCCAGTTGTATCGGGGAAGAACTATATTCTGAGCAAGTTTTAAACTTTCCAAAAAATTAATATAAATTAACAAAATATAGGAAAAAAAATGAAAAAAATAATATTAGCTTTTTTAACGTTTGTACTAATCTTCTCATTATCAGAGAATGCTAATGCTGATGATCATATGGGTCCATCAAACTTACAAATTCAACTTTGTAAGTTAAATGAAGGCGTAACAATGAATGATTATGACTCATTAATAAATGAATATTTCAAATGGGCAAAAAAGAACGATGTAGAGGTATTCTTTGCTCGTCAAACACCATTGTATCCTCAGAACTCTTTTATTAGAGCAGGTTATGATTTTGTTGAATTACTAAATACTTCTCATATCAATGCAGGTAAAGGCTGGGATAAATGGTTAGGTACAAAATCAGGACAAAAATTAAATGAAAAATGGCAAAAACTTGCTAGTTGTGCCGTTAAAATTTCCGCAGTAGTACCAAACTATTTAAATGAAAAAGCTCTTGCTGAAGATAAAGACAGGATTGTTTCATGGAATTGGTGCTCTCTAAATGAAGGCGTAAGCTATGAGGATTTACTCGAAGAACATGCAAAACGAGCTAGTGAACTTGAGGAAAATCCAAGAGGCCTAATTGGTTGGGCTAATGTTTACCCAAGAATTGGCATGGAAGAGGCACCTGGAGATTTCGCTCACATTGCCGTTTACCCTGATGTTGAGTCAGCTCAAATATATCAGCAAGATCAGTCAGATGGAGGATGGAAATCTTATAGAGATTATAATGAGAATTTTGCTAGTTGTATGGGCGATGGGTTTATGATCGAAAAAGTTCTTAATGATCCAAATAATTAAAAAAAAGGAGAAAAAAATGAAGAAATTTTTATTGATGCCAATTATTTTTGGTGTTCTATCTTTTGTAAAGTTAGAAGCTGCACCAATGGATGCTTATTATTGTTTTTCTACTACTGAGGATGCAGCAGTGGTTGAAAAAATGGATAATTTTATGGCAAGTGAAGCCGCAAAAGATCTTCCCTCAGTAACTTTGTGGGCAATGTTATTGAATGGTCAAGAACCTGAGACACATTGTGTGGTTCAGCAACACCCGAATGGAGCCTCTTTTGAAAAGGCTGGAGCAATCTTTCAATCACAAGCCGGACAAGATTTCTTGAGAGATCTATCTACTGTAATTGTTCCCGGTCTTGAAGGCGCCGGAACACCTATGCTTAATTTTGGTGATGTAGATTTCAAAAAAAATCCATATTTAGCGCTTTATAATGTAAAAGTAAAAGATGCGAAAAGGTATGGAGAAGTTTTTTCAGACTTTATGGGGTCAGCTGATTTACCCGGTTCAGCAACTCTTTATCAAGATACCTTTACAGGAACAGAAAATAGAACTCACTATGTTGTAATGTCAGGGCCATCATTAGATGCTCTAATGGATGGTATTTCATCAACACTAAATAGTGATCTCGGTCAAAAATTTCAAAAAAGAGCTAGCAGTGTTAGAAAATTATTAAGTACAAATTTAATGCTTCATGTTAAGACTTGGAATTAATTAAACTTTTCATAATAAATATTAACCCCGTTATTTTTAACGGGGTTTTTTTATAGATAAATAATTTATTTATTTTAATTAACAGTTAAAGCAATTTAATTATAGTTACTTGATGTTAATAAAAAGCCAGTTATATTTTATTGGCTTTGGGGAGAAATTATGAGTGAAAAAATTAACTGGCCCAGTAAGAATTATGCTTGGTTTTTTACAACTCTTTTATTAATTACTTATACGGTTTCATTTATTGATAGGGCTATGATTAACCTTCTCATTGATCCAATAAGAAGTGATTTAAGTCTTTCCGATATTCAAATGGGTCAAATTTTAGGACCTGGATTTATGATTAGCTATATCCTTTTCAGTCTTCCTATTGGAAGAATGGTTGATAAATTTAATAGAGTTTTTGTTTTAATTGGAGGTATTATTCTTTGGAGCATAGCTACTGCAGCACATGGATTTTCCAGTGATTATTATAGTTTGTTTGTTTCTCGTGCCGGCGTGGGAGCTGGTGAGGCTGCCGTCACTCCAGCTTCATGGTCAATAATTGCCGATTTGTTTCGTCCTGAGGATAGAGCCTTTCCAATGAGTTTTTATCTTATGGGTCCCTACATTGGTCAAGGTTTGGCGCTTCTCTTTGGAGGATTTGTAATCCAACTTTATACTGATCCTGTATATTTTTTTGGATTTACTCTTCAACCCTGGCAAATGATTTTTATTCTTATCGCAATTCCAGGATTCATATTATCTTTAGGTCTTGCTTTTCTTTCAGATCCGGTAAGAAAGGGAATTATTAATAAAGAAAAACATCATGAGGAGTCCTTTGTTGACGTTATTGCATACATAAAAACTAAGTTTAAAGCTTATTTTACACTGATGATAGCCGCGTCATTTATTGTGGTTCTTCTTTATACATTTCAAGCATGGGTTCCAACATATATTTCCCGTATTCACGGTTGGGATTTATCTAGAGTTGGTTATCTTTTTGGAATTGTGACACTAATCTCTGGTTCTCTTGGAGTTTTATCAGGACCAGTTGTTGAGAAATTTTTAGAAAAAAGAAATATTAAAAATTCTACTCATTCTGTATTTCTTATTTCTTCCTCTGCAGTAGCAATTATTCCTGCTTTCACCTTCCTATTTGTTAATGAGCAGTTCGTTTTACCTGGAATGTTCGTTATAAGCTTTTTTATAACATTGCCTATGGCTTGTTTTGCTTCTGGTTTACAAAAAATGACTCCTCAAAATTATAGAGGTTCCATTTCAGGCTTGTATGTTTTTATAATGAATATCGTTGGCTTAAGTCTTGGCCCAACAGTAGTACCATTTTTTACAAGCGTAATATTTGAAAATGATATGTCTATTAACATAGCTTTAAGTAATACATTTTTGATCTTCGGCCCACTTTCATTTTTAATTTTCTTTTTGGGAAGGAAGTCACTAAATCAGGAATTACGATCACAGCACTAAAGGATTGGTGGAGCCAGACGGGATCGAACCGACGACCTTCTGGTTGCAAACCAGACGCTCTCCCAACTGAGCTATGGCCCCACTGATAAACTCTTATAGGGCAAGAGAGAAAATTCCTCAACAAAAATAATTATCCAGTAGTCAATCTTTTATATAGCCTGCAATTTTTTTAGTTGTTGGGCTTTTATTTATTTCATTTGAAGATTTTAATGATTTAAAAAAATAATCAGCCATAAGATTAGTTATACCCCAGTTATAATTTTCATTATGAAAATGATGCTGCATATGAGCTTCTTTCAGACTTTTGCCAATTCTTGTTATTGGTTTGTATTGCGTCGAGTGATGAGCAAGATGTATCCACTCATAGAAGAGGTAGTACAATAAAGTTGAAAAAATTGGAACTAATGCAGTTTTAAAACTCAAACATAGTAAAGAGTAGAAAAGATAGGTCTGAATAAACAGAGTTATAATAGCTAAAGGTGGAGCAAATTGTAAGTTAATATCCTCTGGTTTTGCATGATGTCCGTGATGTAATTTAATTTGGAATTCTCTAAACCAACTATCTTTTTTTGTCAGCTCCTTATGAAGAATAAATTTATGAGCATACCACTCATAAAAAGGAGCAAATAAAATAACTAGGAGCATTAAAGGCCATTTACTCCAAAGACCGAGATAATTAATTAAAAGACCAGAGAGAAAAGCAAACAATAAAAGATATCTTATTGAGTTATGCGCAAAAAAATTTTTGAAAATTACTAACAATTTTCTAAACTAATCTCTTAAGAAAACAGGCGAATTTTCAGTAGACTCATCTTTAGCAAAGTAATAACCATCTACATTAAAATTTTTTAATTCGTTGTCTTTTACTTTATTTTTTAAAATCCATGCAGTCATCAAACCCCGAGCTTTTTTTGCATAAAAACTAATAATTTTGTATTTACCTTTTGAAAAATCTTTGAATACAGGTGAAATAACATTGGCTGTATTTTTAATATCCTTAACTGAGTCAAAATATTCATTAGAGGCTAAATTAATAATTGTATTTGATTTTAAAGATTTTAGATCTTTGATAATTTCATTGCAAATTTCCTGACCCCAAAATTCATAAAGATTTTTACCTTTATTAGTCTTTAATTTTGTACCCATTTCTAATCTATATGGCTCAATAATATCCAAAGGTCTAAGTAAACCATATAGACCAGATAATAATCGAAGGTGATTTTGAGAATATTCAAGATCTTTCTTTCCAAAGCTGTCTATATCTAAGCCTTGATAGACATCTCCTTTAAAAACAAATATTGCTTGCTTAGAATTATTTGATTTCTCTTTTAATCCTTTCCAAGATTTGTATCTATCACTATTAAGAGTAGCCAACTTATCGCTTATATTCATAAGATTAGAAATTTCTTCAGGTTTTTTTTCCTTTAGATTCTTGATAAGCTTTTTGGAATTGGATAATAAATTTGGGATAGTATGAGGTATATTTATTGAGGGTGTCTCATAGTCAAGTGTTTTGGCTGGTGAAAGTAAAATTATCATAATTATTATTATCTCAATCTAATCATATTTATTCAATAAAATTCTTAATATTTTAATTTATAGTTTTTTACAATTTTTTATAAAGTGAAAAATATATTCTACTAAATATAGAATTATAAAAGTTAAACAAATACTATATATTGTATTTCCTACATCTTTTATCATTAATAATTTGTTTTAAACGCTTATTTAATACATGTACTAAAAATTTTTTATTTTATTTTTTTTCTGAAAAGCTAATAAAGTCTTGTTTTTAGAATTAATTTGATATTAAATTAACATAACTAATTATTGTTTCCGGGGAGGATAACTTATGAAAAAATTAATTTCAATTTTTACATTATTTTTATTTGTAATTATTTCTTTTTATTCCCAAAACGTCTCTGCTCAAAGCAGTCGTTTAGATATTGAAGAAATTGTCGTTACAGGTACAAAAAGAGATATTGGACAACAAGATGCAGCTATTGCTGTTTCTGCTATTACTGAACAAGCTTTCAAAAATACCTTTGCTAATGAAGTTACAAATCTAGGTTCATTAGTTCCAAATCTTACTTTAACAACTCAACCAGGTTTTAATGCCGTTGCTGGTGGTATTAGAGGAACTGGTAGTATTTCAATTTTAGTTACAGAAGATCCTTCCGTGGCTTTCTTAGTTGATGATTTTGGATTAAATCACGTACAGTCTCAATTTGTTGAAATGTTCGACATAGAACAAATTGAAGTTTATCGTGGTCCTCAAGGAACTCTATTTGGTAAAAACTCAACAGGTGGTGTTATTTCAGTTACAACTAAAAAACCTGTCCTTGACGAATATTTTGGTGAGTTTAGCGCTTTACAAGGTCAGTATGATTGGAATGAAGGAAGTATCAATAAATTTAAACTTGCTTTAAATGTACCAATTGTTGAAGGCAAACTTGCAATGAGAATTGCTGCAATATGGGATAAAGATCAAGGCTTTTATAGAAATTCTAAACCTGCAAGTGATTTCCCTGGACCAACTTTCTTTAATCCAACAGCAACTTGGCCTGATGATGGTACTTCTCTTGCAAACAGAGGAGACGGCGGGGACTTAGGTGGTAAAGATGTATTAGCTGCTAAAATTAAATTTTTATATGAAGCCTCTCCAACATATTCTGCTCTTTTGACATTTGAGTTAAGTAAAGATGATTCTGGTACTCCAGCAGCAGTCAACGAAACAGAGTGTCCAAGCAGCATGCTATTCTGTCTTCTAGGTTTTAGCGGAATTCATACTCCATCTCCTAATTGGGGTGGCGAAAAATGGACTAATGTATTTGAAACAGGTGAAAGCTTCCATTGTAATTCTGTTATATCAACCTGTAGAGGTCATAGAATGGATAGTAAAGGTGTCTACTTAAATCAAACATTTGCTATTGGCGATAGCCTAACTTTAAAATCTATTACTGGTTATAGAAATCATAGAGAACTTAATGCTAGTACCTATACTGGTGAAGCATTTGCAAGTCTTTATGATGCCTCTAGGAATACAGATAGAGATCAAATGCAACAAGAATTTCGTTTAACTAGTGAGTACGACGGACCGTTTAATTTTACTGCTGGTGTAAGTTATGCAGAAGATAATCTAAATTTTGCTGCATATGCTGCAGTTGGTCTTCAGTGGTTCTTAGGTGTTCCTGGATATATTCATACTGACTACTCTTCAACTGCTACTCATCAAAATAGAACCAGTAAAGCTTTCTATTTTGATTTTACTTATGAGTTAAATGAAGCTTGGCGAATTTCTGCAGGTGTTCGTGAAACTCAAGATGAGAAAACATTTGTTCGTGAAACCGGAACTAATGGCGTTAATGCCCTTGGAAGAGCTAATAATAACATTAGTACAGGAGGTTTTACTCGTGATGACGATGTTCCTCAATTCCACACTGATTGGTTAAGTTGTGATTTAAGAGAAATTTGTGTCAATAACACAGATGATTGGAGTGAAACAACCTATAGATTGGTTGTTGATTACACAATGAATGAAGATGTTATGTTCTATGCTTCATTGGCCACAGGTTTTATGGCTGGTGGTTACACAGAGACTTGCTCAACTACTTATTCATGTGCATATCCTTATGATCCTGAAACAAATACTAATATTGAGTTAGGTATGAAAGGTGATTTCATGGATGGTCGTTTAAGATTAAACGTTTCAATCTTTAATACTGAGTTCGAGGATCTTCAGAGAAATCAGGTTCTTCCTTTACCAATACCTCCTTATCAAGAAACAATTAAAGTTAATGCTGGTAAATCAACTAACCAAGGTATTGAAATTGAATTAAATTATCTAGTTACAGATAATTTCCGTATCGATGCAAATATTGCTACTCAAGATCATAAATATGATGTCTTCCTTTGGGATGAGACTCCTAATGACGGTATTGATAATCCTACTGACTTTAGTGGTTTCGAGCTACCATTCTCACCTGAACTGAGCTGGGGCTTATCACTTACTTATGATCAAGATTTGGGTGCAAATGGTTCTCTTACCTACAATGTACTAGGTAACTATCAGGACGAAGCACAAACTCAACCAACTAATCCAATATATAGTCAATTAGAAGATAGAACTTTAGTTGATGCTAATATTACTTGGAGAAATGTTGATGATACCTATTATGTAACCGTTTATGGTAAAAATTTAACTGACGAAACTTACAGAGTTGGCTCTAATAGTGTAGCTGGTTTATGGAATTTTACTCTTTACGGTGAGCCTATGGAATACGGTATCGAAGCTGGATATCGTTGGTAAAAAATTAGTTCTTACTAATAAACTATTAAAACCCCGTTTTTAACGGGGTTTTTTTATGAGTTTTTATAATATTAATTTTTTTATTATCATTTAAAAAGGAATCTTTTTTATATAAGATAATTTTTTATTTATTAGGGGATAAAGATGAATCGTAAAGAAGAGTATAATAAGATAGCTGAAAAAATTGTGGGCCATGTAAAGAATGGTACTACTGATCAAGCTAAGGGTGTTATCTCTATTCCAACATCGGATTACACATGTAAAGAGCGCTGGGATTTAGAAATAAAAAATATTTTCCAGACTTTACCTTTAATGGCGGCGATGACAATTGAGATACCGAATCCAGGTGATTACAAATCTCTTGAAATTACTGGAGTTCCAATACTGGTAACTAGGGGTAAGGATGGTAAAGTTAATGCCTTTAGAAATGTTTGTACTCATAGAGGAGCAATAATTACTGAACCTGGAATAGGCAATAAAAGTAGATTTTCATGCCCATATCATGGTTGGACATATTCAAATAATGGAGATTTGATAGGGGTAACCGATAAAGAAAAGTTTGGTGATTTTGATCCAAGCTGTCATGGATTATCAAAATTACCTTGTAAAGAGTTAGGTGGAATGATTTTTGTTTCTTTATCTAAAAATGAAAAAATAAATTTCGAAGATTTTTTAAATGGAATGCTTCCCGAAATAGAACATTTTAAGCTTGAGAATTGGTACTATCATGGTTTTAAAGTTATTGAAGGGGCAAATTGGAAAATTGCCTTTGATGGTTATTTAGAGGGATATCATTTTACTACTGCTCATAAAGATACGATAGCCAATATGACGATGAATGATATAATGGACTTTACAGCTTTTGGACCCCATTTAAGAATTGCATTTGCTTCGACTAATATTGAAGAAATTTTTGAATTACCCAAAGAAGAGTGGTGGAAAAAAGAAGGTAGTGGTGTAGATTTCGTAAGAACAATCTTTCCTAATATTGCAATTTCTTTAGGCCTTGGTATTGGTCAAATAGCTCAGATTCTTCCTGGTAAAACACCTAATGATAATATAACAGTTCTTCATTATATTGCACCTCAGCCTCCAAAAAATGACGAAGAGATAGCTGAGCTTGATCAGAATATGGAATTTTTGAGAAATGTTGTTAATGATGAAGACTATTTGCTTGGTATAGAAATTCAAAAAGGTCTTAATTCTCATTCAAATGATTCTGTATTATTTGGTCGAAATGAAAAAGGTAATCAATTTTTTCACAAGTATGTTGATTACTATATTTACGATAATATCAAAGAGCCACCTAAATTATAAATAAATTCTTAGGAGATTTCATGAGTAAAGCTGAAAATAACAGAAAAATAATTGAAACATATTATAAATCAATTGCTAGCGGTGATTTTGAAACTGTTATTTCCCTCATGCATGAGGATGTAGTTTTCAATATAGTTGGGGAGACTCCTTATGCTGGTAAGTGGGAAGGAAGAGATAATGTTTATGGTATTTTAGTTCCTGCAGTAGTTTCAAATTTTAAAGAGGGTAGTTTACAATTTGCTGAAAATTGGAATGTCATGTGTGTTGACGAAAATCGAGCTACAGGTCTTATGAGCGCAAAAGCAGAGACGTATGATGGTAAAAAACTAGATATGACTTATTGTCATATTTTAAAATTCAATGAGACTCAAATTATTGAGGTACATGAATTTTTTGATACGGCCCAAGGCGAGAGATTATTTGACAATGATAAATTGAGTGGACATTCTGGTAAGCTAGGGACTATGAATTTTTAATTTACTTTAAAATTATTTATAAAAATTAATTTGTATTTATAAAACTAGATAAATATGATGTCGAAAATCAGATAAGGGGATTTATAAAAACTATCTATTAAGTATTTTATAATTAGATCTATTTAATAAATGTCTACTCATAAAAATAAACCAATAACTATTTCAACACTGCGTAAGTTAAAAAAAACTTCTGAAAAATTTAGTTGTTTAACTGCTTATGAAGCTACTATAGCTCAAAAGATAAGCGAGGCTGGAGTAGAAGTTATTCTTGTTGGCGATAGCCTTGGAATGGTTATTCAAGGCCATGATAGCACCTTGCCAGTAACTATGGACCAGCTAATTTATCATCTTGAATGTGTTGCAAGGGGTAATGTTAACTCTCATATAATGGCTGATATGCCATTTATGAGTTATTCGACAGATGAGTTAGCTTTGGAAAATGCTACAAAATTAATGCAAAATGGAGCTCATTCAGTAAAAATTGAAGGTGGTTCATGGATATGTAAAATGACAAGTACTTTAGCTGAGCGGGGTATACCAGTATGTGCTCATATGGGTTTAACACCACAATCAATAAACAGAATTGGCGGATACTTTGTTCAAGGAAGAGATACAAAGAAAAGACAAAAACTCATAGAGGAAGCTCAGTCATTAGAAAATGCGGGTGCTGAAATGTTACTTCTCGAATGTGTGCCTAATGATTTATCAAAAGAAATTACAAGTTTACTTAAAATACCAGTTATTGGTATTGGTGCTGGCCCAGAAACTGATGGTCAAATTATGGTCATACATGATTTATTAGGAATTTCATGTTTAGAAAAGCCACCAAAATTTGTAAAAGATTTTTTAAAGGGCTCATCATCTGTTGAATCAGCTTTGAAAAAATATGTTAAAAGTGTGAAAACAAAAAAGTTTCCCTCAAGAGCTCATACTTTTTATTAAAATGGAAATTATTACCAACGAAAAACAAGCAAAAGAAGTTTTGAAAGATTTCAATGAAACCGCACTTGTTCCTACAATGGGTAATTTGCATGATGGTCATTTAAGCCTTTTAAGTAAGGCAAAGGAAGTTGGAGAAATTGTTTTAGCCTCAATATATATCAACCCACTTCAGTTTGGTGTAAATGAAGATTTTGATAATTATCCAAGAACTCTTGATGATGATTTGCTTAAGCTTGAAAAGACTGGATGTGATTTTGTTTTCTGCCCTTCGGAAGATATTTTAAAAAATATAAAAAATTATCAAGCACCGGATATAAGTAAAAAACTTTGTGGAAAAAGCAGGCCCACCCATTTTGATGGTGTTGTTACAATTGTTAGAAAATTATTTGAAGTCTTGAATCCAGATTATGCAATCTTTGGATTAAAGGATTATCAACAATTTTTGATTATTAAAAAATTTTTTAATGAAATGAATTTTCATACAAAAATTATTGGAAGTCCTATTGTTAGAGAGAGTGATGGTTTGGCTATGTCTTCAAGAAATAATTTATTAACTAGTGAGAATAGAAAAATTGCTCCAAAAATTTATAAGCAACTAGCTTGGATTAGGGATAATATAGAAAATCAAAGTCATAGTGACTTAATTTTGAATTCTATTGAAACTTTTAAAGAGAATAATATTCATCCAGAATATTTATCTATACTTAACCCAGACACATTAGAAGATGCAAAAGATGATGATCTTTCAGTATTAATTGCTATTGCAGTAAAATTAGGTAATGTCAGGTTGATTGATAATATATTGATTAATTAAAAAAATTTTTGAGGTTAAAATGCTGAAAACTTTATTAAGATCCAAGTTACACCGCATAAATGTTACGCAGGTAGAATTAGATTACGAGGGATCTTGTGCGGTTGATACCGATATTTTGAAGAAAGGTAATTTTCAAGAATATGAAAAAATTGACATTTATAATGTAACCAATGGCGAGAGGTTTTCCACATACTTAATGTCAGCTGAAGCAGGTTCTAAAACTGTATCTATTAATGGTGCTGCAGCCCATAAAGCTTCACCAAATGATTTAATAATTATTTGTGCGTATGGTCTATACGAAGAATCTGAAGCAAAAATTCATGTACCCACTCTGGTTTATTTTGATAAGGATAATAATATTAAATCGATCAAACATGGTATTCCTGAACAGAAATTATAATGAAAATTCTTTATCTTTGTCTTTCCATAATGATATTTTCATCATGTTCAATTTTTGAGGATGAAGTATTTGAAAATACTGATAATAACTTAATGTCTGAAGAGGATATTATAAAAGAAAAATCTCCACCTTTTAGTTTTTTTAAGGCCTTACAATCTGTTGAAAGAGAGGAGATTGAAGTCTCAGATGAATATAATAAACTTATTACAAAGCCTTTTGGCTACGCTGCTTGGGTTGGTCATTCATCTTTTGTAATAAATAATTACGACCTCAATATTATTTCAGACCCAATGTTCTCTGATAGGGCGTCACCATTTCAGTTTCTTGGGCCAAAGAGATTAATTGAACCTGCAATAGGCTATAAAAATTTACCTAAAATAGATGTTGTTGTAATTAGTCATAATCATTACGATCATTTGGATTTAAAAAGTGTTAAAAAGTTAAATAAACTTAATCCAGATACAATTTTCTTAGTACCCTTAAAACTTAAAAATTGGTTTTTAAGTAAGGGTATCAAAAACGTTTATGAATTTGACTGGTGGGATTCAAAAATTATTGAAAACACTACTTTTACATTTGTTCCTGTTCAGCATTGGTCAAGAAGAGGTCTTTTCGATAAAAATAAAAGTTTATGGGGCGGATGGTGGATTGAGAATTCAAACATTAGATTAGTTCATTTAGGTGATACTGGTTACTCAAAAGATTTTATAGAGATTAATAAAAGGCTTGGTAGTCCTGATGTAGCATTTATACCTATTGGCGCTTACTCACCAAGAAGAATTATGAAGAAAAGCCATATGAATCCAAGAGAGGCTTTGGACGCAGCTTTAGATCTAGGTGCAAAAAAATCTATTGGAATGCATTGGGGTACATTTATACTTACAACAGAGCCAATAAGAGAACCTGAAGTTATTCTTAATGACTTAATTCAAAAGAGTAATTTTCAAGAAGATTTTTTTATAACAATGAAGCCAGGTTCGATAATAAAATTTAATGAGTAATTAAAAAATTATTGAGAGAACTTTTGTAAGAATTCTATCGAGAGAAGCTAAAGAATTTACTCTATTATTTTCAATAAGACTAAGCTCTTTAGTTAGCTTAGGATCTTTAAAATTTACTACACTATCTTTTACCATCTTCAATCAACACTTTCTTTTGTGGACAACCTCTTCAAGGGAATGGGAGGGGGGAAGGAAGAGGTTGTCCATTATGTTGCAACCGTTAGGTTGAAACTAAATTATTTAAAATCGGCTTTAAAAGCGGTGAATGCACCATCTTTTGTTTGAATTGATCTAACACTTTCATACAGAACGCAGTAAGCACCGTTTGAATTTAAGCTATATGCCTCACAACTGGACTTACTTTTACAAGCAGTTAAACAATTATCAGCGTTTCTATATTTTGCAGTTGTCTTGTAAGAAAGAATTTTACCACCAGTTACAATCACTTCGTTTTTTTTGTCCGAATCTGCAAAGGCAGGGGAAACGGCAACAAAAACTGAAAGAAATAATCCAGCAATTAAAATATTTTTTAACAAAGACATAATCAACTCCATAATCTTGATTAACTTTATATGGTATTTCTATTATATTTAGCAAATCAATTATATAAATGTTTACTATTTATTTAATGAATGTTATAGTATTAATATAATAAATGAAAAGGTATTTATATTATGAATTTATCAAGAATAGACTTAAATCTTTTGTTAGTTTTTACATCAATATATAATGAGAAAACTATAACGAAAGCAGCAGAGAAATTAAATTTATCACAGTCTGCCGTTAGTAATGCACTAAATAGGTTAAGATATACATTAGATGATGATTTATTTTTTAGATCGTCAGATATGATGAAGCCTACAAAGAAAGCTGAGGATCTAATATATCCAATTCAAAATGCTCTTGATTCAATTCAATCATCATTAAGTGATGAAGAATTTAACCCTTCAAAATCCGATAGACTTTTTAAGTTTTGTTTACCTGATATTGCTGCAGGAAGAATTTTTCCTCAACTTGCAAAGATTTTCCAGGAAGAGGCACCAAATATTCAAATCTCATCAGTATCAACTTCAAAAGGAGATTTGGAGAAATTAAAAAATCAAGAGTTAGATTTTATAATTTCCTCTGATGAGGGACTTCGATCTGAATTAAAATCCTATTCCGATGATAAATTTAATGAGTACTTCAATAGTTTTCTAATTTATAAAGATCGCCCTTTATGTGTTGGAAGAAAGGGAAACCCTTTCTTTGATGAAAATGGTGAAATAAGTCTTGATAATTATACTGCAGCAAATCATGTACATGTCAGCTATGACGGAACAATCGATAGTCCTGTAAATGACTATTTGCAAGAAATCGGGAAAAAAAGAAATATTACTATGTCAGTAAATTATGTTTCAGTAGCAAAAGAAATTATTCGATCATCTGATTATTTAATAACTTTATCAGGTCACCTTGCATCTTATTTTAATAAGGCTAATAATTTTATTGTTTCTCCTATGCCGTTTGATACCAATGAATATTCTGTACGTTTATTTTGGAATAAACGATCAGAAAATGATGCTGCGCATGCATGGATGCTTGGAAAATTATATAAAATACAAGAAAAAAACTTTGGACTAGATGGTGATAATGTTGATCATTATTATACTGACCCTGACAATAGATATTCTGTTGTTGGATCGAATCTTTAAACTTTTTTAGATTGCTTCATAATTAGGTAAAAATTTTGTAACGAAAACAGCTTTATTTTTATTGTTAACGTTCCATTTTATTGAACTTGATAAAACTTCCATAACATTATCAAAATCACCATAGATAACTGTGCTGGTTGGAAAAACTTCTAGCTTAATATCATTGTAGCTTTTTAAATGCTCAATAAAATTTTCTATAATAGGAAGGTATTTATCCTCTAAAGGGTACATTGTAATTTCTATCGATAGCTTCATTTGATCAACCTTTTCGAATAGTTATTTGTAATAATTCTGTAATATTTTTCAAATATAAAAATAAAAAGTTAATATTTTATTTATTAAATTGTCATATTTAATCCTTAGATTGTTGTACAAACAATTAACCTCCCCAGTTTATTGTTAGGCCGCTGTGAGATAGAATTTTACAGCGGCCATTTCTTTATAATCAATTTAATTTTATTTATCGTTAAATAAGTTCTAATATTAAGTAATTTATATAAAGTTATGGGAGTAATAAATGCCTAAAAAAATATACAAGGTTATACAATGGTCTTCTGGTAATGTTGGTAAAGCCTCTATTAGGGGTATTAAAAATAGAAATGATCTTGATCTTGTAGGACTTATAGTTTCGGATAAAAATAAGAATGGATTAGATGCAGGAATTATTGCTGGGATTGACTCAATAGGTGTTGAAGCCTCTACTGATATTGAAAAAGCCTTATCTACTGAAGCTGATTGTGTAAATTATACTCCTCTTGCCTCTTTGAGGTTAGGTGAAGATCCTGATTTAGATAAAAAGAATATAATAATGCTTTTAAGAAAAGGTTTTAATGTCGTAACCACTGTTGGTTTTTTATATCCTAAGGCTTTTGGAGAAGATTTTGCAAATGAAATTGAGGATGCTTGTATTGAGGGGGGTGTAAGCCTTCATGGTACAGGTATTGCTCCAGGTTGGCTCTCTGATTTAATGCCTTTAACTATGAGTGGAATGTCTGAGGAGATAAATGAGGTAGTTGTAACGGAAAGTTCTGAATTTTCATATTATCCTTCTGAGGAAATTGTTTTTGATACAATGTTAATGGGAAAATCTCTTGATCAATATAATCAAGAGGCTGGTCGATATGAAAATTGGTTAGGCGGTCTTTTTAAAGAAGCGATATACTTAATTGCTGATGGTATAGGGTCTAAAATTATTAATGTAGAAGAAAGTATAGATTTAATTACTGCTGAACAAGATTATAAAATTGCCGCCGGTGTAGTTGAAAAAGGAAAAATTTCCGGTCAAAGAAGAAAGTGGACAGGTAATTGTGAAGATGGAACTAAAATCATACAGGAAACAATTTGGAGGGCGCACCCTGATGCAGCTCCTGAGTGGGAAGAACCAGTTGGGATGTGTGTTGAAGTAAAGGGAAAGCCAAATATGAAAATTGATTTTTCACATGATTGGAATGATGATCCATTGGTATCGACTGCCTTGCATGGTATCCATGCAATACCCCTAGTTTGTGAGGCAAGTCCTGGATTTAAGTCTTTTTTAGATCTTCCACTAATTTCATCTAAGTTTAATTAAAAAAAGTTTTAAAAAATAAATAAATGATGCATATTTAATTATGGAAAATTCAATTTTACTTTTAACAATTGGTTTAGGGTTTCTTTGGCATGGTGCTCTAATCTATTGGGTAGCAGGATTACCTCGACAATTAAAGAAAACGAGCAAAAACATAACCGAGTCAGATACTGAAAAGTCTTTTATGTTATTTTGGTTGGACCAATATTCGTGGATAGGTTTATTAATTATTTTTATTGGTATTTTGTCGATTATCAGAGGTTTAATATGATTACTTTATTTTATGCAGGAATTTTAGGTTTAATGTCTGTTTTTCTTGCAAATCAAGTACTTTACGTTCGCTTGAGAGGTGATAAAGAAGAAAAGTGGAGAGGTGATGCAGTTTTAAGAGTACAGGCAAACTTTATTGAGAATGTACCTCTAGCATTAATACTTTTATTTATTTTGGAATATGTGAATCTTCAGAATTATTTAATTCATTTAATCGGGATTCTGTTAACAATCTTTAGATTACTTCATGCCATTGGTATGAGTAATAATCCTGGAGCAAATTATCCTCGTTTAATTGGAGCGCAAGGTACATTTCTCCTTATAAGTGTGATGGGCTTTATGTCTATAATTATTGGTGTATCAAATTTTTAAATACTTCAATAACCTTATTGTGAACTGGCTTCAAAAACCAATTAAAAGCTATGAAAAGAGAACTCAATTTGATCTGCTTGATCTTGAGTTAGTAATGGAGCCTGGAGATATTTTACTCGTTGAGGGAAACCAGAGGGTTTCTTCTGCTATAAAATATCTTACTCAATCTACATGGTCTCATGCAGCCTTTTATTTAGGTAAAAATAATAAGTTCACCGATGGTATGGGCGGGGGATCAATTCTAATTGAGTCAGACCTTAAAAATGGAGTTACAACAATTCCATTATCTAATTATGAGAGTTTTAATACCAGGATTTGTAGGCCAATTGGCTTACCTGCTGATGAAAAAGAAAAAGTAATTAATTTTATGATCAAATCAATTGGGCTTGATTATGATCGAAAAAATATCTTAGATCTTATGAGATATTTGCTTCCTCAGCCCCCAGTTCCAGAGAGATTTAGAAGAAGAATGATTGCTCTTGGTTCTGGTACACCGTCAAAAGTTATTTGTTCAACATTAATTGCAAAAGCTTTCCAGTCTGTAAATTATCCAATACTTCCAATTATTCAAAAGGAGAGGACAATATTAGAGGAGGGTTTATATAGAGGTATTAAACATAGTCGCTTTATCGAAAAAGAATATCTTCATATTCGGCATCACTCTTTATTTGTTCCTAGAGATTTTGATTTATCTCCATATTTTTCGACAATTAAACCAACTATCGAAAAAGGATTTAATTACAAAAATTTGCCTATCAAAGGATTTAACTAGTTTTTATAATTTTTCATAGATTATCTCTATTTAGATCTTTTGGCTGAATAAATTTATCTAAAAAGCATTTATTATTATAAATATTGAACCAGTTATCATTATCAAAAGATATAAAACATGCAGAGCATGTTGAAAACTTAACCATTAATTCTTGATTATTGTTTGTTAAGGACAGAGAAAGTTCATGGATACCAGGGTTATGTCCCATAACTAGAATTATATTTTCATCACTAGAATTTCTTTCTATCGATTTCAAAATTTCATTAGGCTCAGCGTGATATAAATTTTTATCGATATTGGCTTTTGGCGCTTTGTACAAACTATTAAATGCGAACAGGGTCTCTTGTGCTCTAGTTGCGGGCGAGGATAAGATGAGATCAGGCGAAGAATTAGATAAAATGAACTCGGCCATTATTTTTGACTCTTTTTTTCCTCTCTCATCAATATGACGATTGAAATCATTGTTTCCAATTTCAGCGTGAGCATGTCTCCATAATATAAGATTTTTTTTCATTTTAATCATATTAACATTAAAAACATCGTTAAAAAATAACTTAAAAATATAAATTTATTATTACAATATTGATTTACTTTTATTTATATTCTTATAATCAACCATGGATAAAAAAATTGAAACTACAGATTATAAAATAGGATCTGTTTTAAGTGAAATAATTCGCCCTAAAATTCCAATTATTTTTTTATTAGTAGTTCTATGTTTTGCTTTTTTCTTGTTGGGTTTCTTGACTTTTTTTACAGCAATTTTCTTTATCGTGATTTTCACAGTAGTTTTATTAGCAATGTCAAGTGACGATAGGAAGGCACTCGAATTTTATAAAAATCAAGAAGAGTTAAAATCTAAGGATATTAGTGAAGGCCTTAATAAACTTAAAACAATTATTGAAGCTATTAAAGAACCTACAATTTTGATTAATGAAAATGATGTTATATTAATTTTTAATCAAAGTGCTGATAAGACTTTTTTTTCATCAATTGCGAGAGACTCTCTTTTAAATTCTGAAAATGAAATTCCAACAGGACTAAGAATTCAAACTATTATTAGGTCAACTCTATTAATAGAAACTTTAAATCTTTATAAAAATAGTCAAAAAAATAGCATTGAAAAAATAGAAATTATCTTACCAGGTGAAATAGATAGATCTTATGAGGTTGATATTTCAAGAGTGCCTAATTTCTCAAAAGATGAATTTAATTATTTATTAATGTTTAGAGAAACTACAGAAGTAAAGAAAATATTGACATTGCGTAGTGAATTTATTGCCAATGCAAGTCATGAATTAAAAACTCCAATTAGCGTAATAAAGGGAATAGCTGAAACCCTTGAAAAATATGGAGATGAAGATAAAGAGACTTCTAAAGATTTTTTAAAAAAACTAATTGATCAATCAAATAGAGCGCAACTTTTAATTGAAGATTTATTATCCCTAAATCAAGCAGAAATGCGCCAACATATTTTGCCTGAAAATAAAGTTAACTTAACGACAGTACTTGATAATATTTTTGATGGATTAAATGAATTAGCTAAAAAAAATAAAATCAATTTAACGAGAGATATAAGAAAAAAGGACTTTTATATTTTAGGGGATGAAGATGATATTAGGAGAGCTTTCATTAATTTGATAGAAAATGCCATTAAATACAATACCTCTGGCAAAAAGGTTATCATACACCTTTCAGATAATAGCGATACAGTCTTGTTTAAAGTAATTGATGATGGTCCGGGTATATCAAATATTCATATACCAAGGCTTACTGAGAGATTTTACAGAGTTGACCTTGATAGTAGTATAAAAAAAGGTGGAACGGGTCTAGGGCTTTCTATTGTTAAAAATATTATTACTCGTCATAAGGCCCAACTTGATATTGAAAGTGAAGTAGGGAAAGGTTCTTCTTTTTCCATTATTTTTAATAAAGCTTAAATTATAATTTAAATATTTTCATTTCATAAAACTGTCATAAAAGTCACATATTATTTTCAAATAAGAAGTGTTTTTGTCCCATTATTAATCAATTTAAGGGAAAATTATGACTAAATTAAACTCTATAATATTTATTCTAATTATGGCTTTACTTGGCATTACAATTAACACCGATAAAGCTTACGCAAAAAATTCTATTTATGGACGCTTAGATATTGCTTTAAGCAGTGAGGATACGTCAAGTGGCTCTTACACGGATGTAAAGTCACATGCTTCACGCGTGGGATTTAAGGGTTCACAAACTTTTGATAATGGTGTTGCAGCTATTTACCAATATGAATGGCAAACCGATCCTATTGATGGCGATCCAACTTTTAAACAAAGAAATAGTTTTGTTGGTTTGCAAGGAGCTTTTGGTAAAGTTTTTTTAGGTATGCATGATACACCCACAAAAAAAGCACAAGGTAAAATTGATTTATTCAATGATACTGCGGGTGATATTAAGAATATCTTATGGGGAGAAAATAGAAGTAAAAAAATTATTCAGTGGTCATCTCCAAAAGTGAATGGATTTACTTTAAATGTTATGGGTATTGTAGAAAAGGCTGATGAAGAAGCATTTTCAGTTTCTTTAGATTGGAAAGGTAAGATAGGTGGAAATAAATCACACTTTGCTGTTTCATTTGACTCTGAAGTTCCTCAAAAAGGATATTTTTTCGATACAACAAGATTTGCTGCAACTATCCCCCTTGGCAAACCTTTAACCCTTGGTGTTATTTGGCAGGAGTCAGAAGATACAACTGGGAAATATGATGATGATGGGTATGTGATATCTCTAAAAATGAAAATGTCTAAAAAGATTACTCTTAAAGCTATGTATGGTGAGTCAGATATGGTTAAAGCAGGAGGAGAACTTACTGGTATCGGCTTTGATTATAAAATTGCTAAACCTTTAAAGGTATACCTGAATTACGTTGATAAATCTTTCAATGACACATCTAAGGCTTCAGAACATATTATGGCTGGAATTCAGTATAAATTCAGCTTTGATCTGTTTTAATAAATTATGAAATTGGAGAAAATTATGAAAAACTTATTCAAATCACTTGTCATTATTTTATCAATTTCTTTAATACCTGGCTTACAAGTAAAAGCTGAAGAGCAAATTAAAATTGTAGGATCCTCAACGGTTTTCCCTTTTTCAACAGCCGTTGCAGAAGAATTTGGAAGGAAAACTAAATATAAAACACCTATTGTTGAATCAACTGGTTCAGGCGGCGGTATGAAACTTTTTTGCGCAGGCAATGGAAAACAACATCCTGATATTACGAACGCATCGAGGAGAATAAAAAGTAAAGAATTTAAGAAATGTACTGATGCTGGTATTAAAATAATTGAAATTAAAGTTGGCTACGATGGAATTGTTTTAGCAAATTCAAAGAGAGCAAATGTAGTTAAACTTACTACACGTGATATTTATATGGCTCTTGCTGAAAAAGTTCCTGCAAATGAAGATGGATCAGAGCTTCAGGATAATCCATATCAAACATGGAAAGATGTAAACCGTAATCTACCTAATGTTAAAATAGAAGTTCTTGGTCCTCCTCCAACATCAGGAACAAGAGATGCGTTTGTTGAACTAGCGATGGATGCTGGCGCAAAGACTTTTCCTGCACTAAAGGAATTGAGGGGAAGTTCTAAAGCTGGAAAAAATGAATTCAAGAAAATTGCTCGTACCATTCGTGAAGATGGAGCTTTTATTGAAGCAGGTGAGAATGATAATCTTATTATACAAAAACTTGATCAAAATCCAAATGCTCTCGGTATATTTGGTTTTAGTTTTCTTGATCAAAATACTGATAAAATCCAAGGATCTATTGTTAATGGTGCCGAACCAACTTTCGATAATATTCTTGTTGGTGATTATCCAATATCAAGATCTTTATTCTTTTATGTAAAAAAGAATCATATAAGAATGAAACCATCAATTACTCAATTTGTTAAGGAATTTACAAGTTTAGGTGCTATGGGTGAGGATGGCTATTTAGTCGAAAAAGGTCTAATTCCATTATCACCAGAAGAATATAAAAAGTATAAAAATGCTGGTAAAAATCTAATTGAATTAGAGCTTTGATAAAACTGATTTTTCAAATTGTGGAGGATAGATATTAATACCGATCTTTTAATAAGTTTATCATTGATAATTGTTTCGGGGCTTCTATCCTTCACTTTAGCCAAACAAAGAGCAGTATTTTATCTCCGAAATAATGAACCTTTAAGATCAATGCCAATTTATCATGGCTTGTATGTCTCTTTATGGTCGACCTTACTGCCTATATTTCTTATTATTTTTCTTCTTTTCTTTAAGGATAGTTATTTAAATTATCTTGTTATACCCTTTCTTTCTGAGGAAACTATAGACCTAGGAATTGATGAAATTTTATATGTTAAAAGTTTTTTAATAAATAATATTTCTAGTTTAAGCACTCTTATTAGTAGCGGTTTTATCTCTGAAGGTGATGCAAATCTATTAGTTGAAAAGTATCAAGAAACTAGAGTTATTTCTTTCTCATCTTTAGTTTTACTTTCAATCATATTAAGTTTTGTATCATACAAGAAACTATCTGTTCGATATGATGCAAGAAGAAGAGTAGAAAGAATTTTAAAATTTATATTCTTCGTTTTTTCAACAATAGCAGTTTTAACTACGGTAGGTATTATCTTTTCTCTAATCTTTGAAACCTTGAGATTTTTCTCCCAAGTAGGTTTTTTTGATTTTGTTTTTGGTACACATTGGTCTCCACAAACAGCCATTAGGGAGGATCAAGTTGGATCATCTGGAAGTTTTGGTGCTATTCCATTATTTACGGGCACGCTTTTAATAACCGCTGTAGCTATGTCGATTGCTGCTCCACTAGGATTATATTCTGCTATTTTTCTATCTCAATATGCGAAACCTAAAACAAGAGATTTTTTAAAGCCTATTTTAGAAATATTAGCTGGTATTCCAACAGTTGTTTATGGTTTTTTTGCAGCTCTAACGGTAGGCCCTTTTGTAAGAAGTTGTGGGGAATATATTGGTTTAACTGTTGCCACTGAGTCTGCACTTGCGGCCGGGTTGGTAATGGGTGTAATGATAATACCCTATGTTTCATCGTTATCTGATGATGTTATGACGGCTGTTCCATTATCTTTAAGAGATGGGTCATTAGCTTTGGGTGCAACAAAGGCTGAGACAGTAAAAAAAGTTATAATTCCTGCGGCTTTACCAGGTATAGTTAGTGCACTCTTATTAGCTATTTCTAGGGCAATTGGCGAGACGATGATTGTAGTTATGGCAGCAGGACTAGCTGCAAATCTTACCGCAAATCCTTTGTCTGCAGTTACAACAGTTACTGTTCAAATAGTTACTCTATTGGTTGGAGACCAAGAATTTGACAGTGCAAAAACTTTAGCGGCCTTCGCATTAGGATTGATGCTATTTGTAATAACATTGGCTCTTAACGTGTTTGCTATGATAATAGTTCGGAGATATAGAGAGCGATATGAGTAAGAATCTATCAATAAGACATAGAGCTGAAAAACGTTTTATAGCATATGGATTTATTTCACTAATTTTAGCTGCAACAATGCTTGCTACAATAATTGGATCTATGATTTATAGATCGATTCCTGCTTACACAAATTATTCAATTGACCTTGAAATAAATATGACTGAAATTTCTGCAGAGGATGAATTTGAAGATATTAATTTTAGAGGTATTATTCGATCTTCATTATTTTCCTTTTTTCCTGAAGTTGAGAGCCGTTCTGATAAAAGAAAATTATTTAAATTAATTTCTTCAAGTGCTTCATACACTCTCAGAGATTTCATAATTGAAAATCCTTCCTATATTAATAAGAAATTCTATTTTAATGTTTTATTTACCGATGACTCTGATATTTTTTATAAAGGTTATGTTGATACATCGCTTTCGGAGAGTGAAAGGAGGCTGGATGATCAAGAAGTTGCTTGGTTAAATGAATTAAAAAATACAGGTAGAGTAAAAAATAAAATATCAAAAAATTTATTCTTAAATGGAGATAGTAGAGAGCCGGAAGTTGCTGGATTTTGGGGTGCCACAATTGGTTCATTAATTACAATATCTGTGACTTTATTGTTAAGTTTTCCTATCGGAGTCTTAACCGCTATTTACTTAGAAAATTTTGCTGTAAAAAATCGCATTACAGATTTTATTGAGGTAAATATAAATAATCTTGCAGCCGTTCCGTCAATTATATTTGGTTTATTAGGTTTAGCTGTTTTTATTAATTTTTTTGGAATGCCAAGATCTATCCCATTGGTAGGAGGTCTTGTGTTATCATTGATGACATTACCAACTATTATTATTGCTACAAGATCATCACTTCAATCTGTCCCTCCGTCTATAAGAGAGGCAGCACTGGCAATGGGTGCTTCTGAAATGCAGGTTGTTTTTCAACATTTACTCCCTTCTGCTTTACCTGGGATTTTTACTGGAACAATTATTGGTTTAGCTCGTGCTTTTGGTGAGTCTGCACCACTATTATTAATAGGTATGGTTGCGTTTATTGTGGATATACCATCAACTTTTACTGATCCTGCAACTGCTCTTCCAGTTCAAATATATATATGGGCCGATAGCCCAGAAAGAGCTTTTGTTGCTAAAACAAGTGCTGCTACTTTAATTCTTATAGGCCTTCTTATATTAATTAATCTTGCGGCCGTATTATTAAGAAAACGTTATGAAGTTAAATGGTGATTTGATTATGGATGAACAAAAAAAACAAAATAATATCAGAAATAAAAAGTCTTTAATCGAGTGCAGAGGTGTAGACGTTTTTTATGGAGATAAACAGGCTTTATTTGGTATTAATCTTGATATAGGTGAAAAAGAGGTTACTTCATTAATTGGCCCTTCTGGTTGTGGAAAGTCGACTTTTCTTAGGTGTATTAACAGAATGAATGATGTGATAGAAATATGCAAGGTCGCAGGTACTATTAAAATTGATAATGAGGATATATATCATCCTGATGTTGATGTTGTTGAGTTAAGATCAAGAATAGGAATGGTTTTTCAAAAACCTAATCCTTTTCCTAAATCAGTTTATGATAATGTTGCTTATGGACCAAAACTACACGGTAGGATCTTGCATAAAGACGATCTTGATGCGAAAGTAGAAAAAAGTTTAGAGAGAGCAGGTCTTTGGTCTGAGGTCAAAGATAGACTTGGTGAACCAGGCACTAGCCTTTCAGGTGGACAACAGCAACGACTATGTATTGCAAGGGCTATTGCCATTGACCCTTCAATTATTCTAATGGATGAACCCTGTTCAGCCTTGGACCCTATTGCAACTGCTAAGATTGAAGAATTGATTGATGAACTAAAAGATAATTTTACAATTACAATTGTAACTCATTCTATGCAGCAAGCAGCAAGAGTATCCCAAAGAACTGCCTTTTTCCACTTGGGAAAACTAATAGAAGTTGGTGATACTGAAAAAATTTTTAGAAGTCCTGATCATGAACAAACAGAGGCTTATGTAACAGGAAGGTATGGATAAAGGTAATAAAATGGATGATCAACATATAGTAACCTCATTTGATAAAGAATTAAAAGATTTAACTGATGGTCTTGTGGGTTTAGGTGGTTTGGCTCAAATAGCTCTTAGGAATGTTGAGCAATCACTGAGAATGAACGACCATGATCTTGCTAAGCAGACAATTGAAGCTGACAGGCAAATCAATGCGCTTCAATTGTCACTAGAAGATAAGACTTTTAATATTTTAGCAAAAAGACAGCCAATGGCTAACGATTTAAGGATGGTTTTTTCTGCAGTAAAAGTTTCCCTATATTTGGAAAGAATTGGAGATATGTGCAAAGGAGTTTGTAAACGAATAGTAAAAGGAGATTTATTAAATGCTAAATCCCCTAAAACCATTGATGCTCTTGTAAATTTAACTAAAAATGTTCAACAAAGTTTAGATTTAGTTTTAGAAGATTATGCTCAAGGTAAATCACAACATGCGCTGGATGTTTGGAAATCTGATATTAAAATAGACTCATCATATGCAAATATTTTATCTGCCATTTTAGATGATATTAAAGAAAAACCAGAGGCAATTGAGGCTCTTGTTCCATTATTTTTTATTGCTCGCTACTTAGAGAGAATTGGTGATCAAGCAACAAATATTGCTGAAGTAACTCACTTTATAGTTACTGGCGAGACGCTGGGCGATGATAGAAAAATGGAAGTTGAGGATGAAACTGTTTTTTAATTTTAAAATAAATTTTTAAAATGAGTAAGCATACAGATTATAAAATATTGATAGCAGAAGATGAAGAGAGCTTGGCTATGCTAATTGATTACAATCTTATTAAAAATGGATATAAAACAAAAATAGTGAAAGATGGTGATTTTGTTTTATCTGAGTGTGAGATATTCTTTCCTGATCTAATACTCTTGGATTGGATGTTGCCAAATATTTCAGGTATCGAATTATGCAGGCGTCTAAGAACTCAAAAAAAATATAATAATGTTCCTATTATAATGATTACCGCACTTGGTGAGGAAAGTGATAAAATAAGAGGATTAGAAACCGGGGCTGATGATTATATAACAAAACCATTTTCATTTCCTGAGTTAATTGCAAGAATTGATGCGGTCTTGAGAAGATCTAAGTTTTCTAAAGGACAAAATATCATTGAAGTAGGGGATATCTCAATCAATAAAGACGAATACCGTGTCTTTAGGGATGGAGTTTCAATAAGTTTAGGCCCTACAGAGTTTAAACTATTAAATTGTTTGGTTGAACATCCAAATATGGTTTTTAGCAGAGAAAAGCTATTAGATAGTGTATGGGGTGTAGACAACATCAATGTAGAAATAAGAACAGTTGATGTTCATATTGGTCGATTAAGAAAGGCTCTTAGGATTAAAGGAAAAAAAGATCCTATTAGAACTGTAAGATCTGCAGGATATTCAATTAATCAGATCTCTTAGTAATTACCTACATTAGTCTTAGTATTCCTTTTTGCGGAAAATTTAACTTTCTTTTTTCTTCTAGTTTCAAATGGTTGATAGGCAACTTTAGTATGTTCCTCACAATAAACAGAACCTTGAACTCTGTTTAATCCACAAAACCTAAAATTTTCATCTGATGGTTCACCAATTGGCCATTTACAAATTTTTTCTGTTAACATTAAAATATTAATTGGTTTTCCATCTGAGTTGACAGCAGGCTCGGGCAGAGAAAGTGGTTTTAAATTTTCATTATACCTATCTTTTGAAGAAAAATTTGAAGAAAAATTTGAAGGTTCCCTGTGTCTTATCCTACTTTTTGGTCTTGTTGGGCTAGCTCTTCCAGCTAGGCCCAGTCTATGCACTTTGCCAATTACGGCGTTTCTAGTTACATCACCTAATTCTCTCGCTATTTGACTTGCACTAAGACCTTCACCCCATAATTTTGTTAGTATTTCTACCCTGTCATCGGTCCATGCCATTTTATCTTCTCCCATTAAATATAAAATATATGGTATACATTTTTTCATCGTATACAAGATATAGTTGTTAAAAAAAATAAAAAAATTACACATTTTTAAGAAATAACTTTATTTATTGTCATTATTGTTCAGAATAAGCCCATGTCAGATAATTCTAAATTTCAATGGATACAACCAAGAGACCCTGGTAGAGTAAATTGGTATGGTTTGTGGACTTTATATAAGAAAGAAGTCCAAAGATTCTTTAAAATTTTTTTACAAACAGTAGCTGCGCCAATAGCAACAACTATCTTATTTATGGCAATTTTTACTTTAGCTTTGGGTAATTTGAGGCCAGATATTAGAGGTGTACCATTTATTGAGTTTTTAGCGCCCGGTTTAATAATGATGTCAATTCTACAGCAAGCTTTTAACCATACATCTTCGTCTTTGCTTATATCAAAAATTCAAGGGAATATAGTTGATATTCTCATGCCACCCATATCTGCAGGCGAAATGAATGTTGCAATTTCACTTGGAGGTGTAACTAGGGGTATTGTAGTTGCACTAGTTTCTTTACCTTGTATTCATTTCTTATTTGTAGAGCTCAGCATTTTTCATACCTGGGCGATAATATACTATTCAGTTTCGGGATCCTTATTCTTATCATTGCTTGGTATAATCACTGGTATTTGGTCGGAAAAATTTGATCACTTAGGAACTATAACTAATTTTATTATTGTACCTTTATCATTCTTATCTGGAACATTTTATTCAGTAGATAGAATGCCTGAATTTGCAAGGATATTAATAGACTATAATCCATTTTTTTACATAATTGATGGCTTCCGATATGGCTTTATTGGTTCATCCGATAGTTCTATTTTTTTTGGTGTTATATTTATTCTTATTCTGAATATTTTTCTTTGGGTTTTAAGTTTATTTTTATTAAAAAAAGGTTGGAGGTTGAAGACTTAGTAAAAAGATAGTAGTAGGAAAAAATTATTTATTTTTTAAATTTGAGAATGACATGAATAGTTCAGTAATGAATACCTATAATCGTTATCCAGTTTCTTTTAGGGAAGGAAATGGAGCATGGCTAACTTCCTTAGATAATAAAAAATTTTTAGATTTCTCTTCTGGTATTGCTGTTAATATTCTTGGTCATAATCATCCTGAGATCAATAAGACCTTTGAAATGCAGGCAAATAAAATTTGGCACGTTTCAAACTTGTACACTATCCCTGAGCAAGAGTTGCTAGCAAAAAAATTATGTGAGTTAAGTTTTGCTGAGAAAGTTTTCTTTTGTAACTCTGGCGCAGAAGCAGTTGAGGGTGCTATTAAAATAGCCAGAAAATTTCAATCTTTTAAAGGTAGTGTTGAGAGAAATGAAATTATTACTTTTAAGAACTCTTTTCATGGTAGAACATTAGCAACACTTGCCGCCGCTTCCAATTCACTTCATACAGAGGGCTTTAATCCTATACCTGATGGTTTTGTGAATATACCCTTAGACGAAAACATCTTAAAAAAAACTATTTCAGATAAGACGGCTGGAATTTTAATTGAGCCTGTACAAGGTGAGGGAGGAATAAATCCTGTTTCAAATGAATTTTTGGTTTTTATAAGAAAATTATGTGACGAGAATAAAATTTTAATGATCCTTGATCAGGTTCAGTGCGGGATGGGTCGAACTGGTAAATTATTTTCTCATGAATGGTCAGGTATAGAGCCAGATATAGTTACTCTCGCAAAAGGTTTGGGTGCAGGTTTCCCAATTGGTGCAGTACTAGCTTCTGAGGAAGCCTCAAAAGGAATGCAACAGGGAAGCCATGGTTCGACTTTTGGGGGTAATCCAGTTGGATGTTCAATTGCTTTAAAAGTAATAGAACTTATCGAAAAAGAAGAAATTTTGAATAATGTAACAAGACTTTCAGGTATTCTTATTTGCGAATTAGAAAAGTTGGTTGAAAAGCATCATAATAAAATTTCTGGTGTTAGAGGTAAGGGCTTAATCATCGGGGTTGAGTGCATTGAAAAGAATTCTGTTATCACTGACCTAGCTTTCCAAAATGGCTTATTACTTGTAAATGCTGCTAACAATGTTATCAGATTTTTACCACCTTTAAATATATCTGAAAATGAAGTCATGGAAGCTATAAAAAAATTCGACGAAACATTATCAAATTTAGATATATAGTATATGGTTTAACATGACCGAAAAAATTCGACATTTTATTGATCTAGATTATTTTTCTAAAATTGATTTTAGAAATCTCCTGAACAGTTGCCATCAAAGAAAAAATTCTAAAATAAGAAATGGAAAGGCGGAGATTGATGATGATGCTTCTGCACAAGATAAAATACTCGCCATGATTTTTGAAAAACCATCAACAAGAACAAGGTTTTCTTTTGAAACAGCTATGTATCAATTAGGAGGTAAATCAATTGTTATAAATTCAAAAGACATGCAGCTAAATAGGGGAGAGACTATTTCAGATACTGCCAAAGTGTTATCAAGATATGTCGATATTGTAATGTTAAGAACAAATGAGCATTCATCTATATTAGACTTTTCTGTATCTTCATCCGTACCTGTCATTAACGGTTTATCTGATCTTTCTCACCCATGTCAGGTTGTTGCAGATTTGATGACCTTTGAAGAAATTTTAGGCCCAATTGAGAGTAAAGTGGTTACCTGGTTTGGCCCCGGTAACAATATGACGCATAGCTGGATTCATGCTGCCTCATTGCTTGATTTTGAATTAAGGATCTGTGCTCCAGGTGATTATTTACCTAATTCAGCTATTGTTGAAAAAGCTAAAAATGAGGGTGCTAAGATTTTAGAAACTGATGATCCTAAAAAAGCAGCTACTGGTTCTAATTGTATTGTAACTGATACTTGGTTCTCTATGGGGGATAAGGAGGATAGTTCTAAAAGAGAAGTTTTGAGTGAATTTAAAGTGACAAATAAATTAATTTCATTGGCTGATGATAAAGTAATTTTTCTTCACTGCCTGCCAGCACATAGAGGTGAGGAGGTTGACTCTGAAGTAATTGATGGGCCACATTCATATGTATGGGATGAAGCCGAAAACAGATTACATGCTCAAAAGGGCATAATCGATTGGTGCCTAAAGAGCAATTAATCTATCTCCAAAAAGACTTATTAAAAATCACAATTAATGTAAGGAACTCAAGCCTACCAGCAAGCATTCCAAAAGAGAGTAACCATTTTGCTATTTCAGGAATTTGACTAAAACTATAAGCTGGACCGATTACTTGACCAAGACCAGGTCCAACATTTGATATCGATGTTGCAGCTGCAGAAAACGCGGTCAAAAGATCTAGCCCTGTAAAACTTAAAAGAATAGATAGAACTATAAAAGTTAGTATAAAAATGAAAAGAAAAGTTATGACAGATTGAGTAATTTCAGGACTTAAATGCTCACCATTATATCTTTTATTGACCACTCTGTTAGGGCTAATAAGTTTTGAAATCATCTCTTTCGAGTTGTTAAATACTATTTGCAGTCTAAAAATTTTCACACCACATGTAGTTGAACCTGCACATCCACCGATAAAGGTAATAAAGAGAAAAAGAAGAATTATTGGTGTTCCCCAGTCATTATAATTAGTACTTGTAAATCCAGTCCCTGTTAAAATTGAGGTAACGTTGAATAATGAGTATCTTAAAATCTCTGTAAAGGTAAAATTGCTTGTAAGAAAAAGGTAAAAAACAACAATTAGAATGGAAACTACTAATATTTTAAAAAATCCTTGAACTTGTTGATCTCCTATTAAATTTTTTGGCTTACCTCTTATTGCCTTTAGATACAAAACAAATGGAAGGCTTGCTAAAATCATAAATAAAATAGTTAAAGCTTCAAGATTAACATTATTATAGCTTCCAATAGATCCTGATTTTGATGAAAAGCCACCTGTTGCAATAGTAGTCATCGCATGAACCACAGAATCAAAGAAAGTAAGTCCTGAAAAAATAAATGCAATAGCACAGATAACCGATAGGGTAATATAGAGAACAGATATTTCTGCTGCTATTCTTGCAGCTTTGGGTAATATTTTCTCTGATGTATCAGAACTTTCTAATCTGAATAATTGCATTCCACCAACCCCAAGTCTTGGAAGAATTGATATTGCGCTTACAATAATTCCTATTCCACCCAGCCATTGAAGAATCGCTCTCCAAAGAATTATTCCTCTTGATGAATTCTCGATATCATTAATTATTGTTGAACCGGTTGTTGTTAATCCAGAAACTGACTCAAAAAAAGCATCTGTTACACTAAAATTTTGAGTTGATGTTATGAAGGGTAGTGATGCAAAGATTGATAAAGAAAACCAACTTAATACTACCAACATAAAAGCACTTTTTACCTCAATCTTAATAGTATTCCCTCTATTCATTAAAATAAAAGATATGCCCATGAAGAAGGTAAAGACACTACTTACAAAAAAACCAGTCCAATTTTGATTTCCTTCGAAGAAATCTAATAGACCTGGTATAAGCATAGCAAAAGATAGCCATAAAAGGAAAATTCCAATTACTGATACTATTGGCTGTATAATAATAGATGCTGTTTTCATTTTTTTATTATATACCTATTTAATATCATTATATACGAACTTATGATCTTATATTAGATTAGAAAATATATTCTTTTTGGATATTTTTACTTTGAGATATTTAAAACTATGAGCAAAAAAAAATCACCCGACTTATTTTTAGATAGTAATTCTGAAGAAGCTGAATTTAAAGGTGCCCCTGGTCAAAAGATTTCTCTTTCAGGAATTCTTCCTGGTCAAATAATACGAAATATGATTGAAAATGGCGAGATATGGTCTCAAGGAAATATTTTAGAAGAACAAATCCAGCCTGCCAGTCTTGATTTAAGATTGAGTGATATAGCCTACAGAATTAGGGCAAGTTTTCTTCCTTCCGAAGGCTCTGTTCAGGAAAAGTTGACAGAACTAGCTCTTCACAAAATTGATATTTCAGATGGAGCTGTTTTGGAAACTGGATGTGTATATTTGGTACCTTTAATGGAGGCGCTATCTCTTCCTGAAAGAATAAAAGCCATCTCAAACCCAAAAAGCTCTACCGGAAGAGTTGATGTTTTTACTAGGTTGATTTGTGATGGTAGCCATGAATTTGATAAGGTTCCAGGTGGATATAAAGGTCATCTTTGGTTAGAGATATCTCCAAGAACTTTTCCAGTAATCGTTAGACAAGGTACACGATTAAATCAAATGAGATTTAGAAGGGGTAATACTAAAAGCTCAGACAAAGAATTAAAAAAACTACATATCGAGGATAATATTGTTTTTAATGGAAAGGCCGATATTGCCGAAGGATTAGCTGTTTCTGTTAATTTAAAGGCTGCAAATGAAGACAGTATAGTTGGCTACAAAGCAAAAAGACACGCTGGTTTAATTGATTTGGATAAACCAAATAAATATAAAATTGCCAAATTTTGGGATCCTGTTTTTATGAATGATGAAAGTAGAATAATTTTAGATCCAGGAGAGTTTTATATTCTAGCATCTCATGAGTCTATTGCGGTACCACCAAGTCATGCTGCTGAGATGATTCCATTTAATCCATCAATTGGAGAATTCAGAGTTCATTATGCTGGTTTTTTTGATCCAGGTTTTGGACATGGCTCTTCTGATGGTGAAGGTTCAAAAGCTGTTTTAGAGGTTCGTGGATATGATGTTCCTTTTATTTTGGAACATAATCAAATAGTTGGAAGATTGATATACGAGAAGCTTACAGAGTTTCCTGAGAAATTTTATGGATCATCAATTGGTTCAAATTATCAAAAACAAAACCTTCGATTGTCAAAGCACTTTATTCAAGACTAAATATTTACTTATTTTACTATGGTTAAAGATCTTGATATTTAAATTTTATTGAATGTTTGATAGATGTTGTTTCGAGAGCATCTAATTCAAATGAGTTTTCAAATAATTCAAGCAACCTATAACTTTCTTCACTTACTTCAAGATCTGCCATCATAATTTCAATAGCTAAAATATAGGCTGTTTTTTTTAGATTTGAATTTTCTTCTAAGCTATCTCCTATAAGATCAACAATGTTTTCAACATTAGGCTCAGATTTAATAACTTCCATACTTTCAATAATTTTTTTTGACAAATGATCGTTATTACTGTTTTCAAATACTGGCAAAGTGGTAAAAAGATAATTAATTACCTTTAATTCTTTATCAGTGATATCACCAGATACCGCAGCAGATAGAGTCATGGTATAAATAAGACTATCAATAGGATCGAGATTATTCATGAATAAATCTTTAATAGCTGATGCATTAGAAAGCAAGTCGTGGCCTTTTGAAGAAGCAAAAAAAATTTTAAAGCGTATTGGGGATAATAAAAAAAATATTATCTTCGAAACAGGTTATGGACCTTCAGGATTACCGCATATTGGAACTTTTGGTGAAGTTGCTAGAACCTCAATGGTAAGATTTGCTCTTAATGTCTTAAATCCAGATTTAAAGTCAAAAATTATATGTTTTTCAGATGATATGGATGGTTTAAGGAAGGTTCCGGACAATATACCTAATAAAGAAATTTTAGAAAATAATCTCGAAAAACCTCTATCAAGTATTCCAGACCCTTATGGGGAGTTTAAAAGTTATGCTGATTACAATAATAATTTATTACGAAATTTTTTAGATAGATTTAATTTTGATTATGAATTTATGAGTGCATCTGAACAGTATTTATCCGGAAGATTTGATGAAACATTAATAGATATTTTGAATAATTATGACTCTATTCAAAATATAATTTTACCTACTCTTGGTGAAGAGAGAAAGAAAACTTATTCTCCATTTTTACCAATATGCAAAGAAACTGGAAAAGTTCTCATGACAAGTGTCATAGAAATTGACAAAAAAAATAATTCTATACTTTATCTTGATGAGGTTCGTAATAAAGAGGTTGAAACATCCGTTCTTTCTGGAAACTGTAAGCTTCAGTGGAAGGTTGATTGGGCTATGCGTTGGATGGCACTTGGAGTTGACTATGAGATGGCTGGGAAGGATTTAATTGACTCTGTTAATTTATCCGGAAGGATTTGTAAAGCATTAGATAAAAAACCACCCGAGGGTTTTAATTATGAGCTATTTTTGGATGAGAAAGGTGAAAAAATATCCAAGTCAAAAGGGAACGGTATCACAATTGATGAGTGGTTAAGATATGCTAGCCCTGAAAGTTTATCATTGTATATGTTTCAAAAACCTAAGAGAGCAAAAAAACTCTCTTTTGATGTTATTCCTAAAGCAGTCGATGAGTATCAAACATTTTTAACTAAATATAATGATCAGACTGATACTGAAAGATTAAATAATCCTGTTTTTCATATACATAATGGAGATCCTTTAATTTTTGATACACCAATAACATTTTCTTTAATACTCAACTTAGTTAATGCCTCGCAAGCAGACAATAAAGAGACACTTTGGGGCTTTATTAAAGGTTATATTGGTGACGTTTCTGAAGACACGAGAATATATATTGATAGACTTTTAGGATATGCAATTTTCTACTTTAATGATTTTATCCTTCCTACAAAAAAATATAAGACCCCTGACGATAAAGAGTGTGAGTTATTAGAAGAACTTTTAAATCGTTTAAGGGCTCTTGAGAATGATGTTGAGGCGGAAACAATACAAACTATTTTTTACGATATTGGCAAGGAAGCAAATTATGAAAATCTGAGAGAATGGTTCTTAGTGCTTTATCAAATTCTTTTGGGTCAAGACCAAGGTCCAAGATTGGGCTCGTTTACTAAACTTTATGGTATTGATAAGACATGTTCTCTTATTGAGAATGCTAAATCAAAAAATTTAGGTTAGTTCATTTACTGCTTCTTCAAGATTTTTTTCACCAGATCCAGGGGTTAACGGCTTAGGTTGATTTTCATCATATTTCCATCCCAATAACCAAGCAATTTCAAATGTTGAATATATCTTACCATCTTTATTAGAAAAATCTTTTTTGTAAATTTCTATGGCTCTTTCAATTACATCTCTTCTTGAAAAATTTTTTTGTCTTTCTGTTAATATATTAGTTTCTCCCATTTCTCGAATGTCTGAGAATAATTTTTCTGGATTATTATAAACAATCTTATGTCTATCAATATCAGCAACCGGAAGAGTGAAATTTGCCCTTTGAAGAAGATTTGAAAGATCATTTAAATCTGCGAAGGGGCTGATTTTTGGGCTTGCACCACCAAGGATTTCTTCCTCAGCACTCATAAGGGAATACCTTAATTCTTTCAATGTTTCTCCAGCAAAAAGACATGCAATAAATAAACCATTTGCTCGGAGTGATTGATTAATTTGGAATAATGTTCCAGGAATATCATTAGCAAAATGGATATTAAAAAAACTAACTATTAGATCAAGGCTGTTTCCTTTTATGGGTAGGAATTCTTCATCGGAAATAATATTTACTGTTTCTGACTTGTAAATATCTGCATGAAATAGATTTATAATATTTTTTGATTTGGGTATTTTGATATTTCGAAATCCAAATGTTATTCCATTTTCAAATTCATTTTTTATCAGACTAATTCTATCAAATATTTCATAGGAATATTCTTCAAAAAAAAGTTTTGATTTTGATTGCACATTATCTGATCTTTTTCGTCTGAATTGTTTTATCTTTTGATCATGAATCATTCTTGATACTCAAAATTATTAATATATTTATATAAATCTTTTTTTATTAGTTTATTGAATTTAATCTATTATATACCATATAAATATTATTGGAGATTGAATTTGAAGATAGATATTTATACTGGCCCTATGTGCCCATACTGCACTAAAGCTAAAGAGCTCCTTGAGCAAAAAAATCTTTCGTTTAATGAATTATATATTGGCGATGATTTTAATATTATGGAAGAAATGCTTAATAGATCTGGTGGTAAAAGAACTGTACCTCAAATTTTTATCAATGATTTTCATGTTGGTGGGTATGACGATCTTTATGCAATAGACCGCAGTGGAGAACTTGATAAATTATTAGAAAGTTAAAAAATTGACAAAGTTCTCATTAATTCAATTAAATACTGGTTGTGACCCTAAAAAATCATTTGAAGTCTTAAAGAAATTTATAGTTAAAGCTGCATCTGACGGAAGCAAATTTATATGTACTCCAGAAACAACCAATATTATGGAAGTAAGAAATTCTCTGCTTTTTAAAAAGATTTATTCAGAAAAAGAGGATATTTATTTAGAAAAAATTTTAAAACTTACTAAAGAGCTTAATATTTGGTTAAATTTAGGATCTTGGATACTAAAAGATAAGAATAATAAAGCCGTTAATAGAACTATTTTGATTAACCCTGACGGATTAATCCATGCTCGTTATGATAAAATCCATTTATTTGATGTTGAGATCTCTAAAAAAGAAAAATATCTAGAAAGTAAAACGTATAATTCTGGAAATAAGGCTGTAGTAACCAACACGCCGTTTGGATCCTTAGGTCTTACTATTTGTTATGATTTAAGATTCCCTTATCTTTACAGAGATCTTGCTATGAATGGTGCTGAAATCATTTTTGTCCCATCTGCTTTTACATATGATACTGGCAAGGTTCACTGGCACTCATTATTAAAAGCAAGAGCTATTGAGACTGGATCATATGTAATAGCTGCGGCACAAAAAGGTACCCATGAAAATAAGAGAAAAACTTATGGCCACTCCTTAGTGATAGATCCTTGGGGTAAGATTATTGCTGAAAAAAATAATGGGATAGGTGTAATGGATTTTGATATTGATTTAAAGAGAGTCAAAATAGCAAGATCAAAAATCCCTTCTATAAACGTGAATAAAAAATATAAAATCTTAAGAAATTAAAAATGATTAAATACAATTTAAAATGCGAAAATGATCATAATTTTGATGCTTGGTTTTCTGACTCTTCTAATTTTGAAAAGCAGAACAAAAAGAATCTTATTCTTTGCCCAAAGTGTAGTTCAACGAAAATTGAAAAAAATATTATGGCCCCTAACATTGGTTCAAAAAAACAAAGTTATACAAATGCTCTAAAAACTGAAAAAAATATTGAAAAAATCATTAAAAATGTTCGCAAGCATGTTGAAAAAAATTATGAGTATGTTGGAAATAAATTTGCTGATGAAGCAAGAGCCATTCATTACGGAGAGAAAGAGGAAAGAGAAATTTACGGTGAAACTTCTATTGAAGAAGCCGTTGATTTAATTGAAGAAGGTGTAAACGTTACACCCTTACCTGGTATTGATCCAAAAATTAAGAATTAATTTTAGATGAAACACCTAAATAATTTACAGATAAATCTTTAGATCTGCTCCAGCTATCAAAAAGTGGATTATACTTCATGCCTATAATTTCATCGATTTTTAATCCGTTACTTGAGAAAAATATTTTAAGTTCATCTGGGGTTATAAATTTTGACCAATCATGGGTTCCTCTGGGTAGCCAACCTAAAATATATTCAACGCCTATTATAGCCAATCCATAAGAAATGATTGTTCTGTTTAAGCTGGCAAAAACCATAATTCCATTCGAGGATAAAACTTTACTACATGAATTAATAAATAGGTTCACATCGGAGACATGTTCTATAACCTCCATATTTAAAATTACGTCAAACTTATCTTCTTTATCAGAGATATCTTCCACGGTTGAGTGAACATAATTAATGTCTAGTCCTTGTGACTCAGCATGAGTGGAAGCTGTTTTAATATTTTTTTCAACAACATCTAAACCTGTAACCTTTGCTCCTAATTTAGCCATTGGTTCAGATAATAATCCTCCACCACAGCCAATATCTAAAAGTTTGATATTTTTAAAGGGTTTTTTCTCATCAGTTGAAATATTAAAATGATTGATTATTTTCTCTCGTATAAAAGCTATTCTTGTAGGATTAAATTTGTGTAATGTTTTAAATTTACCATTTGGATCCCACCATTCCTCAGCTAATTTAGAGAATTTCTCATGCTCTAATGGATCAATTGTTGTTTTTTTATTTTCAATATTTTTAGTCACTATTACTTGCTCCTTACTCGGCTATACACTATCTATGTCCCACGCCCAACAAGAAATTTTAAATTTATTATATTTTTAATTGATTTTCAGGTATTTAAATATCTTGGAGTGATAAATGTCTAGAATAGTTATGAAATTTGGTGGAACTTCTGTAGGAAGTGTTGAACGAATAAATCATGTTGCTGACATAGTTCGTTCAGAAGTTGACGCAAAAAATCAAGTTGTTGTTGTCTTATCAGCGATGGCTGGAGAAACTGATAGATTGGTTAATCTTACAAAGGATCTCTCAAAAGATTTTTCAGCCTCAGAATATGATGTTATTATCTCAAGCGGTGAACAAGTAAGCGTTGGCGCGTTATCTGGATTATTAAATTCTTTAGGGGTAAAATCTCAGTCATTACTTGGTTGGCAGGTTCCAATTGTGACTTCCTCATATCATAAGTCATCTCGTATTGAGGCAATATCTTCAAAAGTTATTTTGAAACTCTTAGAGGAGAACAATGTTGTAATAATTCCTGGCTTTCAAGGTATCAACTCGGAGGGAAGAGTAACTACCTTAGGTCGTGGTGGATCAGATACTTCAGCAGTTGCTATAGCAGCAGCAATAAAAGCTGATTTTTGTGATATTTATACTGATGTTGATGGGGTCTATACAACTGATCCAAATAAGGTTCCTGATGCTAAAAGGCTTGATAAAATATCTTATGAAGAAATGTTAGAAATGGCTTCTCTTGGGGCTAAGGTATTACAAACACGATCCGTTGAAACAGCGATGAATAACGATGTTGTTTTAAGAGTTCTCTCTAGTTTTTCCGATATTGGTGAAAAGAAAAAAGGAACATTGGTTTGTTCTGAAGACAGTATTTCAGACAAAAAAATTGTTACTGGTGTTGCTGCATCAACTAATGATGCCAAATTAACGCTTACGGGTATTAGAGATAAGCCTGGTGTTGCCGCTGAAATTTTAGGGACACTTGCCGAAAATAATATTAATGTGGATATGATTGTGCAAAATATTTCTAATGACAGGAAAACAACTGATCTAACTTACACAGTTCCAAAAGATGAGTTTGATAATGCAAAGGGGTTGATGGATAAACTTTCAGAAACTTTGTCTTATGAAAGACTAATTGTTGATTCTAATATTGCAAAAATTTCAATAGTTGGTGTTGGCATGAGAAGTAATGCCGGTGTAGCAAGTCAGATGTTTGATGTATTGTCTAAAAATAATATCAATATTGATGTAATCTCAACATCAGAGATTAAGATTTCAGTTTTGATAAATAAGGAGTTAACCGAGAAAGCTCTGAATACACTGCATGAACATTTTGAATTAGGAAATATTAATTAAATTTTCTTATTTCTGATAAGAGTTACTTATGGAAAAATATTATTGGCGAGATATCAAAAGAAGAGAGAGCAATACCATTAAAGTTGGGTCTTTGACTGTAGGTGGCAATTCACCAATATCTGTTCAGTCAATGACGAATACAAAAACATCAGATGCTGATAAAACGATTAAACAAGTAAAAGAACTTGAGGACGCAGGTGCAGATCTGGTTAGAATTTCTTGCCCTGACAAAGAGTCTACTTCTTCTCTTAGGGAAATAGTTGATAATGTAACAGTACCTATTATTGCTGATATTCATTTCCATTATGAAAGAGCAATAGAGGCTGCGAAAGCCGGAGCTTCTTGCCTTAGAATAAATCCTGGCAATATAGGAAGTATTGACAGGGTTAAAGAAGTTGTAAATGCAGCTAAGGATTATGGCTGTTCAATTAGAATAGGTGTAAATGCAGGATCACTTGAAAAAGAAATTTTAGACAAATATGGAAGTCCCTCTCCAGAGGCAATGGTTGAGAGTGCTTTGATGCATGAGAAAATCTTAAAAGACCTCGATTTTAATCAATATAAAATATCTGTTAAGGCTTCAGATGTTTTGTTAACAATTGAGGCATATAAACAATTAGCGAAAGCTACTAATGCGCCACTTCACCTTGGTGTTACAGAGGCAGGCGGATTAATGACGGGTTCGATTAAATCCTCCATAGGTATTGGACAATTATTAATGATGGGAATAGGCGATACTATTAGAGTTTCTCTCTCAGCAAATCCAGTTGAAGAAGTAAAAGTTGGTTTTAATATTCTTAAGAGTTTAGGGCTTCGTTACAGAGGGGTTACTATAATTTCTTGTCCATCCTGCGCCCGTCAGGGTTTTGAGGTTATTAAAACAGTAAAAATTCTTGAAGATAGATTATCTCACATAACCGAGTCTATTACACTTTCAGTAATAGGCTGCGTTGTTAATGGACCAGGTGAAGCATTATATACTGATGTTGGGTTTACAGGGGGCGGTAATAATAATGGTATGATTTACTTAAATGGTAAACAATTATCAAAAATTAACAATCAACAAATGATTGAAAAAATTGTTGAGCATGTTGAAAAAAAAGCTAATGAAATTTCTAATGAGAGGATAACATGACAACTATTCCAGAAGATAAGCTTGAAGGAATTATTTCGAAAGGTAAAGAATTAGAAAAACAGCTTGGTCAAGAAAATACCTCTGAAAAATTTGTTGAATTATCAAAAGAGTATTCAGAAATTCAGCCTCTTTATAATGCTTCAATGCAATGGAAGGAGTCTTCGAGAGAAATAGCTGATTTAAAAAATATTATTGAAGATGAATCTAGTGACAATGATATGAAAGCTCTCGCCTCGGAAGAGCTTAGCGTTTTAGAGGAAAAAATTTTAAAATTAAGCGATGAGATAAAATTATTACTTCTTCCAAAAGATAAAGCAGATTCTAGTGATGTAATTCTTGAAATAAGAGCTGGAACTGGTGGAGATGAAGCTGCATTATTTGCTGGTGATCTGTATAGGATGTATCAACGTTTTTCAGACATTCATGGATGGAAGACTGAAATAATTTCGATATCTGACGGAGATGTTGGAGGATTTAAAGAAGTAATCATCTCAATCACTGGTAATGGAGTTTTCTCAAAACTTAAGTTTGAGTCTGGTGTACACAGAGTACAGAGAGTTCCAACTACAGAGTCGAGTGGTCGTGTCCACACATCAGCAGCCACAGTAGCGGTTTTACCTGAGCCAGAAGATGTAGATATTCAAATTGAGGAAAAAGATATTAGAGTGGATGTATTTAGAGCTAGTGGTCCTGGAGGACAATCTGTAAACACAACAGACAGTGCTGTTAGAATTACCCATTTACCTTCTGGACTAGTTGTTACTCAACAAGATGAAAAGTCACAGCATAAAAATAGAGCAAAAGCGATGAAAGTCTTAAGGGCAAGACTTTATGAGGAAGAAAGATTTAAACAACAACAAGAGAGGGCTGCTAATCGAAGCTCACAAGTTGGATCAGGAGATAGATCTGAGAGAATCCGTACGTACAATTTTCCTCAAGGTAGAGTCACAGATCATAGAATCACACTTACGCTTCATAAGCTCGATACAATTCTTGAGGGACAAGATCTTAACTTACTTATAGATGCTCTTACTTCTGAGGAAAAGACTAAACAACTACTCGAGGGTTAGTTTTGATTTTAAAAGAAATTCAAAGAAAACTTTGTAATAATTTTTCAATAATTGGAATTGAGACACCAGAACTTGATGCAAGGATAATTATAAAAGAAGTCTTATCTCTCGATGATAAGGACTTAATCTTAAAAGAGAGCCTTGATATTCCAAATGAGTTGATTGAGAAAATTATTGCAATAGAATCAAGAAGATTAAATGGAGAGCCTATAAGTAAGATTTTTAAAAAAAGAGATTTTTATAATTCTACATTTTTAATATCTAATGATGTTTTAGACCCAAGACCAGAAACAGAGTTAATAGTCGAAATAGCTAATAACTTTATTGATAAAAATGAAGTTAAAAATATTTTGGATTTGGGTACTGGTTCTGGTTGTATCTTATTATCAATATTAAAAGAAAATAAAATGATAAATGGTTTGGGCATAGATTTATCAAAAGATGCAATAAGTATTGCAAAGCAGAACTCAAAAAAATTAAACTTAGAAACACAATCTAATTTTCTCATTTCAAATTGGATGAGTTCCGTAAATTATAAATATGATTTAGTTGTTTCTAACCCGCCCTATATTGCAAGCGAGGATATTAAAAAACTATCAAAAAGTGTTAAGATTTATGATCCAATTTTATCTCTAGATGGAGGTGATGATGGTTTAAATTCTTATAGACTTATTGCCAGTGATTTAAAGAGAGTTGTAAGCAAGAATGCATTGATAATTATAGAGATTGGTTATAATCAGTCCTTACAAGTTATAGAAATATTTAAAAAAAATAATTTTAAATTGATGAAAAAATATAATGATATTAATGGTTTAGATAGAGTTTTAACTTTTCAATAAAAAAAAATTAAAAATAATTAAAAAAAATCTGGAAATAAAGCTTATGATAGTGTTAATGTTCCTTCAGTTTTTGTATTTGTACAAAATTATTCTCAGTTTAAGCTAAAATTTTTTAAGTTTACTTGGGATTATTTATCAAAAAAATTAGGATTTTGAATGATTGATTTATCAATATTTTTAATGTGTTATTATGGTTAAACCAAGAAATAACAATAATCGAAGAAGAAACCGTAGATCTAACGGTGGAAATGGCAACAATTTTGAATCAAATGGTCCCTCTGTTAAGGTCAGAGGATCTTCCAAACAAATTTATGAGAAATATCTCTCTTTAGCAAGAGACGCTCGCTCATCCGGAGATGCAGTTTTACAGGAAAGCTATTCTCAACATGCTGAGCACTATGCACGTCTATTAATTGAAAGCGGTAAATTTGAAGTCAATGATAACACTACAAATTC
>CACBCD010000001.1:72500-158460 GCA_902537725.1 uncultured PS1 clade bacterium
CTCGATGTCGGCTCATCGCATCCTGGGGCTGGAGCAGGTCCCAAGGGTTTGGCTGTTCGCCAATTAAAGCGGTACGTGAGCTGGGTTTAGAACGTCGTGAGACAGTTCGGTCCCTATCTGCCGTGGTTGTAGGAGAATTGAGAGGAGTTGCCCCTAGTACGAGAGGACCGGGGTGAACGTACCTCTGGTGGACCTGTTGTCGCGCCAGCGGCATAGCAGGGTAGCTAAGTACGGACGGGATAACCGCTGAAAGCATCTAAGCGGGAAGCCTCCCTCAAAACTAGTTCTCCCATGAGAGTCGTGGAAGACTACCACGTTGATAGGCCAGGTGTGGAAGTGCGGTAACGTATGAAGCTAACTGGTACTAATAACTCGATTGACTTATTCGATCTCATTATCAATTTTCATCTATTGATAATTTTATAACAGATTATAGTATTCTACTTTTTTCAAATGTAATTTGTTGGCTTGGTGATTTTAGCGAGGAGCCTACACACGACCCCATCCCGAACTCGACCGTTAAACTTCTCAGCGCTGATGGTACTGCATCTTAAGGTGTGGGAGAGTAAGTCGTTGCCAGGCCTATAAATTACATTTGGTCTCTTTACAGTGTAACTAGCCTAAATTGACGCGGGGTGGAGCAGCCCGGTAGCTCGTCAGGCTCATAACCTGAAGGTCGTAGGTTCAAATCCTACCCCCGCAACCAAAACAAAAAATTTTGCATTTATCATTTTAATACGAAAAGTACCCTCCAATGTTCGTCGTTAATTTATTATAATACCTTAACATTCAAATATTTTTATAAAGAAGACTCATTTAAAAATTAATTTTCAGTAACTCATAATTTAGCAAGATATAAAATTTCTTTAAATTAATAAATTGACATAAATCAAAAATTTAATTTTCTTATTGAAATGCTAAACAAAAAAATATTTATATTTACCGACTTAGATGGATCATTATTGCATAGAGATACTTTCGATTTTGATATTATAAAAGATTTTATAATAGAATGTCATAAGTCCAGAATAGTTATAGTTCCAAATTCTAGTAAGACAAAAAAAGAAATAGAAGTTTTTTTAGATGAACTTGGACTTAAATTGCCATTTATAGTCGAGAATGGATCTGCAATATATGGTTTAAATTTATTGGGAGAGCATTTACCTAAAACTAAAGTACTTAGTAAATCGAAAAATAAAATATGGGAGATATTTGAAAAAAATTTTAATCAAAACACAATAATGAATTTTAAATTTTTAAATAATTTAGAAGATCAAGAAATCTCTACAATTCTAAATTTACCCATGAGCAAAGTTAAAAATGCTATGAGTAGAAATTATACTTTTCCATTTATATTTTTAGGAGATGAAAATGAAAAGTATCAAATTATAAATGAGGCATCTTCCATAGGGTTGAATATTCAGGAAGGGGGAAGAATTATGACTCTTGGTGATAAATTGAATAAATCTTGCGCAATGTTAGACTTTATAAAATATTTTAATAAAAATGAAACTATAATCATTGGCATTGGTGATAATAAAAATGATATTGAAATGCTAGACTCTAGTGATTTTCCATGCCTTGTTAAGAACAGTAAATTTAATTATAAGAACTTAATATCTCAAAATTATACTTTGTCTAGTTCTGAGGCACCTGAGGGTTGGAAAGAGGTTGTTAAGGAAGTTTTAATTAAATTAAACTTTTTTGGGAGTTAATATGAACGATTTTTCACAAAATGGAATAGTTGCTAATTTACATGATTTTTCGTTTAAAAGAACAAAACATATTGAAGATGAGCTATTAAATTTCTCCAAATACAATAAAATGGAATTAATACTTCCTTGTCTTTATTCTGAGTTAGAGGGTAGCGCATTACCAAAAATTGTAGATGAAATTTCAAAGGCTAAATACTTAAATCACGTAATAATTGGTCTTGATCGGGCAGATAAAAAACAAGCCATGGAGGCATGGAATTTTTTTAAAAAATTAGAAATACCTCACACTATTCTATGGAATGATGGCCCTGGATTAAAAAAACTTGATAAAGAACTTGAGGTTAACTCTCTAGCACCAAGCGAACCTGGCAAGGGAAGAAATGTGTGGTATTGTATTGGGATGGCATTGGCCAGAGGAAGAGCAAAAGCTGTAGCTCTCCATGATTGTGATGTCCTTACTTATGAAAAAAGGATGTTAGCTAAATTATTTTATCCAGTTGTTAATCCTTCTTTTAACTATGAATTTTGTAAAGGTTATTATCCAAGAGTTGCAAAAGGCAAAATGAATGGAAGAGTTTCAAGGCTTTTAGTATATCCATTTTTACTTGCAATGGAAAAAGTAGTTGGTAGAAACGATTATTTAGATTTCATGAAATCTTTCAAATATCCTCTAGCGGGTGAGTTTTCATTTAAAAGCAATCTTTTATCAGAATTAAGAATTTCATCTGATTGGGGGATAGAAATAGCTGTTTTATCCGAAATTCAAAGAAATTATTCATCTAATAGAGTTTGTCAGGTTGATCTTGCAGATAAATATGATCACAAGCATCAAGAACCTTCATTTGAAAATGTCGATACAGGTTTATCTCGAATGTCAATCGATATAATAAAAACAATAGTTAGAAAACTTGCAACACATGGTTACTCTTTTAGTGAGGAAACTTTTAGAACAATAAAAGCTACTTATTACAGGTCAGCTATAGATATGGTTGATATTTATAAAAGCGATGCTCAAATGAATGGATTATACTATGATTATCATTTAGAAGAAAAGACCGTTGAAATGTTTGCTTCAAATATTATGAAAGCAGGTGAAATTTTTTTTGAGAACCCTATGGATACCCCTTTTTCACCCACATGGAGCCGTGTAAATAGCGCTATTCCAGATTTCTTATTGAGATTTAGAAATACTGTTGAGGAAGATAATAGGAAATATGCCAAAAAATAAAGCCGGATCTTTTGGATCGATAAAAAATCATTTGAATTCAATTTATGATTCCGAAAAAATTAATACTGATCTTTATGCTAGAAAAATAAAAAAACTTATAAGTGATTTTAATATTTCAAATAAATTGAAAAAAGAATTTAATTGGTCTGAAGATACTGTTTTATTGATTTCATATGCTGATAGCATTTATTCTAGTAAGAAAAATAATACTCTAAAAACCTTAAAAAGTTTTCATAAGGATTATTTTGATAACGTATTTAATTGTGTTCATATTTTACCTTTTTTCCCATCAAGTGGTGATGGAGGCTTTTCGGTCATGGATCATGGTGAGGTTGATAAAAAATACGGTGACTGGAAAGATATTAAACTCTATTCCAAAAATAAAAATATCATGGCTGATATTGTTATTAATCACTCTTCTTCAAAAGGTATTTGGTTTCAAAATTTTTTAAAAGGAAAAGAACCAGGAAAAAATCATTTTTTTATTATTGAAGATAAATTTGATACTACCAATGTAATAAGAACAAGAGATCATAATTTATCTCAAAGATTTAAAGTTAATGGCACTTATAAAAACTTATGGTGTACTTTTAGCGAAGATCAAATTGATTTAAATTTTAAGAATCCAGATGTATTATTAGATTTTATAAAAATAATTATTGATCTTATAGATAAAGGAGTTTTGATTTTAAGACTTGATGCTGTTGGTTTTCTGTGGAAAGAGACAAGCACCGAATGCTTAAATTTACCTCAAACACATTCAATAATCAAAATTTTGAGAAATGTTGTAGATAGTTTAAACATTAAAGCAAAAATTGTTACAGAGACAAATTTACCAAGAAAAGAAAATTTAAGTTATTTTGGAGATAGTGACGAAGCACATTGGATCTACAATTTTTCTCTAGCACCGCTATTAGTTTATACACTTCTTTTTGAAAACTGTAGTATTTTGTCTAGATGGAGTAAAAGCATGCCCCCATCAAGAAATGGAAGTGCATATTTAAACTTTATAGCTTCTCATGATGGCTTAGGGATGAGGCCTATTGAAGGGATACTTAATAACGCTCAAACAAAAACCTTTTTCAGAAGAATTAAAAAAAATGGCGGTAAATTTTCACATAGAAAATTTATGAAAATTAATAAAAAAGTATATGAGTCAAATATTTCATTATTTAATGTTTTAAAGTATTCAGACACAGACTTAGAGGGAAAATATTCAATTGATAGATTTATTGCTGCCCATTGCATAATGTTTGCAATGGAAGGAATTCCTGCTGTTTACTTTAATTCAATGTTCGGAACTGAGGATGATCATGAGCGTTATAAGGATACTAAACATAAAAGAGATTTAAATAGGTATAAATGGAATAGGGAAACTCTAGAGAAACTTCTAAAAGTAAAGAAATCAAAAGAGTATAAAATTTATAATTCATTAACTAAAATCTTAGAAATTCGAAAAAAACAACCCGCATTTCATCCAAATGCCATTCAATTTACTCTGAGTTTAGGTGATGATATTTTTGGTTTATGGAGGCAAAGTATTGATAGATCTCAAAGTATTTTCTCTATAACGAATGTAACTTCTAATTATATAAAGTTTGATTTAAATAATATTAATTTAATACAAGATGAGCACTGGCAAGATATTTTAAATCCTAAAAATGAAATAAGGATAAATAGAAAAATAGAGTTGAAACCTTTTCAATCAATATGGTTAACCAATAAATCCTAATGCTATAAAGTCGCATTGATTTTTTAATATTCCATTGTTTATATATTTAAATTTTTAAACTAAGAGATTAATGTCAGAAAAAATTATTATAATTGGTGGAAGCGGTGCTATTGGAAAAGCATTCGTAGAATTTTATAAAGAACAAAATAGTTCAAATATCGTTTACTCTTTTTCACGATCTAATAATCCAGTTGATAATGAAAATATAATAAATTCATATATAGATATTCAGGATGAAGTATCAATAGCTGAAGCAGCAGAATTTTCTAAAAAAGAAGACTATTTTGATAAGATTATAGTTGCTACAGGTGTACTGCATGATGATGATTTAAGTCCTGAAAAAACATATAAAAATATAAATTCAACTTCTATGGGTAAGATTTTTTCAATTAATACAATTGGCCCCGCCTTGATTGCTAAAAATTTTATTCCACTGCTCAATAAAGAAAAGAAATCTTTTTTTGGATTTTTATCTGCACGTGTTGGAAGCATTTCTGATAACAGGATGGGTGGCTGGTATTCTTATAGGGCTTCAAAGTCTGCTCTTAATATGATTATTAAAAGCTTAAGTATAGAGGTTGCAAGGAATAATCCGAATGCAATTATTGCAGGATTGCACCCAGGTACAGTAGATAGTAATCTATCAAATCCTTTTCAAAAAAATGTTGCTGATGGAAAATTATTTTCACCAGACTATTCTATAAAAAAAATGGTAAGTGTTATTGATAATTTAACATTTGAAGATAGTGGAAACTGCTATGCTTGGGATGGTGAAAGGATTGAATTTTAATGAGTACTAAAAAAAATATTTCTATCTTTTGGTTTCGACAGGATCTTCGAATAGCTGATAACCCAGGACTTACTAAAGCTGTTGAAGGTGGAAATGTTTTACCTATTTACATCTATGATAATGTAAACTCCAAAGAATATGAGATGGGATCTGCAAGTAAATGGTGGCTTCATCATTCACTTGTGAACCTTAATAAAAGCTTAAATAATAATTTATCAATTTATGTTGGTGACCCTCAAGAAGTTTTGAAGGACATTATTAATAATTTTAATGTAGAAAGTATTAATTGGAACCGTTGCTATGAACCTTGGCGCATTCAAAGAGATAAAAATATTAAAAGTAAAGCTGAAGAGCAAGGAATTGTAGTAAATACCTTTAATGGATCTTTGCTTTGGGAGCCCTTTAAGATTTTAAAGAATGACGGAACGCCATATAGAGTATTTAGTCCTTACTATAGAAAAGGGTGTCTTAATGCAGAACCACCAAGAGTTCCGATTAAAAGCCCGAGTTTAGACTCCTTAATAAAGGATGACTTAAATAAATTTACTCTGAATGATTTAAATTTAATCCCAGAGATAAAATGGTTTGAAGAAATGGAAAAACTCTGGGAGCCAGGAGAAGATGGCGCTCAAAAAAAATTATTTGATTTTTTAGATAATGGGCTTTTAGGTTACAAAGAGGGTCGGAATTTCCCATCACAAAAAAATGTATCCCAACTTTCACCACACATTCATCATGGCGAGGTGTCGCCTAACCAAGTTTGGTATGCAGCTAAACAAAAAGAGGATGAAACTGGCATAGAGAAGGACTTGGCTCATTTTTTAAGTGAACTTGGTTGGCGTGAGTTTTCTTATAACCTTCTTTACCATTTTCCCTCACTTCCGAGAGAAAATTTGCAAAAGAAATTTGATAATTTTCCTTGGCAAAAAAATGAAGTATTTTCAGAAAAATGGAAGAAAGGTTTTACTGGATACCCAATAGTCGATGCTGGAATGAGAGAGTTATGGCAAACAGGCTATATGCACAACAGAGTAAGAATGATTGTTGGCTCATTTCTTGTTAAAAACCTCCTACTTCATTGGCATGAGGGAGAAGAGTGGTTTTGGGATTGTTTAATTGATGCTGATTTGGCAAGTAATAGCGCAAGTTGGCAATGGGTGGCTGGTTCTGGTGCAGATGCAGCTCCATATTTTAGAATTTTTAATCCTATTAGTCAGGGTATTAAGTTTGATCCCGAGGGGGAATATACCAAGAAATTTTTACCTGAACTAAAGGATTTACCAATTAAATATCTTTACAGCCCATGGGAGGCGCCAGAAGATGTTTTAGAGCAAGCTAATGTAAAGCTTGGTGAAAATTACCCTAACCCAATTGTTGATTTAAAAGAGTCTCGGGAGAAAGCATTAAATGCTTTCGATCAAATTAGAATTAAATAATATACATATCAGCAATGGTACCATTCTGCGACCCTGATGAATTTAAAATATCACTAATACCGAATACCATAGAAAATTCAGTATAAGTTAGATCTATTCCAGCAGTACCATCAACCTTATTTCCTCCGAGATTATAAGAAAACTTATTAGCACCACTTATGGTTATTTCTCGTCCATCTTCAAGTGTTAGACGTGCAGCATTTTTTGTAAAAAGTGATTTATCGATATAAGTATTGCTTGGAATTTGAATAATATTTGTACCTTCTGTATCGGTAATGGAGACTTTTCCATTTTTAGGTAAAAGCTGAGAAACGAAATAAGTATCGTCACCTTTTAATCCACGATATGTTTTTGCTTGCCCATCAAGAATAATAATATTATCACCGGAATTAAAATTTAAGGTTCCTGATAATGTTGTTTCACTGTGAGCTTGCAGAATATTTTTTGTTAAGTCAGGTGTCTCTGATAAAGAGTATTTACTGACTAAAACATCTCCGTCTTTAAAAGATATTTTCTCTACATCTTTTAAAGTATCAGTAAAATCTCCATTGCCAACAGTTACGACTCCCTCTGTGTATGAATATGAGTCTTTGGTACTACCTGAATAGGATATAGTATCAAAATTATCTGTTCCTTGAATTGTTCTGCCATTGGGTATTAAAAATACTCTTGTCTCATCGAGTTTAGGGTATGACAATAGTGTAATTTCATCGGTAAAATCTGGTTGATAGGTGGCATCATTAAATTCTATTGCAGAATAACCTACTAAAGCAAAGTCCCCGCTAGCACCGACATCCCCACCTAAGTCATTAGTTAAGCTTATTATTTTAAGGAAATTTGACTGATCTTGCTTTTGTAAAATATCATCATAATAATTTTCTATTCTATAATCATCTCTGTTTCCATTAATTTTAAAAATTTCATTATTTGTTTTGGCAACAGAGACGAGTTGACCCATAACACTATCGCCTTGACGATTTAAAGGATCCAATTGAAAGATAGGAGGTGTTTCACCATTTTTTCCCCAAATTAATTCTAAAGCTTCCCAATCAAATTCAGCAAAATGAACAAGTAGACTTCCGTCCTCAAGTTGATGATTAATTCCCATATTACTTATGGTTGTTTCGCCTGCGCCCGAAATTTGAGTAACCGCATAATCTCCATCAGTTAGTGTCGATGGGTGTTCTAGACCCAAGAGATGTCCAAATTCATGGGCAAAGGTTCTTTCCCAGTTACCTCTTGATGAATCATCCATTTCAACTGGAGTAGCAGGTCCTGGCACACTGTAATCTTGCATTGAACCAGCATAGGCATTCATTCTGAATTGAACATCAAGTTCATAAAAATTCTTTGTTAATTGACTAAAAGCTTCTCTATTATCAGAACCTATTGGCCCACTAATACTTCCTCCTTTGCCATAGGAATCTTCAATAATCATATGAAAGTCTGCCTCATCAATGGATTGAACTTCTGAAATTTTTACACCTAAGCGGTCATTTAATGCATTAACAACTCTTGTTATAGCCTCAACTTGCCAATCAAAAGGAGAAATGGCTGTTACCCCTTTAAATACCTCTCCTTCTTTTGCTAGGTAATATTTTAATTCTCCAGGCTCTCTTGTTGTAGTCCTATTCCAAAGAGCAAGATCGCCAAATAAAATATGAGGATATTCAAGCACAACCTGACCAAGTTCATTTGTTGCTTCTGGGGCTGGTAAAAGCTGGTTATGATAAAAATCTCTTCCAGTCGTTTTACAAATTAAACACATAATAATCTCACTTTTAATATTTCATTATATTATATACATATCCGAAATTTCACCATTTTGTGCACCAGATGAGTTAAGAATATCATAGACACCAAATACCTCTGCAAATTCGGTAAAGGTTAAATCTGTTCCTTTAGCGCCTTTGGTTATATTACCACCAACATTATATGAAAACTTGTCTGCTCCGCTAATAGTAATCTCACGTCCATCCTCAAGTGTTAAACGTGCTGCGTTTTTGGTAAATAAAGATTTATCGACATAAGTATTGGATGGAAGCTGAATAGTATTCGATCCTTCCGTGTCGGTAATGGAAACTTTTCCACTTTTTGGTAAAAGTTGTGAAACAAAATAAGTATCATTACCCTCCAAGCCTCGATAAGTTTTTCCTTGGCCATCAAGAATGATAATATTATCACCTTTATTAAAATTTAGAGTTCCAGGGAGAACATCTTCGGTATGTGCTGAAAGTATGTTTTCCGAAGTATCAACCGTTTCTGAGAGTTGATATTTTAATGAAGTTTTCGATAGTATTTTATCCGAAAACTGCATCTTTTCGATGTCAGTAAGAGTGTCGGATCCTTCTTCGGTAAAACCTTCAGAAGGAGAGGAGTGAACTACACTAATCGTGCCATTATCATTAGAAGTTAACGTATAGGTTGATGATGCATCTTTATAAATAGCTATATCAACACCAGCCCCACCATCAATAATATCGTTACCAGCTCCACCTTCAAAAGTATCCTTACCAGCATAACCAAAAGCTGTTTCATCGCCCTCACGTAAAACAATAATATCATCGCCTGAATATCCATGGACTTTTGTGAATGGTGCAAAGGTTTTTAGTCCTGCCTCCTCTCCTTCAGCTAGATAATGCTCAAGACCTGTTGCATAAGTTCCGGCATCAACTGCCTCTTTGGCAAAGGAATTCTCATTTAAATAATATTGCTCATTAAAACCTGGGGCACCCTTTTCAGCAGTATCTTTTGAATAATTAGGGCCAGTACCGATTTTTTTAGTTAGTTCATAAATATGGAATGATATTTCAGATTCCGTACCGACACCATTTTCTGATTTTGACCATTTGGAATTAAATGTTACAAACTCAATCAAGCCATCTTGATCAAAGTCAAAATATGCATAGGGTTTTCCATTGGTTTCATTTCTAGCAATATCAATAACTTCAAAACTACCAGTTCCATCATTTAAATAAATTGTTGGGGTATCATTTAATGCTCTTGTACCAGCAATATCCATATGATTGTCATTATTTAAATCAATTAATTGCCAGGGTTCAGACCACTGAAGTCTCGACAAATATGCATCAATGTAAGCGTCTTCTGCTATTTTTTCAGTATTATCCTTAAAATTTCCTGATCCATCATTAATCAAGATCTGTATATAATGACCTCCATAGTAAGGTTCGTATCTAGACCATTGAATAGCTAAATCAATATCACCATCATTATCAAAATCTGATGGCATTGTTTTCATATGAAGTTGATTATCGGAACCATATATTGAATTGGGTAGATCTATAAAAGATTCTTTACTAAAATTACCATTATTATTTAAATATATTTTACTTGAACCTTCGCCATGTCCAAATCCAGCAATCAAGTCATCAAAGCCGTCATTATCAATATCAATTAGTCCTGAGTCTAAGAGTAAATTGAACTTATTTGCATCAGAAGTTGGTACAGTACGAAGATAAGTATAAAACTCATTTTTCACTATTTCAAAATTTCCATCACTTTGTTGTATCAAAGCATATGGAGAAGACGACATTTCTCCAACGAAGATATCATCTAAACCATCTCCATTTATGTCGCCTACAGCCATCGAGTGAGCATCAACAGCATAAGGCTGATCGTTTGTTCCAATTGGAAGTTTTGGAATAATATCTGTTTGTTTTATTTCCGAGCTTATAGTTGTTATAATTGCAAGTTCTGAATATGGAACTTTTCTATCTGGATCACTTCTTTTTGACTCTTCTTCAGTATCATGATTGGCCGAAACAATCGATAGTGTTTCCGAGTTAACCAATTTAATTGTATCAGCTCTCCTACTCGAAGTAATATTTGGCATACTTGCATTTATTTCTTCATTATAAACTAATTTCCCTGACTCTGTTGTTAAGGCTATAAATGGCGTACTACCATCAATGCCTGAAGCATAACCTTTTGATAAAGGTAAAATAACATCTTTAATTCCATCTTCATTGAGGTCAAGAAGAGATCCTCCTTGGGCAAACCAGCTTACTAATTTTGCTTCAGTGGTTACACCTGCATAAGTATATTCAGGCGCAATTGTACTATCGTAGAATTTATATGCCGTATATAATAAATCAGCCTTTATTGGGCTCGAAAAGTATTTTGATTCAATAATTTTAGAGTCATCCATAAATTCTATGGTTGCTACATTTTTAATAATATCTAATGTATCTTTTCCTTTTACATGAAATGAGTCGTCAATGTATGTTATTTCATAGTCGGTTGAGGGACCTCTTCCAGGAGCATATGATACTCTGTCTGAACCACCACCTCCATCAATTGTATTATTTCCACCATTTGCAAAAAATTTTTCATAATTAGCTGTCCCGTAAAATGTATCACCAAACCTACTTCCATGAATTGTGGTTACATCAGAAATAGTATCTCTTGTTCCAAAACCATCCTCAGACCAGCCTTCTTCTAAATTTATTGTAACTGCTTGCTCAGCATCCCATAAAGCGTAATCAAAATTTGAACCTGAAATTGTATCTTCGCCTGGACTGCTTACGACCGTTTGACCTGACCTTACTTTTGTAATGACATCATTACCCTTTCCTGGATAAATTCTGTCAATATCGGTATTTAACTGTGACGCATCAATTATATCGTCCTCATCTGTACCGTTGTAATTCACCATCTAGTTAAACAGGTTTGTCACCAATAACTGTTACGCGTTCAACTCGTCTAACCGCAGGCCAATAATCACCAGTTGCATAATGTTGACAAGCCCTGTTATCCCAAAAGGCTATAGAATTTTCTTCCCATTTAAAGCGGCATTGATATTCAGGAATATTGGCTTGATTGTATAGAAAATTAAGCATTAGCCTTGAGTCTTCATCTGAAAAACCTTCAATATGAGTAGTAAATGCTACATTAACATAAATAGATTTTTTTCCTGTATCAGGATGAGTTCTTATTACAGGATGCGTCGGTTTTGGAAATTTCTTATTAAACTCTTCTATTTCTTCTGGAGACTTTCCTTGCTTAATAAGTCTGTTTCTAAAGAGAGCAAAATCATGGACGGCATAAGCACCTTTTAATTTTTCTTTAATTTCATCAGGTAGATTCTCGTAAGCAACTTCCATATTTGCAAATAAGGTATCACCTCCAACAGGAGGGCTTTCGACCATTCTTAAGATAGATCCTAAAGATGGCTCCATACGCCAGGTGACATCAGAATGCCATGCATTTTCTTTTGGTTTGTTATCTTCATCATGTGTTATTCGAAGTACTTCAGGATAATCATCTTGGTTAGTACCAAGTGGAGCAAACGGATGAATTTCTAATTCCCCAAAATATTTACCAAATCTTAAATGTTCTGCGGTTGTAAGATCTTGGTTACGAAAAAATATAACTTTATAAGTTAAAAGTGCATCATATATATGGTCCTTTTCTTCTTGGGATAAGTCCTTTTTAAGGTCAATATTTAGAAGTTCCGCACCAATGGTTGTCGATAGTCGTTTAATAGAAAAAGGATGTTTTTGTGATTCAAATTCTTCGGGTGTAAAATTCTTCAGGTGTTTTAACATCGTACATCCTTATTATTTTTAATTTGGAAAGAAAATTTTTTCATCCCCTTTCTCCCATTTATCATATTTTATCATTATGCTTTTAAATAATTTAGATTCAAGAAATTTCATGAGCCAATTTTGGATATTTGGTTTTGCTAAGGAGTCAAACCAGTTCATATCAGTTATTCGAAATTGACGAATAAATGGAAGAATTGAAATATCTAGTGCTGAAATTTTATCATCATAAAGGAATTGAGAGTAACCTAACTTCTCTTCCAGTTCGTTAATAAAAATTAAACACTTTTCTCTATGGGCAAGAGGGTTTTCATTATCATATCTTTTTGAATATTTATACCTATCAAGATGATGTTTAAATTCATTATCATTTGTATGAATTAACTTTGAAGACTTTTCTGATTTATTTGATCTAAGCCAGTTATCAGGGTCATTTAGCTTAAGGGCCCAGTCTATGACATCAAGGCTTTCATCGATAACTTGTCCTGAACTCAACGAAAGAACTGGTACTGTGCCTTTTGGAGATAATTCAATCATTGATTGCGGTTTATCTCTTAATATAACTTCACGAAATTCAACTTGTTGACCACTTATAGCTATAGCCATTCTAGCACGCATTGCGTATGGACATCTTCTAAAAGAATAGAGAATATGATTATTTTGTTTGTTTTCCACCAAGATGTTTTTCACCTCTTTCTTTAGCTAAAAGTATTTGCTTCTGGCGTGAGCCGAAACGCTCTTTTTTTTCTTTTGTTGTTTTATCATAACAATAAATACAACTTATGCCTTCTATATATTTTTCATTCTGCATTTCTTCTTCGGTAATTGGCATCCTACAAGCAAAACACATCTTATAAGATCCAACCTCTAATTCATCTGTAAGACAAACCCTTTGGTCAAAAACAAAACATTCGCCATTCCAAAGGCTATTTTCTCTGTCAATTGTTTCTAAATATTTAAGAATACCTCCTTGAAGGTGATAAACATCCTCAAAACCTTCTTCTTTCATTAAAGAAGAAGCTTTTTCGCATCGAATTCCTCCAGTACAAAACATGGCAATTTTCTTATTGGCATTTTCTTTAGAGCTTTTAAATTTCTTTACCCAATCAGGAAATTCTCTAAAAGACGATGTCTCAGGATCTAGAGCATTTTGAAAAGATCCAATCTTTGTTTCATACTTATTACGAGCATCGATAACAACTACATTTGGGTCTGATATTAAATCATTCCAATCGTCTGGCTTTACATATGTTCCGACTTTTTTATTAGGATTAATTTCAGGAAGACCAATAGTTACAATTTCTTTTTTCAGCCTGACTTTCATTCTGTGAAAAGGTTGTTTATCAGTTGAGGAATATTTAATTTCTATATTAGTAAATCTTTTATCACTTTTAAAAAGTGAAATGGTTTGATTTATTTCATTAGTTTTTCCAGATATTGTGCCATTTATTCCCTCATTAGCAATAAGGATGGTTCCCATTATATTATTTTTTTTACAAATTTCATAAAGATTGCTTTGCAAAGAAAGAAGATCATCTATTTCCACAAATTTATATAACGCTGCTACTAATATTTCGTTTTTATCTGTCATTTAAGTCTTTTAAAACATTTTTTGTTATTTTCTTAGGAAAAATCAATTTATTAATTTTATCTATTAGATTCAAATATTTAATTTTTTTATTGTCTTAAAGTAGTTTTTTAGTATATGAAAGAAAGTAATGGAGTAAACAATATGCCTACAGGTACAGTTAAATGGTTTAATGGTCGTAAAGGTTATGGCTTTATTGAACCGGATGATGGTGAAAACGATGTTTTTGTTCACATTACTGCCGTTAAGGACTCAGGTTTAAATGTTCTGAACGAAGGAGATAAAGTGAGCTTTGAACTCGTTGAAAACAGAGGAAGAATGGCGGCTGAAAAACTAGCTAAAGCAGATAGTGATGAAGCGCCTGCAGAAGAGGCAGAAGCCGAAGCAGAAGAAGCAGAAGCTGAGGCTGAAGAAGCAGAATCGTCAGAAGAATCTGAGTAATTTCTCAAAATTATAATTTCTTTTTAAGTAAGTCCTAAATTACTAAAGAATGTTTTTCATTGCTTTTTAATTGTTAGATTTAAGTAAACGGATAACAGTTATAAGCACGATAGGACTTTGTTTTTTTCAAATTATTAATATTAAAAAGGAGTAATAATTATGCCAACAGGAACAGTTAAATGGTTTAACGCTAACAAAGGTTTTGGTTTTATCGAACCTGATGAAGGCGACGCTGACGTATTTGTTCACGTTACTGCAGTTCAAGAGTCTGGTTTAGGAAGTCTTGATGAAGGTGATAGAGTAAATTTCGAATTAGTCGAAAATAGAGGCAAAATGGCTGCTGGAAATTTAAGTCAGGGTGAGCCAAAAGCCGAATCTGAATAATTATATTTAGAAATTATTAAGCCTGTGACATATAATGCATTGAGTATTGTGGTTACGGGCTTTTTTTTGATTTAAATTATATCTCTGTTTTATTATAAAGAGTTATAATGATACTAGGGTGATTTATTATTGAAAAATTTATAGGTCCCTTAGCTCAGCTGGATAGAGCACTGGTCTTCGAAACCAGGTGTCAGAGGTTCGAATCCTCTAGGGACCGCCAAATTTGAGGTTATGAAATGAAACAATTACCGCTTCCAGATATTAATCACTCCTTATTAGAGATGGTTGGTAATACACCTTTGCTAGAAATTAAAAATATTGATGTTGGTTTATGTAGATTATTTGTAAAAATGGAATCTCAAAATCCAGGTGGATCTATTAAAGATCGTGTTGCAATGTCAATAATTGAACAGGCTGAGCGTGACGGTTTATTGAAAGATGGTGGCACTATAGTAGAGGCCACAGCAGGAAATACAGGGCTAGGTTTAGCGTTAATTGGTGTTCTTAAGGGTTATAGGGTAATTTTGGTTATTCCAGACAAGATGAGCCAAGAAAAAATTCTTCATCTTAAAGCATTGGGGACTGAAATAATTTTTACTCGATCAGATGTGTCGATTGAACATCCTGAGTATTACCATAATATTGCTGAGAGAATTGTTAAAGAAACACCAGGTGCTTTTTATGCTAATCAATTTGGTAATCCGGCAAATGTCTTAGCTCATGAAAAAACAACTGGGCCAGAGATTTGGGAACAAATGAATCACGATCTTGATGCTTTCGTAGCTGGGGTTGGCTCTGGTGGCACTCTTACAGGTGTTGGTAAATTTTTAAAAAGTGTGTCTCCGAAAACTAAGATTGTTGCTGCTGATCCTGAAGGGTCTATCATTTATGACGCAGTAAAGAAGGGGTCTTTTGAATATAAAGGTGGATCTTGGCTTGTTGAGGGTATTGGAGAAGATTTTATTCCAGATATTCTAGATCTATCGTATGTTGACGATGCTGTAACTATTAATGATAGTGTAGCCTTTGAAACACTGGATATTTTGTTGAAAAAAGAAGGTATTTTAGCCGGATCTTCAGCAGGAACATTGGTGGCTGGAGCCATAGAATGGTGCAAAACTCAAACAGAGCCAAAAAGAGTTGTTACATTGATATGCGATACAGGTAATAAATATCTTTCAAAGGCCTTTGATGACGCTTGGTTGAGTAATAATGGTCTTGATAATCGTAATTTAAAAAATGACTTAAGCGACCTTATTGTAATGCGCGCCGACCAAGGACAAGTAGTGAGTGTCAAGAAAGATGATACAGTTGCTATTGCCTATAATAGAATGCGAAATTCAAATATTTCTCAACTTCCAGTTATAGATGATGGGAATGTTATTGGTGTAATTGAGGAAAGTGATATTTTAAAAAATTGCCTAAATAATGAGGAAGGTTTTTCAGATCTAATATCAAGTGTGATGTCTAAAACAATCAATCCATTAGACTCAAAAGCCTCAATTGATGATTTATCTAAAATTTTAGAAAACGAAAATTTTGCTATGATTATGGAAAATAATACTTTTATTGGATTGTTAACTAAAGTTGATTTATTAGCATACTTAAAGAAAAATATATAAGAGGTATTTATGGCTAAAGATAAAACAGGATTTGATACTAGAGCTATTCATGCTGGTCAGAAAAGTGACCCTGTTACTGGTGCTGTTATGACACCAATATATGCATCATCAACATATGAGCAAGAAAGCCCTGGAGTGCACAAAGGTTATGAGTATTCTAGAACATCTAACCCAACTCGGAAGGCTCTTGAGGATTGTATTGCTGATCTTGAGGGTGGTGATTCAGGTTTTGCATTCGCTTCAGGTATGGCTGCAACATCAACTATTTTGGAATTACTAGATGCTGGCGATCATGTTATAGCTTCTGATGATCTTTATGGTGGTACATACAGATTAATGGAAGATGTTAGAAAAAGAACGTCATCTCTGGATTTTAGTTTTGTAGATTTTTCAAGTACTGAAAATATTTTAAAAGAAATAAAATCAAATACAAAAATGTTATGGTTAGAAACTCCATCCAATCCGTTATTAAAAATTACTGATCTTGAGGAAATTTCATCTGTTATTACTGATAAAAATATTATTAAAGTCTGTGATAATACCTTTTCATCACCCTGGATACAAAGACCACTAGATTTTAATTTTGATATTGTAATGCACTCAGCAACAAAGTATATCGGCGGACATTCTGATGTTGTTGGTGGTCTAGCTATTACATCAAAAAATAGAACTGACTTATCAGATGAGCTTGCTTATTTAATTAATGCCAGTGGCGGTATTGCAGGACCTTTTGATAGCTTTCTTCTTTTAAGAAGTCTTAAAACCTTATCAGTAAGGATGCAAAGGCATTCAGAAAATGCTCAAGCAGTTGCAGAATTTTTAGAGAGTCACTCCTCAGTTTCAAAAACTATTTATCCTGGCCTTGTAAGCCATCCCCAGCATGACATTGCTAAGAAACAGATGAATATGTTTGGTGGTATGGTTACTTTTATTGTTAAAGGTGGTTTATCATCAGCAAAGAAGCTGCTAGAAAATTTAGAGGTTTTTACTCTTGCAGAAAGCTTAGGTGGTGCTGAGAGTTTAGCTGAACATCCTGCAATTATGACTCACGCCTCTATTCCAAAGGTAACACGAGAGTCCCTAGGAATTGATGATGGACTAATTCGTTTATCTGTAGGCCTTGAGTCAATACAAGATCTTATTAGTGATCTAGATAATGCATTAAAATAAAATTTATTTAATTCCTACCTTAAAAGCATTAAATTTATATATCCAACTTGATTGAATTATTATTAAAGGCATAATTTTATTTAGAATATATAAACCTGAATGGATAATAAATTTTAGTATTGGATTTTTAATATGAAATATTTTTAAATTTCTTAATGAACTCTTTTGAAGTTTTTTAATTCTTTTTTCCCTAAATTTTTGAAAATATAAAAGATTATTTTTAGAATAATTATGTTCTGAAATAAGTCTTGATAGAATTATTGCATCTTCCATAGCGCTGTTACCTCCCTGACCATATGAAGGTGACATAGGGTGGGCTGCATCACCAATTATTACAGCTCTTCTAGATACCCAATTTTTAATAAATTTAATATCAAATAGTCCCCATTTATTTGGTTTATCGATATTTTTTATGATTTCCTCAACTGTACTGTTAACGTTTCCAAAATCTTTTTTTAAATCTTCTTTGTTTCCAAATTGATGCCAAGATTGACCAAACCATGCATCTTTTCTAACAGTTCCAATAAAATTGAGAAGATTATTTTTTCTTATAGGATAATGAACAAAATGTTTTTCATTACCCATCCATATAGTAGGTGGAAGTGATTTAACTTTTTCTGATAGATCTTCCATTTTAATGACACCTCTCCAAGCAATAATATTTGAAAATTTACTTATTGCAGTTGGATTTAAAACTTCTGCTACTTTTGAATTGATGCCATCGCATCCTATAATTAATGACCCTTCAATTTTTTCATTATTATTAAATTTTATATTCACATGATCCTTTTTTTCTTCGAATTCCTTAAGCTCATATCCAAAAAAAATAATTTCTGGATTAATTTTATTTATTTCATCAAATAAAATATTAATTACATCCTTTCTTTGAGCCTGAAAAAAGGGATATTTGAATTTTTTTTCACAGCTGTTGTTTAAGTTTTGTTTGGCTAGTAACAAACCATTATTGAAATTCCTCAGTTCTATATTCTTTGGTTTACAGGCTAAAGAGTTGATTTTTTCTTCTAGCCCTAAATTATATAAAATTGAGCTTCCATTCGGGCTAATGTTTATCCCCGCACCTCTTTGTTCAATTTCTTTTTCTTTTTCAAAAATTTGAACATTAATATTTTTTTTTAAAAGAGCTAAGCCTAGGGTTAATCCACTAATACCAGCACCAATTATTATAATTGGTTTATTTTTCATAAGGTTTCCTGATTTCAACAAATAATCAGATTGTCATTTTTTATGGGATTGTCAATAAGCCTTGTTCATATGATTATTAAGCCATGAATAAGATTTTATGGAATCCAGATAAAGAAATCATGCATTCTTCATCAATGATGAAGTTAGGTAAAACTTTTGGCTTCGTGAAAGACGATGAAAATCTTGATTATGCTTCGCTTCATAATTGGAGTGTGAATAATCTTGATACCTTTTGGAGAGAGGTTTGGGAAGGTAATAATATCATTGGTAATTTTGGTGAAGAGGTATTTTCTTCAAACGAGGATATAAGAAAAGCTTCTTTTTTTCCTGATGCAGAACTAAATTTTGCTGAAAATCTTCTTGTTGGTGATGAGAATCGTCAAGCAATTAACTTTCATGGCGAAGGAAGAGAAAGTTTTAGTTTAACTTTAAAACAACTTAGAGAAAACGTTGCTTCATTAGCTAAATGGATGAAAGAAGTAGGCGTGGAAAAAGGTGATTGTATAGCAACATTACTTCCAAATTGCCCAGAAACAATCATTACTATGCTAGCCGCCTCATCATTAGGAGCTGTTTTCACTTCTTGCTCACCTGATTTTGGTATTGAAGGAATTCTCGATCGATTTGGCCAAAGTAAGCCAAAAATTTTAATTTCATGTGATGGCTATGGCTATGGAGGGAAAATTTTTGAAATTAAGAAAAAAACGATTGAGGTTAAAAAGTCTATTTCATCAATTAATCAGTTGGTTTTTGTTAATCATCTCTCAAAAAATAAAGAGGAAGATAGTTTATCTTGGAATAATATTTTAGAAAAAAATAAAACAAAAAAAATTAATTTTGAGCGAATTCCGTTTAATTCGCCCTTATATATTTTATATTCAAGCGGAACAACTGGAAAACCAAAGTGTATTGTTCATTCTGTTGGAGGGGTACTTCTTCAGCATATCAAAGAACATACATATCACTGTGATTTTAGAAAAGATGATAGAATAATGTATTTCACCACTTGCGGTTGGATGATGTGGAATTGGATGGTTTCAGCACTAGCCAAAGAAGTTACTCTAGTAATATATGATGGTTCACCAGTTGAACCAGATATGAATATATTATTTAAAATTGCTGATACAGAAAAACTTACTTTTTTAGGTGTGTCGGCAAAATATATCGATAGCCTAGCAAAGGCTAATGTCGAACCAAAAAAATATTTTAACTTATCAAGTTTAAGAGTAATTGCTTCAACCGGTTCACCGCTTGGGCCGCTTGGATATGATTGGGTTTACTCAAATGTAAAAGATAATGTTCAATTATCATCTATGTCGGGCGGAACGGACTTGGTCGCTTGTTTTGTAGGAGGCAATCCTTGTCTGCCTGTCTTTAGGGGGGAAATTCAATGCGCTATATTAGGTATGGATACACAATCATGGAAGAGTCAGAATAATGATATTATAAACGAGGCTGGAGAATTGGTTTGTGTAAAGCCTTTTCCATCAATGCCAATAGAATTTTTAAATGATAAGTATGATGAAAAATATAAAAAAGCTTATTTTACAAAGTATTCAAATGTTTGGCATCATGGTGATTTTGTTATTAAAACAAATAGAAAAACTTTTATCGTTGAAGGAAGATCTGATGCAACTTTAAATCCTGGTGGAATTAGAATTGGTACCGCTGAAATATACCGTCATGTAGAAAATCATGAAAAGGTAAAAGAAGCACTCGCTGTCGGTCAGGATTGGGAGGGGGATCAAAGAATAATTCTATATTTAATTTTGAAAGAAGGAGTCCTACTTGATATTGAGTTAAATATTGAAATTAAATCACTAATAAGACAGAAAGCCAGTCCAAGACATGTACCGTCAAAAATTTTTCAAGTAGAAGATTTTCCTAGAACAAGATCGGGTAAAATTTCTGAGCTTGCTGTTAAAGATATAATTCACGGTAAAGAAATTAAAAATACTGAGGCGTTAATCAACCCTGAGATATTGAAAAATTTTAGAGATTTTAAGGATTTATTTGAAAAGTAATTTTCTATTCGGCATTTAGCTCATTATAATTTGGACGAGACATCATAAAATAATATTCCGTTCCATAGCCAGGGTAGTTATTAATTATTTTTCCTTCTTCCGTCTTATACCAGCTACCACAATTAGATGCCCAAACTGTTTCGCCGAGTTTCTTTTGTAGTTTATTATTATACGACACCATGGCTGTATTTTTTACATCTAAGTAATTTAGTTTATTATTTTTTAAGTATCTTAGGCATTTCATTATGAACATTATCTGTGACTCAATCATATAAATTATTGAAACATGTCCAGTATTTGTATTTGGACCATAACAAATATAAAAGTTAGGGAAGTTTGGTACCATCACTCCTCTGTATGCTTCGGCTCCATTTGACCACACATCATCAAGTTTTATTTCATTTAATCCTATAATTTTAACTGGAGATATAAAAATATTAGCTTCAAAACCTGTGCCAAATATAATTGCATCTACCTCATGATGATTTCCATCTCTAGTTATTATTTGATTACCTTCAATTTTATCTATTAATGATGTCTCAAGGTACACGTTATCTCTACAAATTGCAGGATAGTAGTCATTAGTTGGTATTATTCTTTTACAACCAATTGGGTAATCAGGTATTAGTTTTTTCTTCAATTTTTCATCACTAATTTGCTCGTCAATCAACATAAAAGCCCCAGCTTTATATACATCTTCGAATTTAAATAACTTAAATCTAGTAAGGATAGCTGAAACAACCTTTTCAAAAATTTTTACTGCCTTGTTATGTTTATAGTAAAAAGCTAAATAGTTTCTTTCTTGAGTTAAATAAAAATAAAATCTGTATATTCTTGCTAAAAGAGGAATATTTCTTAAACAAAATTTTTCGAATGAACCATATGGCCTATCAGGCTTAGGAACTATCCAATTATTACTTCTTTGGAAAATAGTTAATTGTTCAACTTTTCCTGCTATTTTAGGGATAAAGCCAATTGCGCTTGGTCCATTTCCAATAACGGCTACTTTTTTCCCCTCTAAATTATAATTATGATCCCATTGTGCACTGTGAAAGTTGTGCCCATTAAAATCTTTTAAACCATTTATTTCAGGATATTTGGGTTTATTAAGTTGTCCAAGGCCACTTACCAATGATCGAGATCTGAAAACTTCACCATTAAATAAATACGTCTCCCAGCATTTATCCTTTTGATTATATTTTGACTCTTTTACTTCACTATTAAACTTTATATGTGGCCTTATTTTAAATTTATCAGTTACATTTTCTAGATACTCAAGTATTTCATATTGTTCAGGAAAAGTTTTAGACCAATTAGGATTCATTGAAAATGAATAGGAGTAAAAATGCGATGGAACATCACAACACAATCCTGGGTATGTGTTATTTCTCCATGTTCCTCCAACACCGTCATTTTTTTCAAGGATTAAAAATGTTTGATCTTTCTTTTTGAGGAGACTATGTGCCATTCCTATTCCTGATACACCTGCCCCAAGAATAATAATATCATATATAGTATTGCTATTACTTCCCATATTAGCGAGATTATATTTAAGGTATGGATTTGCAAGCTAAATCTTATATTATGAGTTATCAAACTAAGGAAATTCTTTTGAGTAAATACTATAATATTGATGATTTAAGACTTCTTGCAAAAAGGAGAGTTCCACAAGCAGTTTTTGATTATGCTGATGGGGCTGCAGAAGATGAATTAACTAAAAAGAATAATAGAAATGCCTATAGAAAATGGAAGCTTATACCCGATGCATTAATTGATGTAGCAGATATTGATACAAAAACAGAGGTTTTAGGAACAAAAATGCCCTATCCTTTTGCATTAGGGCCGACAGCAATTTCTTACCTTTTTCATCATTCAGGTGAACCAGCTGTAGCAAGAGCTGCATCAAAAAGAAATTTTCCTTCTACACTATCATCTATAGCAAGCACAAATATTGAAGATTATGCGGACGCATCAGATGGTTCAGTTTGGTATCAAATGTATGTTTGGAAGAATAGAGAAATTAGTTATGATTTTATCAAGAGGTGTAAGAAAAAAAAATATAAGGCAATTATGTTAACCGTAGACGTGCCTGTTGGTGGAAAACGAGAAAGAGACCTTAGAAGTGGTATGACAGTTCCGCCCCGCCTAACTTTAGCTTCTATTATTGATGCTGCTTTTCATCCAACATGGTGGTGGAATTTTATTTTCGGGCCAAAAATAAAATTTGCAAATGTTAAAGAGCGTTTTACTGGTAAGAAAACAAACCTTAGTAATATTATGACATATATGAATCAACAATTTGATCCTTCAGTTACATGGGAAGAAGCAAAAGAAATTGCTTCAATGTGGGGAGGCCCATTCGCTATTAAAGGTATTATGAATTCTGCTGATGCAGAGAGAGCTATAGAAATTGGTGCATCAGCCATTGTAATTTCTAATCATGGTGGACGGCAACTTGATAGCGCTGCAGCACCCATAGATGTTTTACCTGGAATTGCCAAGACTGTTAACAAAAGGGTTGAAATATTAATCGATGGAGGAATTAGAAGAGGTTCTGATATTATCAAAGCCATTGCTCTTGGTGCGGATGCCTGTTTAATTGGAAGACCTTGGGTATATGGTTTAGCTGCTAAAGGTGAAGAGGGAGTTGGTATTGCAATAGATGTTTTGGCCTCTGAGGTTAGAAGAAATCTTCAACTTTTAGGGTGTCAAAGCATTAAGGATCTTAAAAGGAAACATATAGCTTTGGATCGGGAGTTGTTAGATGAAATTGAGTAATTAATGTATCAAGAAAAAATAAAAAATTATAAACAAAGTAATAAGAGTGAGTTTGACTTAGGCTTTAATAGTGAACGATTAGCTTATATTCCTGAATATTTTTCTTCATATTTGGATAAGTCAAAACTTCCAAATTTTACTCTTTTGGTTTCAAGAAATAACCAAATTGCACATTTGTCCTCTCAAGGACTTGCGAGTGTAGAGGATAAAACCCAATTAAGCTATGATTCAATTTATAGAATTTTCTCAATGACGAAGCCAATTACATCTACAGCTATAATGATGCTATATGAAAGAGGATTATTAAGATTAGAGCATGAAGTATCTAGATATCTTCCAGAATTTAAAAATATTAAAGTTTGGGATGGAGGCGATATTGAAAATTATAGTGTTCGGGACCCTAGCCAACCAATTTTAATTAGAGACTTATTAACACATACTTCAGGTATGACTTATGGATTTATGTTAGGTCATCCCGTTATTAAACTTTATAATACAAGTGGTCTGGCATCTGCAAAAAATCCTAAAACAAAAGAAGAAATGGGACTTGATGAGTTTTCAAATGTTGCATCCTCGTTACCCCTTACATTTGATCCTGGGTCAAAATGGAATTATTCAATTTCTATAGACATTCTTGGTAGAATTATTGAAGTTGTTTCCGGGCTTAAGCTTGATGATTTTCTTCACGATAATATCTTTAAGCCTTTAAACATGATTGATACAGATTTTTATGTGCCAGAAGACAAGCATGATCGTTTTGTGGATTGTTATCAGGAATTAGTTTCAAAAAGCGGAAATAAACTTAAACGCTGCCACAAGGGTGGTGAAGATATTTTTTCGAAAAAAAGAAATTTCTTATCAGGCGGAGGTGGTTTGTGTTCAACTCTTGCTGATTATGCAAATTTTTGTCAAATGATACTTAATGAAGGTTATTTTGATGGAAAACAATTATTAAGCCCAATAACAGTTAGGTTTATGAGAGAAAACCATCTGCCAAATAATCAAACAATGAATGAAATGGGTGATGATAATTTTTCTGAGGTAAGATATGACGGAGCTGGATTTGGTCTCGGATTTTCCAGTTTAATTGATCCAGTAAAGTCTATGTCACCATTATCACTTGGTTCAATTTCTTGGGGTGGAATGGCAAGTACCTTTTTTTGGATAGATCCTCAAGAAAATCTTTTCGCAATTTTATTGACCCAGCTAATCCCCTCTGGTCGATATCCAATAAGACCACAAGCACAAACGTTAGTTTATTCTGCGTTAAGCAAACTTAATAAAAATACTAGACTTTAAATAATAATAATTATAAGTTTATGACAATTCAGAAATGAATGCGTGGTGATTTGAGCCAGTCGGCTTGCGTCCACGTGAAAAAAAATCGCTAAAAATGACTGGGGGATACCCGGGTAAATCCGGGTTTTTTTATCTCTCAGTAAAAAAAGGAGATAAAAAATGACTATAGATAGTAAAAATCCTGAAACGCTAGCCCTTCATGCAGGATGGCGTTCTGATCCAACAACTAATTCAGTTGCAGTTCCGATCCATCAAACTACTAGTTATCAGTTTGACTCTACTGAGCATGCCGCTAACCTTTTCGCATTATCAGAATTAGGAAATATATATTCTCGAATTATGAATCCTACATGTGATGTGCTTGAACAAAGAATAGCTGCATTAGAGGGTGGTGCTGCTGCATTAGCTGTTGCTTCAGGACAAACTGCAACAGCTTATGCTTTACAAAATATTGCTAGGGCTGGTGACAATATTGTTTCTTCAACAGACCTATATGGTGGAACATGGAACCAATTAAATAATACATTTAAAGATATGGGTATTGAAGTACGTTTTGTTGACCCAAAAGATCCGAATGCATTCGCTGAAGCTACAGATGATAAAACAAGAGCTTATTTTGCAGAAACTTTACCTAATCCTAAGTTAGAGGTTTTTCCTATTAAAGAGGTTTCAGATATCGGAAGAAAACTTGGAATTCCTCTAATTGTCGATAATACAGCTGCACCAATTTTATGTAAGCCATTTGAGCTTGGAGCAGCAGTTGTTGTTTACTCATCAACTAAATATATTGGTGGTCATGGTACTTCAATTGGCGGTCTAATTGTTGATGGAGGAAACTTTGATTGGGCAGGTGCCGGTGATAGACAGCCTGCTTTAAATACTCCTGATCCATCCTATCATGGTGCAATATTTACCGTTGCAGCAGAACCACTGGGACCAATTGCTTATATCTTGAAAGCTAGAACAACTATTCTTAGAGATTTAGGTGGTGCTATGAGTCCTATGAATGCTTTTCAATTCCTTCAAGGCTTAGAGACGCTTCCTTTAAGAATTAGAGAACACTCAAGAAATGGTCAAGGCGTAGCTGAATTCTTGGATAATCATGATAAAGTAAGTAAAGTTATTTATCCAAGCCTTCAATCTGGTGAATCCAAAGCCAGAGCTGATGCTGCTCTGAAAGGCGGATATAGTGGACTTGTTGGATTTGAATTAGCTGGTGGCGCGGAAGCTGGTAAGAAGTTCATTGATGGACTAGAGTTGCATTATCATGTGGCCAATATCGGCGATGCCAGAAGTTTGGCAATACATCCATCAAGTACAACTCATAGTCAGCTAACTGAGGATGAACAAATTGCTTCTGGGGTAACACCTGGTTATGTTCGTCTATCAGTCGGTATAGAACATATTGATGATATTATAGCTGACTTATCAAAAGCTTTAGACAACGTTTAATAAAAATAATTTTTTATATTTTAAGCCATCTAGTTCCAGCTAGGTGGCTTTTTTTATTTTTCATGTTAAATTTTACTAAGAAAAAATGAAAAAAATAATTGATAAAGAAATACTATCCAATGGCGTCATTATTTTAACAATGAATAATCCAGAAGTTAATAATAATATTACTTGGAAGGCTGCAGAGGATTTATATTTAGAGATAAAAAGCTCCAGAGAAAATGGTAGTAATATTTTTATTTTAGCATCAGGTTTAAATGATCATTGGTTTGAACATGCATGGTTAGAAGATATTTTAGCAATTTATGAGGGTAGAGAAACTACTGCACCTGGAGTTTCCTGGTTTCGTTTAATGAAAGAAATTACTCATCCTGATATAATCTCTATAGCATGTATAAATGGCAGAGCATCAGGTGGTGGGGCAGAAATAGGGTGGGCTTGTGACTTTAGAATAGCAGAAGAAGGTGTTAAGTTTTGCCAACCTGAGATTGATTTGAATTTAACTACAGGACTTGGTGGAACAAGTAGAGTTGCAAGATTAATCGGACCAACAAAAACAGCAGAATTAGTTTTTTTAGGAAATGAATTTTCTGCAGAACAAATGTATGAGTTAAAAGGAATTAATAAGCTTACAAAAAAGGGTGGCTCTTTGGAATGTTCTAAAGATTTAGCAAATGAACTAACTAAAAAGCCAAAAGAAGCTCTCGTATTGTTAAAAAAAATTTTAAATGATAGTCTCGAGCTTCCTTTAACAGAAGCTTTAAGGAGTGAACAAGATTTGTTTCAATCAATTGTAAATTCTGATGGGGCAACAAAAAAAATGAGAGAAATTCAAGATAAATATTTTGATGGTGCTAAGCCTAGAGATATTATTTTCTAAAAGGTGATGATATGAGAAGAAAAGTATGGAAATTAAATGCTCGACCAAATGGGATTAATTTTGAAGAAGCTTTAGAATTAGTTGATGAAGAAATAAGTGATCCAGTTAATGGACAAATACAAATAAAGCTAAAAATTATTTCTATGGATGCAGGTACCAGAATGTGGATGAGTGATCGTCAAGATTCATATCAGCCACCTATTGAGTTAGGCTCCTCGATGGTTGGTGTTTGTTTAGCTGAAGTTATTAAATCCGCAAATTCTGATTTTAAAGAAGGTGATTTAGTTAGAGGTTTCGGTGAGTGGGCCGATTTTGCTAATGTTGATTCAGACTCCTTTCTTGTATTGGAAAAAGGCCTTGATTGCGATGAAGCATACCTTTCTGCCTTAGGTTTAAATGGATGGACTGCTTATGTTGGTGTTATGGAAGTAGGAAAACCAAAACCAGGAGAGAACTTTCTGGTTTCTGCAGCAGCAGGGGCTACCGGTTCTTTAGCTGGTCAAATCGCAAAAAAAGCAGGATGTAGAGTTATTGGTTTAGCTGGTAGTGATGAAAAGTGTGAATGGCTAACTAAAGATTTAGGTTTTGATATCGCTATCAATTATAAAACAGAAAATCTAGACGAAGCATTGAAGAAACATTGTCCCGATGGTGTTGATATATATTTTGATAATGTTGCTGGTGATATTCTTGATGTAGTTATGCAAAATTTAGCTTTGAATGCACGTATACCCTTATGCGGTCTTTTAGCCCAGTATAATAAAGAGGGAGCCAGATTACCTGGTCCTGATAATTTTGATCAATTATTGATGAAAAGAGCAACTATTACAGGTTTTTTCTGCCCAGATTTCTTAGAGGATGGTCCTAGAATTGAGTCAATGTTGTCTGAATGGTATAAAGAAGGGTCATTAAAGTTTAAGGCAGATATTACTGAAGGTTTGGAAAATATTTTGATTTCATACAAAAAGATTTTTACCGGTGAAAATATTGGTAAAACTTTAGTTAAATTATAAAAATATGAATAAAAAAAAACCAAAAAATTATTTATTTGAAAACTCGGTATTAAATTTTGAATCTTTAACAAATGATTTTACCCAAGAGTTGTATAACGAATTTGATTATAAATCCAAAGAACTTAATCTTAGGTCTAAAATTCATGATCTTTTAGATGGTAAGATTGTTAATGAAACTGAAAATCAAGCAGCTTGGCACCCTAAATATAAAAAAAGAGAGCCAAATATAAATAATCCTTTAACTAAATTAATAGAGAAAGTCTGTAAAAATAAAAAACCAAAGAAAATAAATATAATAATTATTGGTATTGGAGGGTCGTATGAGGGACCAAAATTATTGACAGAGAGTTTAAATTCTTTTGAGATTAACAAAAAATTTAATTTTCAATTTTTAACTGGATCTGACTTAACTGAATTTATCCATAAAACTTACTTATTAGATCCTAGTGATACAATTTTTATAGTTTCATCAAAGTCATTTAAAACAGATGAGACTATCAATATGCTGATGAAAGCGATGGACTGGTCATCAATCAATGACAATTTCATCGCAATAACAGCTAATCCTGATGAAGCAAAAAATTATGGTATTAACAAAAATAACATAATTACCTTTGATAAGGAAATAGGTGGAAGGTATTCAATATGGTCACCTATTGCTGAATTACCTATAATTGAAAAAAATCAGTATAAAAGCTTCTTAGAAGGTGGAAAGACAGCTGAAACTGCTCTTCTTGAAGATGATCAATATTTTAGCTTTATTAAAAGGCTATCCTTTTCAGATTTATGGAATAATAACCTAAAGAATAAAAATACTAGGGTTATACTCTCATACATTTGGTTATTTAGATCTTTGTCGGACTATTTTCAGCAGCTAGAAATGGAGTCATTAGGTAAACCCGTTAATATTAAGTCCGGTTATAAGAATACTGGACAAATTATTTTCGGTGGTTATGGACCTATGGCTCAGCATTCATACTTTCAATTACTTCACCAGGGTTCACAAAAAATATGTGCTGATATTATTGCAAGTAAATCAGATAACAATGATTTAGCTTATGCCCAGGCTGTTACACAATCCAATCTTCTTTCTAAGGGTGCAAGAGATCTAAAAGAAAATGAAAAGATTAATGGGAACATATTTGTAAATCTTTTTTTATTGAACAAAGTTGATGCATTTACTTTAGGTTATTTGATAACGATGTGGGAGCATAGGACTTTTATTTCCTCAGTTATGCTAAGTATAAACCCCTTTGATCAATTTGGTGTAAGTGCTGGTAAAATTTATACCAAACGATACCTTGAGCATAAAATTGAGTCTTAGTTTTAAATATTTTATGTCCCAAATGCTTCCTTGAATGTTTTTGACCAACTACCAGTTGTTGCTGCTCTTGAATATTCTGTAGCTCTTCCTTCAAAAAAGTTTGTATGCTCTACAGCATTTAGCATCTCATCCATCCATGGTAGTGGATTTTTTTCAATCTTAAATAGTTCTGGTAAACCAAGCTGTGTTAATCTTCTATCAGCAATATATCTAATATAATTTTTAACTTCACTTGCCTCCATACCCTCTACGCCACCTAATTCAAATGCTAAATCAATAAAAGCATCTTCATGCTCAATCACTGTTGCACAGGCTTTTACAATTTCTTCTTGTACCTCTTTATTCCAAACTGATGGATTCTCTTCGACGAATGTTCTGAATAATCTTATAGCTGACTCAGTGTGAAGTGTTTCATCTCTAACTGACCAAGTTACTATCTGACCCATACCTTTCATCCTGTTTTGTCTGGGAAAATTCATTAAAACAGCGAATGATGCAAAGAGTTGAACTCCTTCCGTGAAAGCCCCAAAAACTGCGAGTGTTTTCGCAATATCTTCGTTTGTTTCTACACCCCACATTCTCATATAATCAAATTTATTTTTCATAGCTTCATATTCAAGAAAAGCACTGTATTCGACTTCTGCCATACCTATGGTGTCTAAAAGATGGCTGTAAGCAGCAATATGAATTGTTTCTGTATTTGAAAATGCACCAAGCATCATTTGAACTTCTGTTGGTTTAAATACTTTTGAGTAATGCTTCATATAGCAATTATTTACCTCAACATCAGCTTGAACAAAAAATCTAAATATTTGTGTTAATAAATTTTTTTCAGGTGCAGTAAGATTTTTTTCCCAATCTTTAACATCCTCAGCAAGAGGAACTTCTTCAGGAAGCCAGTGAATTCTTTGTTGCTTTAGCCATGCTTCATAAGCCCAAGGGTATTTAAACGGTTTGTATACTAATCTTTCTTCAAGAAGGGACATAATTTTCTCTCTATTCTATTTTATTTATTGACACGCAAGACATTCGTCATAATCATTTGGATTTGACTCAGCTGCAACCTCATCAAGAGTTTTAACATCAATTTTGGTTGGTTGGTTAGAAGAATTTTCAGCTCTCTGTAAAGAGAGTGAACGACAATAATACAGGCTTTTAACACCTTTTTTCCATGCTGAATAATGAACTTCATGCAAGTATGCTTTATCACTATCTGCGGGTAAGAAGACATTTAGCGACTGAGCTTGATCAATCATTTCAGATCTATCACCAGCGAGGTCTATTAACCATCTTTGGTCGATTTCAAATGCAGTTTTATAGACATCTTTTTCATGCTCAGATAAGAAATCAAGGTGTTGAACTGATCCACCATTTGATAAAATAGAAAGCCATACTTCATCTTTATCTTGATTTTTTTCTTGGAGAAGAATTTTTAGGTGTCGATTTCTCACTGTAAATGTTCCTGACAGTGTTTTATGAGCATAAACATTTGCAGCAATTGGTTCAATACCTGGGCTTGATCCACCGCAAATAATTGATATTGAAGCTGTTGGAGCTACTGCTGTTTTGTTTGAAAAGCGCTCCATTATTCCGTATTCCTTTGCATCAGGGCAGGGACCTTTTTCCTTAGCAAGGTCTATTGATGCCTGATCAGCACCTACTTTTATATGATTAAATATTTTTTTATTCCAAGATTTTGCTACTGCACTTTCCCAGGGAACGTTATTTTCTTGAAAGAAAGAATGAAGCCCCATCACACCCAAACCAACTGATCTTTCACGAGTTGCTGCATAGGCAGCACTCTTCATGGTTTCCGGTGCATTATCAATAAAGTCTTGAAGAACGTTATCTAAAAAACGCATAATATCAGGTATAAAATTTTTCTCATTTTCCCATTCAAAAAATTTCTCAATATTTACTGAAGACAAACAACATACAGCCGTTCGGTTCTCTCCATGGTGATCTATACCTGTTGGCAAGGTAATTTCACTACAAAGATTTGAGGTTTTAATTTCTAATCCTGCAAGCTTTTGTTGCTCTGGTCTAAGGTTATTAACTGTATCTTTATAAACTAAATATGGCTCACCTGTTTCGATTCTAGCTGTTAACATTCTAATCCATAAAGAACGTGCAGAAACAGTCTTTTGCACGGATTGATCATGTGGACTTCTTAAATCCCAGTCTGCATCTTCTTCGACAGCCCTCATAAATGCATCGGTAAGCTGTATGCCATGGTGAAGATTTAGGGCCTTTCTATTTGGGTCACCACCTGTAGGTCTTCTTATTTCAATAAACTCTTCAATTTCAGGGTGATCAATGGGTAGATAAACTGCAGCTGATCCTCGCCTTAATGAACCTTGACTAATAGCTAGAGTTAAAGAGTCCATAACTCTTATAAAAGGAACTATTCCACTAGTTTTTCCAACTCCACCAATAGGCTCACCGATTGATCTTAGGTTACCCCAATACGAACCAATTCCACCACCTTTTGATGCAAGCCATACATTTTCTGTCCACAGATCTACAATTCCGCCTAAGCTATCACTTGCCTCATTTAGGAAGCACGATATTGGAAGTCCTCTTCCAGTGCCGCCGTTTGAAAGAACAGGTGTTGAAGGCATAAACCATAGCCGTGATATATAATCATAAAGGCGCTGTGAGTGCTCTTGGTTGTCACCATAATATGAGGCAACACGTGCAAATAGATCTTGAAAAGACTCGCCGGGCATTAAATATCTGTCTTCAAGTGTTTCTCTACCAAAATCTGTTAAAAGTGAGTCTCTAGATGGATCAATTTTAACTCTAAAACCTTTGCCTTTATGTTGAACTGCTCTGTCATTAATTTTAAAATCAATGCGTGGCTGCTCTGATAACTCAGCGGGTGGTTTTTCACCAATTTTTGACTGTGCATATGAATAAATTTCTTCCATCTCCTCTTTAGTATAACCAGAAATCACAGGAGTAGGAGTCTTCTTTTTTTTATTTTGTTCAATTTTTTCTGGTCTATTCATTAGCATCTTTTATCCCTTCATTTTTTTGAGAGAGTCAGACTCTCTCTACAACAAATGTTGCATTATTGCTTGTAACGGCAATTTAAATAATATTTAGGGCGTTATATACGTTAGTTTTTGGCTTCCTATTTTTTAAGTAAATTTTACTACAAATAGAGTATATAACGTTACCTAACACAAAATATAGTATCCTGTTCGTTCTGTAGGTCAATAAGGAAAAAACAAAAAAGTTATTTTTTTTTGTTTTTTTTGACATTTTAAGAAAAAAATAACAAAAGTTGAAGCTATTAATTACTTGTTTGGGGGTCAGTTTTGTCAAATTCAAATCATACATTTAAATCATGGCGTCTAAATAAAAGACCTGTAGGTGAAATCAAGAATAGTGATCTAAGTCTTGTTGAAGAAGATATTCCACATATTAATGACAACGAGGTTCTTGCCAGAACAATATATTTTTCACTGGATCCTACAAATAGGATTTGGATGTCAGATGTTGATCAATACATGGAACCGGTCGAGATCGGTGATATTATGAGAGCTGGTGGATCTATTGCTATTGTAGAAGAATCAAAAGCAAAGGATGTTTCTGTTGGTGATATTATCCAGGGTGGGATGCATGGAGGTTGGCAGGAATATTTTATTGTACCTGGAAATGATGTCATAAAATTACCAACAGAAACTGGGTTACCACTTACGGCTTTTATTTCTGTTCTGGGTTTTACAGGGCCTACAGCATACTTTGGTTTACTTGATATAGGACAGCCTAAGAAAGGAGAGACTGTAGTTGTTTCAGCAGCTGCTGGAGCTGTTGGCTCGATAGTTTGTCAAATCGCAAAAATAAAAGAATGTAATGTTGTTGCTATTGCAGGGTCCGATGAGAAATGCGACTGGCTTAAAAATGAATTGGGCGTTGATAGTGTAATTAATTATAAAAAGGAAAATATTTTTGATGCATTAAAAGCAGCATGTCCAAATGGTATTGATATTTATTTTGACAATGTTGGGGGTGATACACTTGATGCAGCATTAACGTTAATGAATAAATTTGGAAGGATACCTGTTTGTGGATTAATCTCAATGTACAATGATTGGTCATCCACTGGTCCAAAAATGTATAGAAATATATTAATGAAAACTCTAACCGTTACTGGTTTTTTAGTCTCAGACTTTGCTAATCAGTTTGAGGAATGTCTTCAAACACTTGGTCAATGGATTGCTGAAGGTAAAATTAAGTATAAGGTTGATGTTGTTGAGGGCATTGAAAATGCCCCCGATGCAGTTAACAAATTATTCACAGGTGAAAATAAGGGCAAGCTTGTTATTCAAACTTCAAGAGAACCTTAATTAAAGACTTCGAACAGACCAGCTGCACCCATTCCGCCACCAATACACATTGTGACAACAACATTTTTTGCTTTTCTTCTTTTACCTTCAAGAAGAATATGTCCAACTAATCGAGCACCAGTCATTCCAAAAGGATGTCCAATTGCTATTGAACCTCCGTTAACATTTAATTTTTCATTATCAATACCTAGCTTATCACGGCAATAAAGAGTCTGACTTGCAAAAGCTTCGTTAAGCTCCCATAAATCAATATCGTCTATCGTTAAATTATTTCTTTCTAAAAGCCTAGGGATCGCAAATACTGGGCCAATACCCATTTCATCAGGCTCACAGCCAGCAACAGCAAAACCCCTGAATGCACCAAGAGGTTCAAGCCCTTTTTGTTCAGCTAATTTTGAATCCATTACAACTACTGAAGCTGCGCCATCGGATAATTGAGAAGCATTTCCAGCAGTAATAAAATGCTCATCGCCACGAACTGGCTTTAGTTGTGAGAGGCCTTCCAAAGTAGTTGTGGGTCTATTACACTCATCTTTATCAACTGTATAATCGACAATGCTCTCTTCACCACTTTCTTTATCAACAATCTTCATTTTTGTTTCCATAGCTACTATTTCATCTATATATAATCCTGCATCTTGAGCTGCGGCTGTTCGCTGTTGACTTTGTAGGGAATACTCATCCTGAGCCTCACGTGAGATATTGTATCTCTTTGCCACTATATCTGCAGTTTCAATCATAGGCATCCACAATGCTGGATAACTCTCCATTAATTTCTCTTCTGTAATATTGTTAAAATTAATACCTTGCATTGGAACTAAAGAAATTGACTCTACACCTGCACCAACGACTGCCTGTGCCCCTTCATTTATAACTCTTCCAGCTGCCATCGCTATAGTTTGAAGCCCTGATGAACAAAATCTATTAACCGTTACACCGGATGTTGTAACTGGACAGCCTGCCCAAATAGCAGCAAGTCTTCCAACGTTTTGTCCTGTTGCTCCTTCTGGTGTACCACAGCCCATAATCACATCTTCAATTTCATTTGGATCTAATTTTGCTCTTTCAATAGAGTGTTTAACGGCATGCCCAGCCATAGCGGCTCCATGTGTTATGTTAAAACCACCTCGCCCAGATTTTGCGAGTCCTGTTCTTGCTGTTGAAACTATCACTGCTTCTCTTGTCATTATTAGCTCCTTGTGAGTTGTGTAAGATAAGAATTCATTGTTATTAATTAGGCTATAAAGTTATTTATAGTATTTTAATTTTTAATATATTTTCCTTTTTTAATTTTAGAAATTAAATTATGTCATAAGTATAAGGAGTTTTTTTGTCAAATCATCATACAAGACATAATTATTATCAAACTATTTTAGATAATAAACACGCAATAGCAACTAGTGAATTTGGAGTTAAGCCAAAATTATTAACTATTAATATAGATTTAGGTGACTTAGACGATAATTTTGAAATAAATGAGTCACATATAAAATCGTCTATTGAAAAAAAGAGTAAAGATACACTTTTTATAAAAACCTATATTATAAAGGATGATGAAATAATTGCTTCATCCTCAAGCGTTTGGACCAATAATCTTTAGATGTTTTTTAATTCAATGCATAAATCTATATCTCTAATAGTATTAGTAATATTGTTAAATGGATGTGGAGGCGGAGGAGGAGGCTCTTCAAGTCAATTAACACCAATACCAGCTCAAGAAAATAATTCATCTGAAACACTTGACCCAAATACGAATATATTTATTCCAAAGGAAACTTTTGAAACACCTGAATATAGAAATCAATGGGGTTTAGATTTTATAAATGCCTCAGATGCATATTCTTACGGTGCCTCAGGCAAGGGTGTAGTGGTCGGTGTGGTTGACGAAGCTCTAGATTGGGGTCATCATGAGTTTCTTAAAGAAAATATTCTTCATCCTGACAGTATTTTAATGTATAGCGGAAATAGAGAACCTACTCCTTTAGAGAAATTTCATGGTACCGCTACAAGCTCAATAATCGCGGGTAGAAAAGATAATGAACCCGTCGATAGAAATATGCATGGTGTTGCTTATGATGCTCAAATTTTATTTATTGCAATTGAATTAGGCTCTCCACCCTCGGATGGTGAATATGAACCAATAGATATACCGGCTTTTAGCTGGGAGCGATTTGATGAACAGGAATCTAAGTTCTATGAAGAACTGTCTTCTAAATCAGATGTTATTAACAATAGCTTTGGATTTACTGGACAGATAACTGATTATTCAAGAGAAACTCTTCAAAATACGTTTCCAAAATTAATAAATACTTTTGCAAGTCAACAGGAGACTATTTTTGTTTGGTCAGCTGGTAATTATAATGGAATAACAGATACTGAAGGTGAGCAAGTAAATGCTGCAAATCCAGGAATTTTGGCTGGCTTAGGTTATTATTTTCCAGAACTAGCTAAGAATAATGTTGCAGTTGTTGCTGTTGATCAAGAAGGTGAAATTGCTGATTTTTCAAACCGATGTGGTGTTGCCGCTGATTTTTGTATCGCCGCACCCGGTGTAAAGGTGCCTCTTGCAATTCCTAATAATTTATTTAATTCACTTTCAGAGAATGAAAAAAGTAATTTTAATGATAATGTTTTAGACTATCTAGAAAATTATCCTACTGAAGCATACTTACTTGGATCGGGAACATCCTTTTCTGCACCTCACGTAACTGGATCAATAGCTGTGTTAAAAGAACTCTTTAGAGATAATTTATCCAGTGTTCAAATTTTAGAACGCTTATTTATAACTGCTAATAAAACTGGGAAATACGCTGATAAAGAAATTTATGGACAAGGTTTGCTAGACTTAAAAAAAGCGTCATCGCCAGTTGGTTCAACTCTTTTCTATACTAGGTCAAGTATATATTCAAAGGCGTTACCATCTACAAGTTCAAATATATTTCTAACAAAATCTTTTGGTGATGGTCTAAAAAATAGCTTAGGAAAAACAAAATTATCCATATTTGATGCACTGGGCGCTCCCTTTTCTGTGCCAGTTAGTTCTTTTATAAGAAGTAATATTTCATCCTCAAAAACTATGGAGAGATTATTTAATTTTAAAGAAAAGAAATATGGTTATTTTTCCTCTCAAGGTTTTGAATTTTATTCATCATGGAAGAGATTTCTAAACTCAACCGGCGCAGAGGTGAATAAAATTGATTTTGCAGAGATAAATTTTCGAAGAAAAGATACCCTGTTATCACTAGCTTTTGGAAAAAATCCTTCATCAAATTTTCTAGATACATCTGAAGAATTACTAATTTACCAGAGTTTTTATGATAAAGAAGCTTTTCTAACTCCATGGTTAAATCTAGTCGAAGAGGGTTATAGTCTTGGTTTTTCAAATAGGTTAAATGAATTATATTTTGATTTAAATATTTTTTCTGGTTTTAAGAGAAGTGAAGATTGGTTTTTAAAACCAAGTTATTATTTTCAAAAAACTAAAAATGAAAGTAAAGGTCTCAATTTAACGCTCAGGAATAATATTTTATCAAAGTTTATGATTGGTTACACTCTTGGATTTTTAGAAACAAATAATGGTCTATTTGATAATCGTTTTAATGGCGCTTTTAGTATAATTGAAGATACAAAGAGTATTTTTTCATCGATTTCTTTTAAGTCATCATTAGCAAAAGAATTAAGTTTTATAGGAAGTATAAACTATTCAAACTCCTCTAATATAAACTCAGATAAAATCATTAAAAATATTTCAGGCTTAGAGGAATTTAGTTTTGATTTTGCTTTAATTAAAAAATCGCTTTTTTATAAAAATGATTTTCTATCATTTCGTATCAAACAAGATCCTAGAATTGAGAAAGCAAGAGTATCTTTAAACATACCAAAAGGAAGAAATCCTAATGGAGTTGTTGAATTTAAATCAGTAACTTTACCTATAATCCCATCTGGAAGAGAAATAAACTTTGAAACATCATGGTCGTTTCATAGGGATAACAGAAAATCATTTATTAATTTGAGTTTTATAGATGATAAAGACCATATTAAGTCAAAAGATATTGAAATAAATTTAATATTTGCACATCAGCGATTTTTTTAATCAAAGTAATCCCAAATCTTTTTTAATAGGATATAGGTCTTCAAACTCAGGATCTTTCTTCTCAATTTGAGCGCTCAATGCTTCTTTCATATCTACTTGAGGATTATACATACCGGTTTGCCACATGGCTATTTGGTTAAGTCCCTCTTCAATAGTTCTACCACGGGTATAATTAATAGCCTCCTTTGAACCCCAAACTGCAAGAGGAGATTTTTTTGCAATCTCTTTTGCTATCGCCATTACTTCTTTCATCATATCTTCATAGTTAGAGAAAACATTATTTACTAAACCACATTCATTGGCTTCCTTTGAGAACATTCTTCTACCAGTAAATGCAAGTTCTTTTACTAAACCCATTGGCAATAAATAAGGTAGTCTTGGAAAAGTTCCAACATCAGCTGTCATGCCTATATTAATTTCTTGAATGCAGAAAAATGCATCCTCGGTGCAATATCTCATATCACAGGCTGATGCAAAGTCTACTGCTCCACCAATACAACCACCCTGTATAGCCATCAAAACAGGAATTCTTGAGTTATCTATACAATTAAAGGTTTCTTGAAGTTTCAGCAGACCTTTATAAAAACTACCTTTTTTTCTCCCTGGGTCTGTTTGTGGGTTTTCCTTGTTTCGGGCATTCTCTGCATTACTAAAAACAGATAAATCCATACCAGCACTAAAATGTTTACCTGTAGATGATATAACAATTACTCTTGCTAAAGCATCGTAATCAATTTCATTAATAATTCTTGGTAAATCTGACCAAAATGATACTGGTAAGCTATTCATTTTTTCTGGTCTATTAAGTATTATGTGTGCAATTTTATCTTGAATATCTATTTTAAAACATTCAAATTTTTCATCTGTAAGTGACATTTTAAATTCCTTTATCTAAAAATTATAAAATACTATCTTGATAGTTAATTTCTAGCATGTTTTTGTATATTTTTTTAGGAGAAAATTATGGCAATTGATTATGATAAAATTATGTCAATGAAAACCAATGATGTTGAGTACTCATATACTGACAATGATACAATGCTTTATGCTCTTGGCATTGGTTTTGGAAGAGATCCTCTAAATAGAAAAGAATTAGATTTTGTTTATGAAAAAAATCTAAAAACCATACCTTCAATGGCAACGGTAATAGCTTGGGGTGCAGGACATATGCGAGATAGTGGAATCAATTATCTTATGGTCGTGCATGGCGAACAAAGATTAAAAATACATCAACCACTTCCAGTTTCAGCAAATATTTTGGTAGACTCTAGAGTAACTGATGTAATTGACAAAGGTGAAGAAAAGGGAGCTTTATTAATTACCGAGGTAAATATTAAGGATAAAGAAACAGGAAGTCTTTTATGTACATTAGGCGGAACAACTTTTGCTAGAGGTGATGGTGGTTTTGGTGGACCAAAAGAGGGTGGACCTAAACCGCATGCTATTCCGGATAGAGATCCAGATATTATTAGCGATTTAAATACATCGCCTGATCAAGCCCTTTTGTATAGATTGTCAGGTGATAGGAATCCACTTCACTCAGATCCAGATGTGGCAGAGGCTGCAGGTTTTCCTAAACCAATACTTCATGGATTGTGCTCTTACGGAACAGCATGTAAATCAATTATTCAAGATGTTTGTGATTATGATAGTTCAATGATTGAACAACTTGATGTTAGATTCTCGTCACCCGTATTTCCGGGTGAAAAAATTTCAACCGAAATTTGGGTTGATGATAAGGAAATTTCATTTAGATCTTGGGTTAAAGAAAGAAATGTTATGGTAATAAATAACGGAAAGTGTGTTCTAAAAGGTTAAAATTTTTTGAACCTTTCTGACAAGCCTAACGCAATCATACAAATTAAGATTAGTACTATCAGGCCATTTAATGCATCAATAAAGTTAACATCTTTTGATGAATTATTATTTTTGTTTGTATTATTAATTAAAATTTCTTTATTTGTTTGAGGTATATCTATCTCAATAATTTTTTCTGAAATTTTTACCTCATCCCTAGCTTTTTGATTATTTTTTTCGACTAAATTTAGAGAGTTACTCTCTATAACTTTATTATTTTTATTATTTATAGAGTTATTTTCTTCATCCATAATATTCTCCTAAGGTAACCTTAGCTCAATAATTTTAGATTTAGAAATAAATTCGAAAAACTTTAATATTACTCAAACTCTATTTTTGATTTTTTTTATTTCTTTTTGAACTATTTCTGGATATTCCATTGGTAAAAAATGAGAAGAATTTTCTATTATTTTAAATGTTCCACTTGGATCTTGTTTTTTTAATAATTTAATACCTGGCTCTTGTGTAGTCGAACCTATTTCACCTTGTAAAAGGGTAATTGGACAATTTATTTTTTTTATTGCCTCCATGGCATTATGTTTCCAAGATGAAAAAGTTGCTGCTTCCCATTCAGGATGACAAGTAAGAATATGATAATTACCTTCTGTTTTAGTTCCACCATCTATGTAGTCATCTAAAAAACCATCTACCCAAGTAGTAAAAGCGCCTCTTCCCTTATATGACCTTTTAATCATTTCTTTGTTAGGAAATTCTCTTCTTCGTTTTAAAGTGCTATCAGCTCTTGATAAAGCTTCTTTAATAAATGGTAAGAATTTAAAGATAGGAAATTTTCTTCCTAACTTTATTAAGTTTAAATTTTTCTTTGGAATTAAAACTGGTTCAATCAAAACTAATCCTGATACAAGTTCTGGTCTAGATGCAGCCACTTGCATAATTGTTGCACCACCCATGGAGTGTCCACCTAAAATTATTGGTTTACCTTTTCTCTCAACAAAATTTTCTACTGAACGTATTAAATCATCTCTGTATACTACCCAATCATACATCTTTTTTGGCATAGCTTTAGTTTCTGTAAAACCGTGCCCTCTGGCATCAATTGCTCTTATGTGAAACTCATTTGAGAGGGGTTCTAATAATTTTCTATATGTTAGAGAATTAAAACCAGTAGCATGCGAAAATTGAAAACCCGGCAATCCTTTATCATCATTCCATTCAATATATGAAACATTTCCATCACCAAAATTGTGAAATTTTTTTGTAAACTGTTCTTTTTTCATTTAGAGATTTCTGTACCAATTCGATATAGCCTCACCAATTTCCTTTGGTGAGTCTTCCTGAATAAAATGGTTTCCTTTAACAGTCAATTCTTGTTGATTATTCCAGTTTCTACAAAATTCTCTTTGTTTTCCTGTTAAAATAGATCCAGGATCAGCATTTATAAATAATTTAGGTATTTCATTTATAGACATCCAGGATGAATAATCTTCTACAATTTTACATACATCCTCTGGTTCATTGTTTATTGGGATTTGTCTTGGCCAATCTAATGTAGGCCTTCTATCGATTTCCGCTATAAACGGTCTCCGATAAATACTCATTTCACTTTCTGTTAAATTTCGGATAATTGCATTTGGAAGAATCCCTTCAATAAATAAATTCTTCTTCAAAATTAAATCTTCACCTGCATCTGATCTAAATCCTTGGAAAATTGATTTTGCATCTTCGGGCCAATCATCCCAAGTAATATTTTTTACAATGGCCTCCATATAGCATATTCCTTTAATATCTTGTTGGTGCTCATAAGCCCAATTAAAACCTAGAGCTGAACCCCAATCGTGAATTACAAAAGTAGTATTTTTATTTATTTCTAATTCCTCCAAACAGGCATCAAAATATTTTTTTTGAACATGGTAGGAATAAGTATTATTACCCTCATCATTAAGTTTATCACTATCTCCCATACCAATTAAATCAATTGCTATGCATCTTCCTTGGTTCTCCAAGTATGGAATAATATTTCTCCAAAGATATGAGGATGTGGGATTTCCATGTTGAAAAATAATTGGATCACCTTCACCCCTTTCAATATATGACATATTTTTTCCAAGAACTTTGATTTTCTTTTTTTCAAGCTCTTGATCAGATATTTCTATCATTTTATTTTCCTTTGAATTCAGGTTTTCTTTTTGAGGTAAAGGCCTCAATTCCTTCCGGACCATCCACACTTTTTAATTGTTCTGAAAATATCTGGGATTCCAATTCCATTTGCGTTTCTAAACCATTAGAAAAACTTTGTCTTAGCATTTCCTTAACACCGCCGAACGCTTTAGTAGGTCCTTTTGCAATCTTCATGGCAAGTTTATTTGTTTCAGTAATTACATCTTCATCATTCACAACTCTATTTATTAATCCCCAGTCAAGCGCTTCTTTGGATGATAAAACCCTATTAGTTAACATTAATTCCATTGTTCTTTTTTTTCCAATAGATCTTGGAAGGTGGAATGTTGAACTTCCGTCAGGAGTAAGACCTGCTGCGGTATAAGCAGATGAAAATTTAACATTTTCTCCTGCAATTGCCATATCGCAGGCCGAGACAAGAGAAAGACCAGCGCCTGCAGCTGTTCCAGTAATAGCTCCAATCATTGGTACATCTAAATGATCAATTTTTGATAATGCAACATGAAGTATGCCTATCATTTCAGAAATTGCTGCTCGAAGATTTTTTTGCTCGGTCATGAACTTTAAGTCACCGCCAGCACAAAATATAGGGCCTTCACCTTGAAGAATGAGTACCCTTATTTTTTCCCCAGACTCACATCTTATGGCTACATCTAAAAGTTCTTTAACAAGAGGTATGGTAATAGCATTGGCTGAATTCGGTCTATTGAGAGTTATTGTTCCAATGTTATCTTGAACATCAAATTTTAAGTTTTCATATTTCATAATTCTTCCTTAAATAAGACTAATTTTATAAATCAATTTATAGAGGTCAATTAATTAATTTACTAATGTATTAACGAGCTTCGGCTTCCAGAGGCAGAAATAGTTTTGATGCTCTATAAAAACATAAAGCGGCAATTGGGTATAAAATTATACCTAAACTTAATAGCGAGAATCTTATTCCAGTTTGATCATAACCGTTTACTTCATTGAATATATAATCATTAAAGAATCCTAAAGCAAAAGGTCCAAGAGCAAATCCCACGACATTAGCGCTGATATAATAAATAGCTGCTGTCCTTCCTCTTAGGTTAATTGGGGAGGCATTCTGAAATGCTGCTCCATATAAACCTGGACCGCAAGACATAAATAAAATCATTCCAGCTAGACCAACTTGTGAGTAGAGGGAAGAAGCAGATAGAGTGAAAAGTAAAAGTGAAATCCATATTAAAATTACAAAAATACCTGCAATTCTAAGGTGAGCATTAATAATACCTTTTTCAATCATTTTACTTGCTATAATACCGGCACCAATACTTCCCCCAATACCAAGAAAAATATTAAATAGACCAAAATTTTGACCAGCTATTGTTTTAGGTATGTCATGAACTCTCACCAACATTTCTATTCCCCAGGCTAATACTGAATAACCTACTAGACCAGTTATAGTTACCCCAACAAACATTAAGATAAAGAATTTCCAAGCTTTTTTAAAAAAAGGCATAAATTCAGCCTCTTCCTTTTTTTCTAAAGTAATTTCAGGGAATGGTAAAAATTTTAAAAGTAACGCAAAAATCAACCCAGGAACTGCAAATAAAAAGAAGGTGATTCTCCAGTCAGAAAATTCAGATAAAAAACCCAAATATGGTTTAATTTTATCCATATTAGTTATTACTGCAGCTCCACCCCACCCAGCAAGTGCAGATCCTAAAAAAGGTCCAGCACCCCAAATACCAAGAGCTAAAGGAAGCTTTTCTCTTGTAAAATATGCTGATAGTACAACTAGGGCAATTGGTCCTAATGCCGCCTCTCCAACACCAACACCAATTCTAAAAATAATTAAATCCCAAAATTGTTGTGCAATACCACAAAGACCTGTTAAGACGCTCCACATTATTATTGCAAAAATAAGTACATTTTTTCGATACGGTGTATCGGCTAGTCTCCCAAATATCAGTGTAGATATTCCAAAAAATATTGCAAAAACTGTACCAAATAGGAAACCTATTTGAGCATCCGTTAAAAGCAGTTCAGCTTTTAATTCCGGTATCATAATTGATGGAAGCTGCCTGTCGGCAAATGAGTAAGTATTAATTGCAGTAAGTAAAAAAGCTGCAGTCCAAGCAAGTTTTGATGATAATTTAACTAATGACATTTCTAATGATTTTTAATGCTTATAGATTGAATTTTTTGGCTTGATAAGAACTCTATGAACCATCGGTTCAAAATCCTCAAGGGACATTGATTCATAGTTTGGATCAAAAGCGCATTGATCATAAAGATGACAGAACTGAGCTGTATATTCATAGTGATCATGACCTTTAAATTGATCACGCATATTTTTATTTAGTCCTAGGTGATCAAAAAAGTAGTAACCTTGAAAAATTCCATGATGATTTAGCATCCAATGATTTTGTTCAGATACAAAGGGTTTTAAAATAGCAGCACCTATCTCAGCATGATTATGCGATCCAAGCATATCTCCAATATCATGCATTAATGCACATACAACATATTCATCATCTCGATTATCTTTATAAGCACGGGTAGCAGTCTGTAAACTATGCTCAAGTCTATCCACTGAAAAGCCACCATGGTCATCTTTTAGCAATCTTAGATGATCAAGTATTCTATAGGAAAGGTTCCGATTGAAATCTCTTGCATACCCAGAGATTATATCCCAGTCTTCTTTTGTTGATGAGGCCATATCTTTATAGGTGGCTCTATCTTTTTTAATTTCTTCACTCATATTTTTCCCCTAATAAAATAATCTTAAATTATTTTTTTATTTATTCAAATACTAATAAATAATTAAATGTTTTTTATTCCTTTTTTTTATAGTAGTTATTTTAAATGATAAAAATAATAACAAAATTTTATATTATTTTTTTATTGATTACACTTTCAGCCTGTGAAACATCACAATCAATAAATCTAGATACAAGTAAAAATAAAGTTTCAATTGAAACACTAAGAATAACCAACAATGCTGAAATTATAGGTACAGTAGACTCTTTAGGCGTATATAAGTGGCTTGGAATTCCCTATGCTGAAAAACCTATTAATAATTTTAGGTGGAGAGCAACTCGAGAGCTAAAAAATTATGATAAAAAATATGAAGCTGTATCTTTCGCTGAGCCATGTGTTCAATTTCAGTCTTCTCTAACAAATAATGGACTTGTTAAGCCGGGGGCAGTTGTAGGTTCAGAGGATTGTTTATATTTGAATATTTATTCTCCAGCATTTTCTAAAAATTCTATATTAAATGATAATATTAAATTACCTGTAATGGTATGGATACATGGTGGAGGTAATACAACCGGAATGCCTTCTGAGTATAATCCTGAAGTATTTGTTAGATCAGAAGAAATAATTTTTGTTAGTATTGCTTACAGATTAGGAATTTTTGGTTGGTTATCTCATCCTGAATTAAGGGAACAAGAAGGTGAGGACTCTTCCTCTAATTTTGGTCTTTTAGACCAAATTATGGCTCTCAAATGGATTAAAGAAAATATACAATTTTTTGGAGGCGATCCAAATAACATAACAATTTTTGGTGAAAGCGCTGGGGGTCAAAATGTTATAGCCCTCTATTCATCTCCCTTATCGAGAGGTTTGTTTGATAAAGCAATTTCTCAGTCAGGAGGAACTACTGTCACATCTACTAATGATGCTGAGAAAATTAATCGCAATGCTACTGATTATATTAGTAATTATAAGAATAGGCATGTAACTACAGAAGAGTGGGTAAATGTTTTATTTAAAAAAGATTTTATCTCTTCTAAATTTGGTGAAAAAGATAATTTGTCAGATTTAAAATCTCTCGACTCATTATCTCTTATGAGTGGAATTGATAAAGGAGAGTTTTGGAGCACGCAAAAGGATTTGGCAAGAATAATTGCTGACGATATCGTAATTCCCAAGGAAGGAATTTTAGAAACATTAGGTAATGCAAATAAACATGCAAACGTTCCAATTATCCTAGGTATTAATAAGGATGAAAATAAATTATTTAATTTTTTTAATAAAGATCTAGTTAGAAACTTTTTTAATAGATTTTTTATAGTAAATGATCCTTTTTACTATGATCTTTTGTCCGATTATCAAAGTCTTGCCTGGCGTTCAAATGGGTTGGATACGCCAGCTGATATGATAGAAAAAAGTGGCCAAGAAAATATATATACCTATAGATTTGATTGGGATGAAGAACCAAAAATCCTGGGAATGGATTTTTCTTTATTATTAGGGGCGGCCCACGCATTTGAAATACCGTTTATAATGGGAGATTTTGATTTAGGTAATCAAACTTCCTTAATTTACGATAAAAATAAAATTCAAGAACGTGATATTCTCTCTTATAGTATGATGCAGTATTGGTCAGAATTCGCAAAAACTGGAGATCCAAATAAAGGTAGTAAGAAAAATTTAGAACGTTGGAATAAATGGAAATCATATGATGGTAACTCTCAAATTATGGTCTTAGATACTATTTCCTCAGGAGGTGTTAGAATGACCGAGAGCTATGTTCCTATTGAAGCTCTTGTTGAGGTTTTTAATAATGATCCAAGATCTGAAAAAATAAAAGATAAATGTGCTTTTTTGGAGATTGCTTTTTCGTGGGTTGACAATTGGAAAGAAAAGAACAATTCGTGTATGGATTATGAAGGTTAATAAAAAATATAATTGTCTGTTTATCGGAAATGCAATAGTTGATGTTGTATCGGAAGTGTCATTTGATTTTTTGGAAAAACAAAAAATTGACGTTGGTTCATGGAGACCAGTTTCAATAAATGAAATTAACGAATTACAAGAAAAAATGAGTAATATTATAATCGCATCTGGCGGATCAGCTGCTAATTCTGCTGTTGGCTTTTCACTACTGGGTGGAAGAAGTGCTTTTATAGGTAGAGTCAAAAGTGATGATTTTGGATCACTTTATATAAATGATCTTAAAGAAGCAAATGTAGATTTTATATCTAATTCAGTTGATACAGGTAATGAAACAGGGAGATGCCTTGTATATGTATCACCTGATGCGCAACGATCAATGAGAACATATTTAGGCGCGGCATCAAATTTATCTCCAGAAAATTTAGATATTAATGCATTTGAGAACTCAGAAATTGTTTATATGGAAGGCTATCTTTGGGACGAGCCTGTTGCAAAAGAAGCTTATAAAAAAGCATTTGATTTGTCCAAAAAATTAGAAATTAAATCTGCACTAAGTTTATCTGATAAATTTTGTGTAGAAAAATGGAGAGATGAATTTAGAAATCTATCTGAAAATACAGATATCGTTTTCGGTAATGAGGAAGAAATAATGTCTTTGTATGATACAAATATTTTGTCAAATGCAATTGCCGCGGCATCAAATGAATTGAACTTATGTATAATTACTCGAGGTGAGAAAGGATCAATAATTATTTCATCTGATGGAGTTGAGGAAATTCCATCATATACTTGCGAAAATGTAATTGATACAACTGGTGCTGGAGATTTATTTGCTGCAGGGTTTCTATATGGCATAAGTATAGATTTAAGGTTGTATGAATGCGCAAAGCTTGGCTCCTTCTGCGCATCAAATGTAATAAATCTTTTTGGGCCAAGGCCAAATAAAAATTTATTAGAATTAGTAAAAAATGAAGGTTTGTTGATATAACTTTTTTTGTTAGTATGGAATTATTATGAATTTAAGATCACTTTTAATTGATGAAGATAAGGCTCTACCCGGAAGAGATGAAAGTATTAAAATTTCCTCCAATCATTTTGTAAATGATAATAGAATATTAGAGCCCTTTCCAGATGGTGTTCGTTTCGCAGATTTTGGTTTAGGTTGCTTTTGGGGAGCCGAAAGAATTTTTTGGTCTAAACAGGGGGTTTATTCAACGGCTGTAGGTTATATGGGTGGTTATACCAAGAACCCAACTTACGAAGAAGTTTGTTCTGGATTAACTGGTCATACCGAAGTTGTAAGAGTTTTCTTTAACCCCTCGGAGCTCTCTTATAAGTCTTTATTACAATCCTTCTGGGAGTCTCATAATCCTACTCAAGGTATGAGGCAAGGTAATGATATGGGAACGCAATATCGTTCAGCTATATATACCCATGACAATCTTCAAGAAGATTTAGCCTTAGAGAGTAAAGAAATATATCAAAAGACTCTTTTGGAAAATTCATACGGGATGATAACGACTGAAATTAGAAATGAGAATAATTTTTATTATGCTGAAGAGTATCATCAGCAATACCTTGCAAAAAACCCTAATGGCTACTGTGGAATAGGTGGATTAGGTATATCTTGCAAAATTTAATCTTTGTGGTGGTGAGATTTTAGATCTTTTTCAATATCTTCATGATCACCGATTACAACATGATGTTTACTTTTAATAACTACTTTTTCTAATAATGGTATTAAAAGAAGCGGAAGAAGTCCTCCAATAACAATTCCTAATGCAGCAGGACGCATGCTGGAGTCTATTAAGGCAGCTATAAGATCAGCTAAAACATGAGCAATTCCAGCACCTATGATACCTGCAATGTATCCATTTGAGAGAATTTTAAGTAATCTATTTATACTGAAACCAGTATAGTAACCAATTAACATGATACTTACATGAATAATTCCGAAAACAAATCCTCTGGATAATTGACTATCAACTCCAAATAGATCAATAATTAAATCATCCATATTTTATTATCCTATTTAAGATCTTAAAATTGTTGTTCTAAAGATAGATAAAACTCTCTCTCATTGCCAACAAAATATCTATAACTTCCAAAGGCATAATCAGCTCTTGTAGCATAACGTTCATCTGATAAATTTCTTACAGTTAATCCTATTGATGTATTGCTTGTAAGATCCCCTTTTAATCTTAAATTAAAAATATCATGTCCCTCGTAAGTATGAGCATTACTTTCATTAATTGGATAGTCTCCAACTCTAATCCATTCTAATTCAAATTTTCCACCGCTTGAGGTAAGATAGGCAAATCTAGTATTCGCAAGTTCTTTAGGTGCTGAGTCAATTGTATTGCCTTTTACAATTTTGTTTGGACTGTGATTGAAGTCATATTCATGGTCAGCAAAACTTAATGAGCCAGAAATTTCAAAATTATCTCCAAAGGCTTTATAATAATTAAATTCTATTCCGTTATGTTTTGTAACTCCATTTTCCACATTAAAACCTTGGGAGTCTCTAAAGAAATAGTTTTCTTTTTGCATTGCGTAACCAACTATTTCATATTCTAATCCAATATTAGATACACCTCTAAAGCCTATTTCAAAACTTTCTAATTCTTCAGAATCAGCTCCCCCAGGAACTTGTTTACTTTGAATTCGATACAGGTCGGTAACTTGTGGCGCTCTATTGCCAATTGATAAGTTTGCAAATAAAAAATTATTTTCTCTAAGCATATAAGAAAGTGAAGTTTTTACTGAAATATCAGTAAAATCGTCACTCCTATTTGGGCTAACTTGAATTCTTCCTTTTGTGCCACTTGGGATATTTGTTTTGTAATCATATTCTACATTTTCTGCTCTAACACCAGCGGTAAAAATAGTTTTTTCATTAAGGAACCACTCAGTATTAAAATATAAAGATAGTATTCTACTATCGATTGAAAAATCATAATGTGGCCCTTGTGGATAGGCCAATCTTGGACCAAAGGATACATCTTTAGACTCTTGAAACTCTGACAATTTACCCTCTGTAAATTCTATATCGCTTCCAATAAACCATGTTAAATTTTGTACTTTTTTAGTATAAAGGCTTTGAACTCCAATACTCTTATGAGAGTTAGTCTCTAGAGGTTTTCCAGGTAAAAAGTGCATTTTAAAATCCATTTCATTATAGCGAATATATGGATTAATTGTTAATTTTGAGTTTGAGTAGTTTTTGATAATTTTAAGCGACGATCTTATGCTGTATGTATCCCTAAATGCTTCAGGATCAGGATTAATTTTGCTTAAATTTTTATCGTTATATATTTTATATCCTTTTACATATCCCTTTGTTTCTTGATTAAGATTTGTACCCATTATTGTAAAGATATAGTCATTTATTCCTTTAGAGTTATCCCAACGGAATAGAAATTTTTGTTGGCCATAATGCGGTTGATCATTTGATTTTTCGTGACTGTATCCGTTATCTTCTCTCCATAGGAAATTTAAAACAACACCACCATTTTCTGTAGGTCCAGAAAAGCCAGTATCGATAATAAATTCCTGATCTGAAAATTGTGTTTTCAGAGATCCTTGTCTTTCCTTACTTGGGGTAGGGGTTATTACATTAACTAAGCCATGTACAGCATTGGAGCCATACAAAGTAGAGCCTGGTCCTCTAACAACTTCAGCTCTATCTCCAATTTCAATAATTGACTCCATTAATCCATTTACATTTCCAAAACCTGGGGATCTAAGGGGGATACCATCCTCTAAATATAAAAAACTTCCAGCACCTGCTCCTCCAGATAATACTGGTGATCTAATAGAGGTAAGATGTTCTTGACCACTTCCCTGACTTATATATACAGCAGGGAGTCTGTTTAAAATTTCGCTAGGATTAATTGCGCTTATAAATTTTATTTCATCAGTGCTAATTGAGGAAATATTACCTCCAACTTTTAAAATTTGTTCATTTTCTTTTGACGATGTTACAATAATTTCATCAACTAACTTTGCATTAGCAAAGAAATTAAATTGTATTAATGGTACGAAAAATAAAATTAAGAAAAATTTAATTGTCTTAGTCATCTTCTCTCTTTCTATATAAAATATATTATTGTTATTAGATTATTGATTAGTTTTTTATTACTTTTATTAAATCATGAAAATGGACAAACCCTAATGGTTTTTTTTCATTATTTGTAATAAATAACCCTTGAACACCCTGTTTATTAATTAACTCTAATGCTTCTGAAACTAAAAGTTCTTTTGGAATACTTATAGGATTTTTTGTCATAATTTCTTCAACATTTTTATTAAGCATTTCAGGACCCATATGCCTTCTCAAATCTCCATCGGTTATTATCCCAATAAGTTTTTCTTCTAATATTATGCCTATGCAACCGAAACCTTTTTCAGATATCTTTATTATAGCTTCAGACATTTTAGATCCCTTATTAAGCACAGGGATTTCATCATCAATGTGCATAATATCACTTACTTTTGCTAGAATCGCTCCCAAACTTCCACCAGGGTGAAGTGAACGGAAATTATCTTTATCAAAGTCTCTTATGTTTAAAAGAGAAATTGCAAGTGCATCTCCAACTATTAACTGCATTGTTGTTGATGTTGTTGGGGCAAGACCATTTGGACAAGCCTCTTTTGCGTTTGGTAGATTAAGAGCTATATCCGATGATTTTGCCAAATGACTATTTTTATTTGAAGATAATCCTATTAGCTTATTTTTATTTTCATGAGCAAATCTAACAATATCGCCTAACTCAGTTGTTTCTCCTGACCATGAAATAGCTAAAATGACATCATTTTTTTCTATCATACCCATATCACCATGGCTGGCTTCAGTTGGATGAATGAAAAAGGATGGGGTTCCTGTCGATGATAGTGTTGCAGATATTTTTCTTCCAACATGACCTGACTTTCCAACACCAGAAACTACAACCTTACCATTTGAATCAAAAATCGTTTTAACCGCATCTTCAAAATTTGAGTCGAAGAATTTTTTTAGCAAATTGATCCCATCAATTTCATCATTAAGTACTTGAAGCGCTGTTTCAATAATTTTCATTCTACTTCCTTATGAGAATTTATAGTCTCTCTTCCAATGGAGTGATATTCAATATTTAACTTTTTAAAACTATCAAGAGAAAAAAGATTTCTAAAATCTATTATAATTGGTTGAGTCATAATATCGCTTATTTTTTTTAAATCCATACTTATAATCTCGCTCCATTCTGTGAGTATAACTAAACAGTCAGATTTTTTTGCAACAGAATATATGTCAGACTCCCAATTAGCTTCTTCAAATTCTTTAATACCATCTCTACTCGCTTGAGGATCATAGATTGAAACATTAAATCCTTTATTAATTAAATCTGGTATAATTGATAAGCTTGGTGCCTCTCTTATATCATCTGTATTAGCTTTATATGTAACACCTAAGACACCAATATTTTTTCTATTTTTTGCTACTTCAATTATCCTCTTTGACAAGTTTTCTTTTCTCTTTTCATTTCCATCAATTACAGCTTTAAGTAGATTTTGAGGGGCATTATAGCTTTTACCAGACTCTACTAAAGCTCTAGCATCTTTAGGAAAACAGGATCCTCCAAAACCTGGACCAGCATTTAAAAAATCAGGACCTATTCTTTTATCTAAACCAATTCCAAGTGAAATATCTTCAACATTTGCTCCAACCTTTTCACATAGATCTGCTATTTCATTTATAAAAATAATCCTCATCGCTAGCATTGAATTACTCGCATATTTAATCAGTTCAGAAGATCTTCTTGTAGTGAAAATTACCGGGAAATTATTTTTTATTTGTTTTTTATATATTGAATTTAAAGTCGATATTGAATTTTTTTCCTTTGTGCCAATAATAATTCTATCAGGGTTTTCAAAATCAAAAATAGCAGACCCCTCCCTTAAAAATTCTGGATTTGAGACTACATCAAAATTAATAGATGGATTACTCAAATTAATTATCTCTTCAATTTTATCGCATGTGCCTACTGGTACAGTTGATTTCAAAATAACTATGGTATTATTTTTTATATTCTTTGCTATTTCTTCAGCACAAGAATAAACTTGAGATAAATCAGCACTATCATTCTCTTTATTAGTTGGTGTTCCTACAGCTATAAAAATAACATCAGTATTTTTAACTGTTTCACTAATATTACTTGAAAATGTAAGCGAACTACTTGCTACTTTTTCTTTAATTAAGCCCTCTAAACCAGGTTCATAAATTGGTATTATTCCATTTCTTAATTTATTAATTTTTTTTTCATCTATATCTAGACAGGTTACATGTTGATCTACATTTGCTAAACATGCTCCCGTAACAAGCCCTACATAACCAGATCCAATAATGCTTAATTTCATTTTCTTACCCAATTATTTGATATTGAAGAAAAGTAAATAATTATGACACCAAAATTTCATAATTAATTAAAAATATTTATTTTCTCTTCAACAACTTTTTCTAAATAAGGGGATGGAGTAAAGTCACTTCCATGCTCTTTCTCCATTTCTTGTAGCCAAGATAATATTTTATCATATCCAATTAAATTACCATAAAACATTGGTCCTCCTTCATAGATTGGCCAGCCATATCCATTTATCCAAATTATATCTATATCACTTGCTCTAATTGCCATTCCTTCATCTAGAATTTTAAATCCTTCATTCACCATAGGATAAAGACATCTTTGAAGGATTTCTTCTTTTTGTATTTCTCTTCTTTTAATTTGTTTACTATCGGCAAACTCCTGGATAATGTTCTCTACATCATTATCTGGTAGTTTATTTCTATTATCGTCATATATGTAAAAACCTTTTCCGGATTTTTGTCCAAATCTCTCATTTTCACATAGTATGTCTCTAATAGTTTCTCCTCTTGAGGTTTCTTTATCCCAGCCTATGTCTAGTCCTGCTAAGTCAGACATTGCAAAGGGCCCCATTGGAAAACCAAAATCAAATAAAGCATCATCAATTTCCCAGGGTAATGCACCTTCTAAAATAAGTTTATTAGCCTCTCTTTGCCTTTGAGCTAAAATTCTATTTCCAACAAAACCTGGGCAAACGCCAACAAGAGCTGCTGTCTTTCCAATATTTTTTGCTAAAGCCATAGATGTTGCGATGATTTGTTTAGATGTCTTTTCACCTCTTACAATCTCTAAAAGTTTCATAACGTTTGCAGGACTAAAGAAGTGAAGTCCAATAACATTTTCAGGTCTTTTAGTTGTTTCGGCAATTTCGTTTATATTAAGTGCTGATGTATTGGTTGCAAGGATTGCATTGTTTTTGGCAATTAAATCTAGTTTTGAAAAAATTTCTTTCTTTAAATCCATATTCTCAAAAACAGCCTCAATAATTAAATCCGTATCTGATAGAGAGTCAATAGATATATTGCCACTAATACATTGCATCCTTTTTTCAACTTCCTCAAGAGTGATACGACCTTTCGAAGCAGTATTCTCATAATTTTTTCTTATTATACCTATTCCTTTATCAAGTCTTTCTTGGTTTTGTTCAACAAGAGTTACAGGTATACCAACATTTGCAAAATTCATTGCAATACCTCCACCCATGGTTCCAGCACCAATTATACCTACTTTTTTAATATCCAATAATTCAGTATCTTTTGGAATATCAGGAATTTTTGCAACTTGTCTTTGGGCAAAGAAAAAATATCTTTGCGCTGCTGATTGATTACCACTAATAAGTTTAATAAATAGATCTCTTTCAACCTTAATACCTTCATCAAAGGATTTATTTACTGCCGCTTCAATACATTGAATATTATATTCTGGCGCCAGGAAACCTCTTGTTTTTCTCTCAATTGACTTTCTAAAATTTTTAAAAAGCTCATCATTACCTTTGGCAGCTTCTACCTTTTCATTTATATCTCTTACTTTTTTTAAAGGTCTATTTTCAGAGATAATTTCTTTTGCAAAAGATACTGAGTGATTTAAGAGTTCGCTATCGTCAGCTAATTTATCAATAAGGCCACATTTTAGACATTGCTCGGCAGGTAAATGTATTCCTGAAGTAACCATTTTTAGAGCTTGCTCTACTCCAACTAATCTAGGAAGTCTCTGCGTACCACCTGCACCAGGTAATAAACCTAGATTTACCTCAGGTAGGCCACATTTTGCAGATTTTACAGCTATTCTATAATGACAAGTTAAGGCAACTTCTAGCCCACCACCTAATGCTGTTCCGTGTATAGCTGCAATTATTGGTTTTGGTGAATTTTCCATTATATCTTGAACTTCAAATAATGATGGACCTTTTGGCTCTTTACCAAACTCAGATATATCAGCTCCAGCTATAAAAGTTCTTCCTTCACAGATAATTACTATTGCCTCAATATTGTTGTTTTCTATTGCGATTTTCATACCACTATCCAGGCCTTCTCTGACATTTGCGGATAAAGCATTTACAGGAGGAGAGTTTAAGGTAATAACTCCAACATTCTCAATTACCTCTAATTTTGTTACATCATTGATAGCAGTCATATTTTTTCCTTTCACGTTAGGTAAATAAGTATATTCTACCTTAAATTTAAACGAAACTTAATTAAGGAGATTTTATTGTCTAATAATAAAACATCATCCAATGGTTCAGCAAAAGACTTAATAGAGAATATTCAGTCTAATTTTGAAAAACAAGGGTATATTTGTAACACTCATATTGCTACAGCAATATTTTTAAGCCAATCTCTAGTTAAACCTATTTTGGTAGAGGGCCCTCCTGGAGTCGGTAAAACAGAATTAGCAAAGGCAACAGCTGAGTGGATGAAAAAGCCTCTCATAAGACTTCAATGTTATGAAGGGCTTGATGAGGCAAAAGCGCTCTATGAGTGGAAGTATGGTAAACAATTACTTTATACTCAAGTTCTAAAAGACAAGTTGAATCAAATTGTTTCAAAATCTGATAGCCTTGAGTCTTCCATTGATAATTTGAATAATTTTGATGACATATTTTTTTCTGAAAAATTTTTAGAGCCGAGGCCTTTGCTAAAAGCTATAGAAAGTGAGAACGGTTCAGTTTTATTGATTGATGAAATTGACAAGTCCGATGATGAATTTGAAGCGTTTCTTCTTGAAATTTTATCAGATTATCAGGTTTCAATTCCAGAAATTGGTACAATAAAAGGAAATGTAAAACCAATTGTATTTTTAACATCAAATAATACAAGAGAAATAGGTGATGCTTTAAAAAGACGTTGTTTGCATTTATATATTCCTTTTCCTGATCCTTTCTTAGAAGAAAAAATCATTAGCTCGAGAGTTCCTGAAATTGATAAAAATTTAAAAGTTCAGTTAGTTAACTTTGTTCAGGGGTTAAGAAATTTAGACTTAAAAAAGCTTCCTTCTGTTTCAGAGACTATCGATTGGGCAAGATCACTTGTTTTATTAAATGTAAAAAGTCTTGAACCAAATTTAGTAAGAGAAACTCTAAATATTTTATTAAAATTTCAAACAGATATCGATGTTTCTGATCCTGAAATAGATAATCTTATTGAGCAGTCAAAAAAGTAGATGGTCGATTTTCTAAGAGATTTTATACATATTCTTAGATCATCTGATTTAAGAGTATCAACATCTGAAAGTATAGACGCGATGAATGTTGTTTCAAAGATTGGTTTCAATAATAAGTCTTTGTTGAGAGATTCCTTATCTTTTTCATTGGCAAAAACCCTAAGAGAAAAAGAAATATTTAATGAGTGTTTTGATAATTTTTTCAAAGAAAATTATATGAACTTAAAACACAATGAATTACCTCAAGAAAAATTTGAGGAGGATATTGAGCTCGAAGAACTAAATAATTTAGAAAAAAAACAAAAAAATCTAGAAGAATTATATAAAAACTCTGATAAAACATCATTAATGACAGCAATGGCCTTAGCGTCAAGAGATGCAAATCTTCAAGATATTAAACTTTTCACTCAGGTAGGAATGTTTACTCGTAAAATATTTGATGAGATGGGCCTTGAGACATTAAACAATGATATTTTTCAAGCTTCAAGACAAGGGAATACTGAAAGAGAGAGTGAGTTAAAAAATATAAGAGAGAGCCTTCGTCTAGAAATTAGAGACTATGTTGAAAATCAAGTAAAACTCAGAACAACAAATGCAGGTAAACAATTAAGAGAAGATGCATTATCTCAAATGCGATTAACGCAAGCAGATAAATCTGATTATCAAATTATGTCAGGTATTATTAAAAAAATGGCTAGGCGACTAATATCTGTCCATTCAAGAAGAAAAAGAAAATCACAAAGGGGTATGCTTGATATTCGTTCAACTATAAGAGCAAATCAGGAGTATGATGGGATTTTATTTGAAACAATTTGGAAAAAAACAAAAGTTGATAGACCAAAAATTGTCGCTCTTTGCGATGTTTCTGGTTCTGTAGCAAATGTTTCAAGGTTTTTTTTAATGTTTCTTCATAGTCTCACAGAGATACTTCCAAATGTAAGGACATTTGCATTTTCTAATAAAGCAGGCGAGGTTACAGATCTTTTTGAAAATAAAGATATAGAAGTTGCGGCAGCAGAAACCTTATTATTAAATGGAGGAGGGTCCACAGATTATGGACAGGCTTTTGTTGATCTTGAGGGATTGTTAGAAAATAATATTGACAGGAAGACAACAGTAATAATTTTAGGAGATGCTCGATCTAATTATGGTGATCCAAGGTGCGATGTACTAAAGACAATTCAAGAAAAGTCTAAAAGAATTTTATTTTTGAATCCTGAACCAAAGTCTGTTTGGGGTACCGGTGATTCTGAAATGTTAAGATTTGTTCCTTATTGTTCAAAATCAAAAGTATGTAGTTCTTTATTTGACCTCGAGAGAATTGTGGATGATATGCTTAGATCCAGTATTTAAATTGGAAGATTTCTTTTGCCAGTTAAGAAATGGTCTACTGAACTTGCACATTGCCTACCTTCTCTGATAGCCCAAACTACTAAAGATTGTCCTCTTCGCATATCGCCTGCAGTGAAAATTTTGTTTGCCGATGTTTTATAATCCTCTGTATTCGCTTTAACATTTCCTCTCTCATCAAGTTCTGTTTTTGAGTTCTCAATCATCCCCTCATGGATTGGATGAACAAAGCCCATTGCTAATAAAATTAGATCCGCCTTTAAACTGAATTCAGTTTTTGGAATTGGTTTCATTTTTTCATCGACTTTAATACAGTTAATGCCAGTAACTTTTCCACTTTCACCCGAGAGACTCTGAGTCATAACAGAAAAATCTCTTAACGCTCCTTCCGATTGACTAGAGGAGGTTCTTAGTTTTAGAGGCCAATTTGGCCATGTTATTGATTTATCCTCCTGTTCTGGAGGAATAGGCATAATTTCAAGTTGTGTAACAGATTCGGCACCTTGTCTAATTGAAGTTCCTATACAATCTGAACCTGTATCACCACCACCAATTACAATTACATTTTTATTTGTGGCTAGTATTTCTTTTGTTTTTGCAGGAACACCCTCATTGGATACTCTTTTATTTTGTTGAGGTAAAAATTCCATTGCAAAATGAATACCATCTAAGTCTCTTCCTTCCACTGGCAAATCTCTTGGATGCTCAGATCCACCAGATAAGACAATTGCATCAAAATTATTTTCTAAATCTTCGATAGTTATATCAATACCAACATTAATCCCATACTTAAAGATTATTCCTTCCTCTTCTAATTGGTTAATACGTCTATCAATAATATGTTTTTCCATTTTAAAGTCTGGAATGCCATATCTTAACAAACCTCCAGCTTTATTATTTTTTTCATAAACTGTAACTTCGTGACCAACTCTTGCAAGTTGCTGCGCACAAGCAAGACCAGCAGGACCGGCACCAATCACTGAAACTTTTTTCCCAGTTTGGTTTTTAGCGATTTTAGGTTTAATCCAGCCTTCATCAAAACCCTTATCAATAATAGCACATTCAATTGTTTTTATTGAAACAGGTTCTTCATATAAATTTAGAGTACATGCTGCTTCGCATGGAGCAGGACAAATTCTTCCAGTAAATTCAGGAAAGTTATTTGTTGAATGTAAATTCTCTAGTGCATTTTTCCAATCATCCGAATAAACCAAATCATTCCAATCAGGAATTTGATTGTTCACAGGGCATCCATTATGACAGTAGGGCACGCCGCAATCCATACATCTTGCAGCTTGCTTTATTGTTTCTTCCTTTGTTAATGGAATAACAAATTCTTTATAATTTGATATCCTTTCAGATACAGGTTTGTACCCTCTATCTACTTTTTCTATATCCATAAATCCTGTTGGTTTACCCATTGTCTATCCTTTTACTGAGTCTTTTGAGGTTTCTTTGCTAGAATACATATCCATAAGTACTCTTTTGTATTCTGTTGGCATTACTTTAATAAATTTTGGAAGATAGTTTTCAAAATTATCTAAAATTCTTTTTGCTTTTTGACTATTCGTATAACGGTGATGATTTTCAATCAGATTTTTCAATCTTTCCTTATCATGAATTAAGAGATTATCAGTGAATACTTTTTCATCGGAATTGCTAATTTTCTCTAATTCAATCATTTCTGAATTATAGAGATCTTTGAAATTATTGTCTTCATCAAGAACATAAGCTATACCACCGGACATACCTGCACCAAAATTTCTACCAACTTTTCCTAGGACAACTATAATTCCTCCCGTCATATACTCACAGCAATGATCTCCCGCGCCTTCAACAACAGCCGTCGCTCCTGAATTTCTTACAGCAAATCTCTCTCCCGCAATTCCATTAAAGTAGCACTCCCCAGTAATACCTCCATAAAGAACAGTGTTTCCAACAATAATATTTTCTTCAGGTGTTATGTTAGAATTTTTCGGTGGATATATTGCTATACGTCCTCCAGAAATTCCTTTACCAACATAGTCATTGGCTTCACCCTCAAGATCAAGAGATATACCTTTTGCAAGAAAAACTCCAAAGCTTTGTCCAGCTGTACCTTTTAACTTAATATTAATTGTATCTTCCGCTAAACCTTTATGACCATGAACTTTAGCAATTTCTCCAGAGAGCATTGCTCCTGTTGACCGATCAGTATTTTTTATTTCTGATGAAATTTGAACTGGCTTTAATTCATTAATAGCTTTTGAAGATTCTTTGATTAATTTCCTATCTAAAATTTCATAAATATCATGGTTTTGTTCTTCACTCCTATATATTGTATCACCATCCCAAGGGTCTGGTTTATAGAATAATTTCTCAAAATCCATACCTTGAGTCTTCCAATGTTTTACAGCTTCGTCAGTATCTAAGAATTGTGTTTGACCAATCATTTCATCAAAAGTCTTGAAACCCATTTTACTCATATATGATCTTGCCTCTTCAGCAACAAAGAAGAAGAAATTGATTACATGTTCTGGTTGCCCATTAAAAAGTTTTCTAAGTTCTGGATCTTGAGTTGCTATTCCGACTGGACAAGTATTTAAATGACATTTTCTCATCATTATACATCCTGATGCAATTAATGGAGCTGTAGAGAAACCAAATTCATCTGCGCCTAACAGAGCCGCTACAACAACATCGCGACCGGTTTTTAATCCTCCGTCTGCCTGTACTGTTATTCTTGATCGAAGACCATTTATAACGAGTGTTTGATGAGTTTCAGCCAGCCCAAGCTCCCAAGGACTTCCTGCGTGCTTAATTGATGTAAGAGGGCTTGCTCCAGTTCCACCTTCAAATCCTGAAATAGTAACATGATCAGCCTTAGCTTTTGAAACTCCTGCAGCAACTGTACCTACACCAACTTCAGATACTAATTTAACAGATATATCGGCAGATGGATTAGTATTTTTGAGATCATAAATTAGTTGAGCTAAATCTTCGATAGAATAAATATCATGGTGAGGAGGAGGAGAAATTAGACCAACTCCTGGTGTTGAAAATCTGACACTTGCAATAGTTTGATCAACTTTGTGTCCTGGAAGTTGTCCTCCTTCTCCAGGTTTAGCACCTTGTGCCATTTTAATTTGTATCATATCAGAGTTTGCTAGATATTCAGCTGTAACTCCGAATCTGCCAGATGCAACCTGCTTAATTGATGAACGCATAGAGTCACCATTTTCCATAGTAAGGAAACGGTCTGCTTCTTCGCCGCCTTCTCCAGTATTAGATCGACCACCTATTCTATTCATTGCAATGGCAAGGTTAGTATGGGCTTCTCTACTAATTGATCCAAAAGACATAGCCCCTGTTGCAAAACGTTTAACAATTTCTTTTGCTTCTTCAACCTCTTCAATTGCAATTGGTTTTTTTGAAAAATCCTCAGCTTTTTTAATTTTAAAAAGGCCTCTTAATGTCATTAATTTTTCATTCTGTATATTTAGAGAGTCTGCATATTTTTTGTAGGTATCAGAACTATTCGAACGAACAGCATGCTGAAGATCTCTAACAGTATCGCTCTCCCAAGAATGTTTTTCACCTCTTAATCGAACAGCATACTCTCCACCAACGTCAAGTAAGTTTTCAAGTCCAGAGACTTTAGAGAAAGCATCATTATGTCTTGAAATTGTTTCTTTCTCTATCTCCTCAATACCAAGCCCTTCAACTAAGCTTGAGGTACCTGTAAAAAATTCATCAATAAATTCAGTTGAAAGACCAATAGCATCGAATATTTGGGCACCACAATAAGACTGGTATGTACATATTCCCATTTTAGACATAACTTTTTTAATCCCTTTTCCAAGAGCTTTAATAAAGTTTTCAATAGCTTTCTTTTGGTCAGAATTTACTGCGAGATTTTCAACAACCTTCATTGCTAACCAAGGATGAATTGCATCAGCACCATAACCTGCCAAACAGCAGAAGTGATGAACTTCTCTGGCTTCACCGGTTTCAATTATTAGACCAGCAGAAGTTCTTAAACCTTTCTCTATTAAATATTGGTGAACTTTAGATGTAGCTAAAAGGGATGGAATAGGTACTTTTTTCTCAGTTATAAATTTATCAGACAAAATAATAATTGTTTTTCCATTATTAATTGCCTTTTCAGCTTTTTCACAAATAGCTTTTAAAACATTCTCTATTTTTTCATCTTCTGCATTAAAAGTAATATCAATAACTTCTGACGAGATAAAAGAGTTATTATTATTTGATAAATTCTTAATTTTATTGGCGTTGTTTTCATCTAAAATCGGGGTATTAATTTTTATAAACTTTGAGACTTCTTTTTGATCTAAACTTAATACATTTGGTCTAGGTCCTATATAATTGTTTAAGGCCATAACCATCTCTTCTCTAATAGGATCAATAGGAGGATTTGTTACTTGAGCGAATTTCTGTTTGAAATAAGTGAACATTGGTTTTGACTTCAACGAGAGAGGTGCGATAGGTGTATCTGTTCCCATAGAACCGGTTGCTTCCATACCGCTAGCAATCATTGGATTAATAAGAAATTTTTCATCTTCCTGAGTATACCCAAAAGCTTTTTGGAGTTCTTTTAAAGAGTAATCACTTTCAAAATTCTCATCTGAATTTGGAATATCATCAATATTTAATTGATTTAATTTTAAAAGTTTTTCCCATGGCCTTTTATTAGCAACATTGTTTTTAATTTCTTGGTCATTAATCATAGCTCCTTTTTCGAGATCAATGAGAAGCATTTTTCCTGGTTCTAATCTCCATTTAGACTTAACTTTAGTCTCATCAACAGGAATTAAACCCATTTCAGAAGCAAAAATAACTTTATCATCTTCAGTTATCAAATACCTTGCTGGCCTGAGACCGTTTCTATCAAGCAATGCACCAATTTGTTTGCCATCGGTAAAAGCAATATTAGCTGGGCCATCCCAAGGCTCCATAATCGGTGCATGATACTCATAAAAACTTTTTAGATTTTTATCCATTATATCATTATTTTGCCAAGCTTCCGGTATCATAATTAGCATTGCCTCAGAAATAGAGTATCCTCCGCGAACAAGAAGCTCTAATGCATTGTCAAATGATGCACTATCAGATTGACCTTCCTCAATTACTGGCCAAATTTTATTAAGATCATTTTCTGAAAAAGAGGGCGATGCCAAATTCTTATGACGAGCATTCATCCAATTTATATTACCTCTAACAGTATTTATTTCTCCATTATGACATAACATTCTAAATGGTTGAGCTAAGCTCCATGTTGGAAAAGTATTGGTTGAGAATCTTTGATGAATTAAAGCAAAGGAAGACTCAATATCGCTATCTGTTAAGTCCTCGTAAAAACCTAATTTTTCACCAAGACCACCAACTTGATCTGCTAAAACCATTCCTTTATATAAAATCGTTCTCGATGAAAATGATGGAATATAAAAGCCTTCATGAATTTGATCTGAAATTTCTAAAACTTCCTTTTCTATACAACGCCTTAAGATAAACAGTTTTTTTTCAAAATCATCTTGAGACATTTCGCTTTCAGGTTTCTCTAAAAACAATTGATAAACAACTGGGGTTGAAGGTAAGACGGACCAACCAAGTTCTTTTGTATAGGTTGGGCATAACCTCCAACCCAAAATATTAATTTGCTCTTTTAAACAAACTTTTTCTATTAATGATTTAATTTTCTTTTCATCGTCGGTATTATTTGGAATGAATATTACACCAACTCCATAATCACCTGGTTTTGGAATTGAAAAACTCTCCGCAACTTTTTTTTCTAGGAATTTGTGAGGAATTTGAATTAATAATCCCGATCCGTCACCAGCTTTTGGATCTGCACCAACCGCACCTCTATGTTCAAGATTGCAAAGCATAGCCAGACCTTTTTCAACAATGTCAAATGAAGGTCTATTTTTTATATCTAGAACAAGACCTACACCACAAGCATCGTGCTCATTTACCGGATTATATAGTCCTTGAGCTTTTGGTAATCCAGCTATTTTAAATTTTGTTTTTTTCGACATAAAGTCATCTGTCATTGACTGCTCTTCTAAAATAAAAAATGTTAATTATTATTATTTTGATAAAGAAATTAAATTTCTAAGTTGTACGTATATAAAGAAAAAATTCAAAGATTGCAACCTAGTGTTGTATAAATACAACAATTGATAATCATTCTCAAGATAACTTATTGAAATAATTAGATCAAATTATTTTTAGCAATTTCTTTATGGCCTGAGTCCAAATTTGGTTTTGCCTTTTTTTCGAAGTTTAGATGTTAAATTTACAAACTCTGATAAGTATTTTCTAGTATCTCTAGGATCGATTATTTCTTCTGCAATAAATGCTTCAGCTGTGCGAAAAGGTGATCTGACTTTTTCCAGTTCATAATTAACTCTTTTTGAAAACCCAATTTTGTATAGGTTTAGAAATCAAAATTAATAACAAACCAAAGCAAGATCCTATTATTGCAATTTGATTAAATAGGCCTGGCATAGAAGACAAACCATCATTAGTAGCTTGTCCAGAAATTAGACCTGCTAAAATTGCACCAAGGGAAGATGCCAAAAACCAAACCCCCATCATCTGACCAATGAATCTTTTTGGCGATAATGATGAAATTGCCGCAAGACCAATAGGGCTTAGGATAAGCTCTCCAATTGTATGAAAAAGATAAGTTAACAATAACCATTTTGCTCCAGCAAGCCCTTCACTAAGAGCTACTTGGGCTCCTATGGATATAATAACAAAACCGATAGCCATAAAAATTAAACCTAATCCAAATTTAAAAGGCAAACTTGGATCGAGCATCTTTTTACCTAAAAAAATCCAAAGGTAAGACATGAATGGGGCTAAAATTACTACAAATAAAGGATTTAAAATCTGTAACCAGCTAGCAGGATATTCCCAGCCAAATATAATTCTATCAGTGTATTCTTTTGCAAAAATATTAAAAGAACTTCCTCCTTGATCAAACCCTGACCAGAATAATGCTGCCCCAATAAAAAGGACAAAGATCATTAAAACTTTCTTTTTCTCATCCTCATTTAACCGGCCAAGAAAATAAATATATAAAAAATAAATGAGACTAATTGATGCAATTATTAAAGTTAAAATATTTGCTAATGGTATAGGATTTATTGACCATAAGCCTGTTAATCCAGAGAAAATAAAGATCAAAGTTAATAATGAAATTGTTAGAGTAATTTTTCTATAAGTATTTCTTTTTTCTTGACTGATTATATTGCTTGGCTTTAGTCCAATATCGCCAAGTGACTTTAAATTAAATTTATATTGCAAAACTCCAAGTAACATTCCAATGCCAGCTGCACCAAATCCATAATGCCACCCAATGTTTTCTCCAAGATATCCGCATATAAAGAAGCCTAAAATACTACCAATATTTATCGACATATAAAAAATAGTAAAACCTGACTCTTTCATTGAGGGATTATTTTCATATAAACCACCAACAATTGCCGATATATTTGGTTTTAATAAACCAGTGCCTAATACAACAAGGATTAAACCAAGATAGAAGAAATTCATATTTGGTACGGCTAGTGATAGATGACCAAACATAATTACAATTCCACCAAAAAGAATTGTTTTTTGCTGACCAAAAAGATTATCAGCTATCCATCCGCCTGGTAAAGCCATTAAATAAACTGCAGCAGCGTAAATACCGTAAATAGCACTTGCAGAAGCATTGCTAAAATCAAGTCCGCCATTTGTAATTGAAGCAGTCATGAAAAGAACAAGAATCCCTCTCATTCCGTAGTATGACATTCTCTCCCACATTTCTGTGAAAAACAATGTTCTCAAACCTAAAGGGTGCTTATTTTCACTCATCCTTTATCAACCCTTTTAATTAGTTTCGAAATAATAATTAATATTAAAATTAAAGAATTTGTAATGGAATAATAAATATTCTTTTATTTAATTGTTAATTACACTAATAATCTACTAGAATCAAACTTATCGCATATCTTCTAGGGAAATTATTTAAGGGGAATTTATATGGCTATAGTTATAAATGATCTATTTGAACTATGACTGATCAGAAAATTAATATTTCATTAAAAGAAACTGTAAAATCTTTTTTTAAAAACGATGATGATTCTTACATTGATAATGCAAATCAGGCATTAAGATTTTTAGCCAAATACAGAAGTGCTCTTCTAGCGAATACTTTTAAAGAGGAATATGGAACAAAAATTTTAAGCGGACCTTTTAAAGGGATGGAATTTTTGGATGAGGTATCTGAGGGATGTTATCTTCCAAAATTACTAGGAATTTATGAATCTGAAATTCATAATTATATTTCATTAATGGTAGAAAAAAAGCCTGATATTTTTATAAATATAGGATCTGCTGAGGGCTATTATTCTGTTGGCCTTAAAAGACTTCTCCCTGATACAGAGGTATTTGCTTTTGATTTAAATCCTGATGCTCAAAAAAAATGTAAAATCTTATCAGAAAAAAATTCTGTTAATGTCTCAATTGAGGGAGAGTTTGATGTAGATTTTATAAAACAGTTCGATGGTAAAAGTATTTTTCTTATGTGTGACATTGAGGGTTTTGAGTCAGAATTATTCAACGAAAATAATATTGGATTGTTAAAAGATTGTGATGTTTGTATGGAGCTTCACATGTATAATGGCATGCATAATATTGAAGTTATGCCAAAACTATTTGAGCAATATCATGATGTAGATATTATTTATCAAAGTGGTAAAAATTTCTCTGTTCCAGAGATTATTTATAAAATTTCACATTTGGATATTCTTCTTTCTGCATGGGAGTGGAGATCTTATCCAACCCCTTGGTTATTAGCGCATAAAAAATCCTATTAGTCATAAATGAAGAGTCTATATTATTTACATTATGTATAGCGTTTATATAATGCCTTAGATTAAGTATTAATTTTTTTATCCTATTTAAAATTTATCAAGAAAAATAAAAAAATGATTCTTTTTAATTTAAAGTTTGAGATTTTAAAAAAATCCCTATAAAAAGATAAAATAAAATTTATTGTATCTTTTTTAGTTTGAATATTATAATGACAGTAGTAATTTAGACTAAGAAATTGTCACATTCTGCTTTTTTAAAAAAGCATTAATATGGGAGTATTTATAATGAGCGGACAAAATTTACTATCACCCAAAAATGTAAAAGATGAAAATCTTACTTTAGAAGATAAAAATCTAATCAAAATTTCTCGTAGTAAATTAGGATACTTCAGTGCAATTACACTTCCAATGATCCTTGCCGCTTGTGGAGGTGGAGGAGGTGGAAATTATGATGAACCTGTCAGTCCTACTCCAGACTCAGATTCCAGTGGTGCAGTACAAGGTGGTTCAGTAACTGCTGGAATTAGTGCTAATGCTGGTCGTTATACTGCAACTGCTGATGCAGACACTTATTTATATGATGTTACTTTTGCAGCAAGTGGGTCGGTTACTTCTGCTCAAGATGGTAATGTTATAATATCTGATTTTGATGCAAGCAATGATGTGCTTGTTCTTAGAGGAACTGGTGCTCCCTCATCATTTACTTCTGGTGGATCATCAAATGTTGATGTCGCATCTGATATTAATGGTGATACCATTGTTACTCTTGGCAGTGATAATGATGCAACCGGTACTATTACTTTAAAAGGTGTTTCTGATTCATCAACTGTTGTTATCAATACCGCTGATGAAGCTGCTGATGCCGGTTCGCCAGTTATAGATTTATCAAGCGGAAGCGTTGCAAGTTCATCTGCGGGTGAAATTTTTGAATTTTCTGTAAAGTTTTTAAATGGCGTTCCTGTTGCAATTGATGGAAATACTTCTATTACAAATTTTGACGCTGTAATTGATAGAATTGTAATTAAAACAGAAACTTTACCAGCCGGATATTCAAAAGAAGATCTTTTGTCAACATTAGGTGTTGATGTAACTACCGGGATTAATTCAACAAGAATTGATTTTGGAGTTAACGCAGATGGTAATAGTGGTTCTATTGATATTGAGGGAGTTGCTGATGCAGACTTATCTTCAATAGATCTTACTTTTTCAATTTCATCTCCAGCAATTTCTGGTAGTCGTGTAGACATTGACACTTCAAGTGTAACCGCGAGTGCAGATGCTGAAACTTTTGTCTACGATGCAACGTCAAGTGGATCAGATGTAGTGGGTGCTGATGGTAATGTTACAATTTCTGGTTTTGATTTATCTACAGATAAAATAATTATTCTTGGTTCTGGTATAGCCAATGGTTATGACTTAAGTAGATTTGAAGCAAATGCGTCGCATGATTATTCTATTGATGAGATTAATAACAAAACAGTTATTTATTTCGCTCCTGACGCAGATGGTAGTAGTTCAACTTTAACCCTGGATGGCGTTGTTGATAAAGATAAAACTCTAAATATAGTTTTTGGTTCATCAATTGGAGATGAAGCTGCTCCAGCTCCAGCAGCTGAAGAAACTCCTGCTGAAGAAACAACAACCACTACAACCGAGGAAACTACAACCGAAGAAACTACAACCGAGGAAACTACAACCGAGGAAACTACAACCGAGGAAACTACTACAGAAGAAACCACAACTGAAGAAACTCCAGCTGCATCATATACTGTTGTTAATATTTCAGCCTCAGAAGATACAACAGTTACCGCAACTTCTGCAGCAGAAGAATTTAGGTATGAAGTTTCTAGTTCAGGTGTATCAGAAGAAGGTGCATATACTGTAACTATCGATGGATTTGATGCTGCAACTGATAAATTAACACTTGTTATCGTTAATGGAACATCAAATTTAACGACTCAAGAGTTTGATCAGTTAACTAATGTTGAAGTAACCTCAGATGGTATTTCAGGAACACAAATATTATTTGCACCTGATAGTAATGCACAAAGTGGTAAGCTAGTTTTACCAAATATTGAAGAGTCATTTGATACTGATTGGACTGCAACTACATATACAGTAGAAATTATCACTGACACGAATTTAACATAAGGAATTTTGAAATAATTTAATGAGGTTAATTTTTTTTTATCAATCGCCTTATTTAAGACATAATTAAAATTTAAAAAAAAGATTGATAAAGTTTGTTACATTTGGTTACAATATAAATTATTTTATATTGACGTTTTTGACGAAATGTAGGATTTTGTGATTCGTTAGCAGTTTTTTGCTATCGAAATTTTTGAATACAACGACTTGTTGTTATTTTAGGGAGAAAATAAATGGCGACTATTAATCACAGTTCTGGTGCGGACATCATCGTACCTTCAGCTAATGGAACCACGTACAGAGGTCTAGGTGGAGATGATACATATATATTATCAAATTCAATCGAAGCTAATGCAGCAATTACAATTGTTGATACAAGTGGTGCGAATAAAATTCAGTTAGTAAACGGTTTATCTGTTTCTTCAACTAAATTTGCAGCAGATGCTGTGCAATTAACATTAAGCAACGGTGCTGTTGTAACGATTAATGGTGCAAGTAATTTTACTTTTGATTTAGGTGGTAATGCAACTGCAGGAACAACTGGTTCAGTAAGCTCATTTGCAGCCTTTGCTGCTGGAGCTGGTGTTGCTTCACTTCCAACTTCTGGATCTGTAGCTGGTGCTTCTGATGTAACAGTTCAAGGCACGGCGTGGTCAAGTGGTGGTGGCGCTTCTTACTCTGTAACAAAATCTGCTACTAGTGTAACAGAAGGTGATGCCGCCGTATTTACAATTACATCTAGTGTCGCTGTGACTACTGACACTTCTTTCTCCTGGACTGTAATTGGTGATGATAATGGTGGTACTGTTGATAAAGCTGGAACAACTGATGTTGATCTTTTATCTGGTACAGCAACAATAGCCGCTGGCTCAACTTCAACAACCTTCTCTGTAACCCCAACAACTGACTCAACCGTTGAGGGTATTGAAGGTATGAAAATTAGTGTTTTTGACTCTAATTCAAATTCAATTTCTAGCGATATAATTCTTATTAATAATGATGGTTCATCAGCTACTACAGCTGCATTTACCCTTACAACCGGTGTTGATACATTTACAGGCAGAAGTGGTAATGACTCATTTGATGGAACTACAGCTGACAGTCTAAATGATTATGACGTTCTTGATGGTGGTGCTGGTGTTGACACATTAACTGTAAAAAGTGCGTCAGCAGCAGGTGGATTAACATTAATTCCTCAATTATCAAATATGGAAATTATCCAAGCTACTAATAGCATCACAGATGATACTATTGCTGATGATGATACATTAACCATCGCTCTTGCTGGTATTTCTGGTATTACCGCATTAGCTAATATAGCTGGTGGTGATGGTGTTACTTTTAATGACTTAGCAAACCCAGTTGATTTAACAGTTAAATCAGCTCCCAATAAAACTACAGTCAATTATGCTGAGACAGCTCTAACAGGTGCTGCAGACTCAATGACGTTGACACTCTCTGGAACAAACTCAACTACTGTAGCTATTACAGATGACAGTACTGCAACAACAAGTGCTCTTGAGAGTTTAACTATCAATAGTATTTCTGTTGCAAATACTCTTGCGGATCTTCAAATTGATGGTGTTTTAACTCCAACATTAACTGTAACCGGTGGTTCAGCTTTAACAATTACTGCTGCCCTAGATTCTAATGTTGAAACAGTTGACGCATCTGCAAATACTGGTGGTCTAACATTATCTACTGCTCCTGGTGCTACCAATGTTACAATTACAGGTAGTGCTGCTGCGGATACATTAACTGCTGTGGCTACTGGTATTAATACACTTTCAATGGGTGGTGGTAATGATACCGCTGACTTTGATGGAACATGGGCTGGTACTGATACATATGATGGTGGTGACGGTACAGATACTTTACGATTAGACGGTAACTACACAAACGCTGGTCTTTCATCAACCGTTTTTGGTGGCCTTAGTAATGTTGAAGTTGTTGCGATCGATACTGCGCATTCATTAACGCTTGAATCAAATATTTCAGCAACTACTATTGATGTGCAACATGATTCAGTTCAAACAATCAATCTTAATGATGGTTATACAAATGCAACAACAGTTTTAATTGGTTCAGATGCTGCATCTGCAGATGTAATCAATAATAATGCAAATGTTCAATTAACCGTTCAAGCTAATAATGGTTCACTTGGTACTGATACCGATATTACAGGTAGTATAGGTACTAGCGATGTATTAAATATCGTAAATACTGCTACTGGTACAACTACTTTTGATACTAACAATGACGTTTTCGAAACAATTAATTTAGTAGCATTTGGTGCAACTGCCGCTCCAACAATAGTTACCGGAGCTTATTCGCTTGGTACTCCTGCTGGAACTGGCGTTTTAACAATCAATGCTGATACACTAACTGCTCTTAATGTTGTTACTATTACAGGTACAAGTGCTGCAACACCTCTTGATGTTAAAACAGGTGCTGCAAGTGATATTGTTACTCTTGGTACTAAAAATGATACACTAACATCTGGCGCTGGTAATGACATTATCGACGCTAATGCCGGTGTTAACACAATTGATTCAGGTGCTGGTAACGATACCATTACTTTAGGTACTGGTGCTGATAATATTACAGCTGGTGCTGGTAATGATATTATTACAGCTGAATCAAGCCTTGCTAATACTGATATAATTGATGGTGGTGCAGGAACTGATACTCTTACAACAACTGCTGGTATTTCAAATTCATCAGTTATGGGTGGTGTAAGTAATATTGAAATAATTAATCCAATTGGTGCTATTAACATTACTACTGATGGGGATATGGGTGGTGCTACCACATTTAAAATTGATTCAGCATCTGCTCAAATTTTAACGCTTGGTGGTACAGGATTAACCTGGACTGCAGATACAACTGTTACAGTTACCGATGTTGGTGCTACTAATAATAAAGCAATTCTTAATTCAGCAAATGTTGGTTTAACTGTTCAAGGTAATACAACCGATGTTGTTGATGGCTTTACAATTACAGGTGGTACAGGAACTGATACTATTGAGTTAACTGCTGATGGCGCTACAACTGCAGATCTTGATGATGTTACCTTAGTCGAAAAAGTTATCATTAAAGATTCTTCAACTGCTGGTACAGATGCAAAACTTACAGTGAATGAAAGTATAACAACTGCTACTGAGTCACTTCTTACTATCGATGCTACTGAACTTGATGGTTCAACATCAGCTGATGAAGTGTTCACTCTAATTGGTGATGGATCACAAATTCCATTGAGCGTAACTTCTGGTGGTGGTGCTGACATTCTTGACGGTGGTACAGCTAATGATACCATTTTAGGTGGTGAAGGTGCTGATACTATTGACGGTAATGAAGGCCTAGACAGTATGTTAGGTGGAGCAGGTAATGATACCTTTACACTTAATGCTAAAACTGAGTATTCAACAGCATCTGGTACTGATATCATCGATGGTGGTGCTGGTAACGATACTGTTACCTTTACAGGTGCTCAAAATCTAACTGCAGCACAACTTTCTACTATTTCCAATACTGAAAATTGGACAATCCCAGAAGGTAGTGACTTTACAATAAGTGATACTGTTGTTGCTAATAACCCAGGCCTTGCTTTCAATTTTGCTGGAGCTGGTACTTTATCCAGTGGTGAAGACACAGCTGGTGCTTCATTAATGACTACGGCTATTAGCGTTAAATCAACTGCTGCTGGTAATCTAAAATTAGTTGGTTCATCCGCAGATGACACATTTACTTTCCAAGCTACTGAAAGCTTAACTGCTGATGATACAATTGATGGTAATGCTGGTTCTGATATTATTTATCTTGAAAATGATGATGATGCTGACACAACTGGTGATGCTACTACTGGTGCTATTGGTGCAAATGTAACTAACGTTGAAAAGATTGTAGTTACTGACCTTGCTGTCGATCAAAGTGCTGGTGATGTTACTGTTACTATTGCCTCAGGCTTCTTAGGAACAGCCCTCACTGTTGATGGTTCATCTCTGGATGCTAATGTTACAACACTAACGAATGGTGAATTACTAACTGTTACAAATAGTGATGACACTAAATTAACTGCTATTGGTGGTGGATTTGGTGATAGTCTAACAGGTGGTTCAGGTACCGACTCATTAACAGGTAATGGTGGTAATGACACACTAATAGGTGGTGCTGCTAATGATACCATTGATGGTGGTACTGGTATTGACAGCATAACTGGTGGAGCTGGAGTTGATCACATTACTGCTGGTGATGGTAATGATATTATTATCGTTGCAGATGACGCACACTTCAAAGTTGCTGGTGGTGTTGAAACTGTTGATGGTGGTTCTGGTACAGATACATTATCATTTACAGAAGCGGCTGACCTTACTCTTACCGCACCTGAACTTTCTCAGTTAATTGGTATTGAAAATATTACTCTAGGAAGTAATACAACAAGCCTTACCTTTGGTAACGAAACATTTACTAATCTTGGCTTAGATACCTTAACAATAACAAGTACAACAACTGATAATGTGACAACTATTGACGGTTCTGCTGTATCCAATGGTGCATTCTTAATTATCGATAATGGTAGTAATGTTAATGCCGATAGTTTCACTGGTGGTTCTGGTGATGATACTTTCAGATTTGATGGTACAACACACTTAGCAACAAATGATACTATTGCTGGTGGTGCTGGTACTGATACTATCCAACTTGAAAATGATGCTGCTGTAACTGCTGTTTTAAACTTCAATGTTGTTACTGGAATTGAAAAAGTTGAAATATATACAGTTGACGCTGTTACAAGTGGTGCTGCTGATATCCAAATCGTAGTTAATAGTACAGCTGCCTTAAATACTGGAACTATGACGATTGACTTAACCAATAAAACTGTTGGATCTGCAACTTTCAATGTTAATACTTCAGTTGATACAGTAGATATTGACTTCACTATTACTGGTGGTACTGCATCTGACCAACTTATTGGTTCATTAGGTGATGACACTATTTCAGGTGGTGGTACTACTGTAGGTGATACATTAACAGGTGGTTCAGGTAATGACTCAATCACTGGTAACTCTGGTGCTGATACATTAAACGGTGGTGCTGGTAATGATATCGTAAACGGTGGTGCTGGTAATGACATTATCAACGGTGCTGCTGGAAATGATGTTCTTAGCGGTGGTGACGGTATTGATACCCTTGAAGGTGATGCAGGTGCCGATAATCTTACTGGCGGTGCTGGAAATGATATCTTTAAGTATGATACTATCGCAGACTCATCTGGTAATACTAAAGATACAATTACAGACTTTACGCAATCAACACTAAACGCTACTACAGGCGCGCAAGTTACAAATGGTGACTCAATTAGCCTTGTAGTTTCTTCAGGTGCGGTTGCTGATGGAAATACTACATCCTTTATCTTAGCTGATAAAGGCGATGTATCTAATGCTGGTGAAGCTGTTAATGCAATGAATAACTCAAGTGGTAGTTTTGTGTTTGCCAAAGATAATGATGTTCTTTACATCGATATGGATGGTGACTCAACTCTTAACTCTGATGACTACGCAATCACTCTTACTGGCCTAGATAGTTTCCACGGTGCTGATATCGATGTTACTGTATCTGGTGACGACGATGCTGCTACTACAATTACAACCCTAGATGGTAATGATATAATTACTACAGGTTCAGCTGCTGATACCATCACATCTGGTGCTGGTGCTGATATTATTACAGCCGGTGCTGGTGCTAATACTATTACATCTGGTGCAGGTGCTGATAGTATTACTTCAGGTGCAGGTGCTGATATCATCGATGCTGGTGCTGGTAACGATACAATCGTTTCAAGTACAGGTATTGATGTTCTTACAGGTGGTACAGGAGATGATACTTTCTTAGCTCTTGGTGTTGCTGCAGTTAACAGAACAGAAATCAATGATTTCGAAGATGCTGGTACAACTGTTGGTGACGTTGTTCATCTTGAGAATACAGCTTCAGAGTTAGCTGGTAGTGATAATACTGCTCCAGTATTGGTAACTCTGGCAGTAACAGCTGTTGGTAATGGTATTACCTTTAATATTGGATCTGCTAATGATACTGATGGTATTAATATTAATACTGCTGCCATCGATATCGTTGAGCTTACAGGTATTAGAACAGGTGATGGTAACCTTGCTACTGACTTTGCAGCAGGAACAGGTGTTGAATTACTTAAAACTCTATCCTCTGGAGCTACTGCAGCAAGTATTACATCCGATGGTGGAGATGATGATTACTATTTGATTGCTTATGATACAAATGTAACTGTTATCTACCATGTTGATGGAACAACTGATCCAAACGTTGCAGCTGACTTAATACCGGTTGTTATGTTTGATCAGACTATTACTGACGGTGCATTTGTTGCAGCTGACTTCTTAATGGTCTAATTAGCAATACTCTAAAAATTAAAGGGAAGCTTAGGCTTCCCTTTTTTTTATGCAAAATATTTTCTTTAATTTATAATAAGTACTATGACTAAAACTTTTTTGCATGTAGGACCTGGACAGTCATATAAAGACAATACTACACCTGTGTTTAATACTGATGAATGGGAAGAAGTACGTTTGGATATTGATCCTGATGTTAACCCTGATATTATCAGTTCAATTCAAGATATGTCTAGTGTTGAAGATTCTACTTTTGATGCTGTTTACTCTTCACATAATATCGAACATGTCTTTGCTCATGAGGTTATCCCAACATTGCAAGAATTTAAAAGAGTTTTAAACGATGAAGGTTTTTTGGTACTTACTTGTCCTGATATTAAGTCGGTTTGCAAACTAATTGGAGAGGGTAATATCAGAGAAAAACTCTATACTGCACCATCAGGTGATATTTACCCTTTAGATATTCTTTATGGACATAGACCTTCAATGGCAGCTGGGAATGAGTATATGGCTCACCGTAACGGTTTTACCTCTGAGAGCATGAATGATATATTAAATGGGTCAGGTTTTAAGAGTTTTATTATCGGTGAAGATAAGAACGCTTATGCTTTATGGGCTTTAGCTTATAAGTCAAAATCATTAACCAAAGAAGAATTATCAGCTAAAATTACAGAACATGTAAATAAAAAGAGATCTAGTAATGGCTGATGATTATCATAGTGAATTTCCGTATTGGTCCATTTATTATGATGATGAGGGTTATGATATAAAAGGTAATAGAATAATGGGCCGTCAAGCTGCTGGCTGGTCTTTTCTGAAGGCTTTAGTTAAGGATGATCCTAAAAGAATAAGTGCTTATATCAAAAATCAGGAACAAAAAGAACTTTTGCTTAATAAAGTTAAACCACTCATGAAGAAGGATCAACAATTGGAAGTTGATTTTATTCCTTATAATCAACCCCATAAGTCTGAACCATATGGTGGGATATTTCTACCAGGACCTGGAATTAATGATTTTGCAAGTAAAAGAAGCATTCATGGACATGATAAATATAGTTTAGTTGGAATTACTCATACCACAGCCTCTCATGCGGTTATGTCTGGTATATCAAATATTATAATGTCAGATATTATGCCTTGGGATGCAATAATCTGTACTTCAAGTTGTGTCTTAGATACTGTTGAAAAAATAATCGATCATAGATATCAAAGGTTAAAATCTAAATTTAATATTTCCAAACCTGAGTTACCCTTATTACCTGTTATTCCATTGGGATTAGATGTTGATGAATTTAATTATTCGGAGGATTTTAAAAAAAAATCAAGATTATCACTTGGTATAAATGATGAAGATATTGTTATAGCTTATGTTGGAAGATTAAGCTTTCATGCAAAGGCTCATCATTTACCTATGTATTTAGCTATTGAAGAGATTTCAAAGGAGCTGAAGGATAATCAAAAAATTCATATTATTCAAACCGGTTGGTTTGCAAATGATTTCGTAAAGGACTCTTTTGTTGAAGAAGGTCTAAAAATATGTCCATCAATTAAATTTCATTTTTTGGATGGTAAAGATCAGGATAATAAACATAAAACCCTGGCTGCAGGGGATATTTTTGTTTCGTTAAGCGATAACATTCAGGAGACATTTGGTTTAACACCTTTGGAGGGTATGGCTGCCGGTCTTCCAGTTTTGGTATCGGATTGGGATGGTTATAGATCAACAGCGAGAGATAATGTAGATGGTTTTAGAGTAAAAACTATTTCTCTGCCAGATGGTTACGGGGAAGATATTGCTTATAGATATATGATGAATGATATAAATTATGATCTTTATGTTGGTCTTTCAGTTCAAAAGGTTAGTGTGGATATAAAAGATTGTATTGAAAAGTTGAGAATTTTAGTTATGAGTGATGAACAAAGAAAGAAATTTGGTAAATCAGCAAAAATAAGAGCTAAGGAAGATTTTAATTGGCCTGTAATTCTTTCAATGTATAGGGATTTATCAACTGAATTAAATAAAATTAGAAACACAGTGTCATCAAAATATGAAACGTTCTGTTCAAAGAGTTTACCCAGTGATAGACTAGACCCTTTTTTTACTTTTTCATCATATCCCACAAATATTCTGAGCAAAAAAACTGTATTATACAAATTAGATAATATTAATAGTTTATCATTTAATGAGCTTTTAAAATTTAAAAGTGTTGAATATGCTCAAAGAGATTTACCGACGGAGGATAATATTAAATTTATCTATGAATTATTTTCTACAAATAATAAATTAAATGTTAATCAAGTTATTAATGGTACAAATATAGAAGAAACTAAAGTTTTTGAAACTATTATTTGGCTTATTAAGTTTGGATATTTAACTACAAGAGGCAAAGGCGATGGCTAAAAAGAAAATTTTATTTATTCATCAAAATTTTCCTGGACAGTATAAATCACTGGCACCATTTCTGAGTAGTAAAAAAAAATATGAAATTCATAGTTTATCTGTCAGCAGTAAAGATCCAGTTGAAACTGAAGAAAGGTTGAGTAATTTTAACGATATTACAAATCATTTATATGATATAAAAAAGGGAACATCCAAAAATATTCACACACTGGCTACTGAATTTGAAACAAAAATGATAAGGGCTGAAGCCGTATCTTTAAAATGCTTGGAGTTAAAAAATAATGGTTTTAGTCCAGATTTAATAATTGACCATCCAGGCTGGGGAGAAACTTTTTTAATAAAAGAAATATGGCCTGATGTAAAACTTTTATCCTATTTTGAATTTTATTATAATACCATTAATTCAGATGTAGACTTTGATACAAATGAACCACATTATCCAAAACCTAATCTGGAGTTATTTTCTAGATTGAGGGCAAGAAATGCACCTGGAATGATGTCATATTTAGATTCCGATTTACTAATAAGTCCTACAAAATTTCAAAAATCAACAGCCCCAAAAATTCTTCATAAAAAAATTAATGTTATTCATGATGGTATTGATACAGATATTATCCGTCCTGTAAGTACTGGTGACATTACTCTGACATTACCCACAGAAGAAAAGATAAAGTTATCAAAGGATAATAAAATAATCACATTTGTTAATAGGAATTTAGAGCCTTACAGAGGATATCATTCATTTATGAGGTCATTACCTAAGATACAAAAAAAACATCCTGATGCTTATGTGTTAATCATTGGCGGTGATAAAGTAAGTTATGGTTCAAATTCAAATACCGGTGAAAGCTTCAAGGATATTTATTTTAATGAAGTTAAGAATGACTTAGTTGATCCAGGAAAAATTTTATTTCTTGGAAGGATTAATTATGGCAATTTTTTAAAGATTTTGGCCTTATCTAGTGTTCATGTTTATTTGACATATCCATTTGTACTTTCTTGGTCAATGCTTGAAGCAATGGCTCTAGAAGCTTTAATTATTGGTTCAAAAACTGCTCCAGTAGAAGAGATTATTAAAAACAAAAAAAATGGCTTGCTTGTAGATTTCTTTGATGTCGAGGGTTTATCAAAGTTAGTTATAGATGTCTTAGATAATCCTGAAAAATATAAATTAATGAAAAAAAATGCACGAAAAACAATTGTTAATAATTATGATTTGAAATCTATAAGTTTACCCAAACAGCTAGAATTAGTGGAGAGTTTACTTAAATGAGAAAGAAAGTTATTTTTAATGATGTTGTAAATATTTTGCCCGATACTATTGAGGATAATAGAGGTTCTTTCACTGAAATATATAATAAAAAAAAGATGGTAGAATTAGGAATAGAGGATGATTTTATTCAAGATAACTCCTCTTTTTCTATTTATTCAAATACCTTAAGAGGTATTCATTTTCAAATAAATCCTTATGCCCAATCCAAGTTAATAAAAGTTGATAAAGGTAAAATATTTGACGTTTTTATTGATCTTAGAAGAAATTCAAGTAATTTTGAAACTCATTCCTCATATGTTTTAACTCCAAAAGATGGTTGGTTATATATACCCAGAGGTTACGCTCATGGTTTTTGTACATTAGAAAGTGATACAAAAGTTATTTATAAAGTTGATAATTACTATAATAAAGAATTTGAACAAGGTTTAAAATGGGATGACCCTTTTTTTGATATAAATTGGCCAATTGATAAAAAGAAATTAATTATATCTGATAAAGATTTAAACCTACCTTTTTGGGATGATATTCGTGATAAGATAGATTTTTAAGGGGAATTTTTTGTACAATAAAATATTAATTACTGGAGGTTGTGGTTTTATAGGGTCTTGTTTAATTAGATCTCTAGCAAAAAATCATAATATTGAAATTCTAAATATTGATAATCTTACTTATGCAGCAAATATTAATGCTACTCAAGTTACAGATAAAAGTAACTATAAGTTAATCAAAGCTGATATTTCTAAAAGTAGAGAGATTATGGATATTTTTACAAATTTTCAACCTGATGCTGTTTTTCATTTAGCTGCAGAAACTCATGTTGATAGATCAATAGATGGTCCAAGTTCTTTTATTGAAACTAATATATTAGGAACTTATAATTTACTGTCTGAAAGCCTTTCGTACTGGAAAAATTTAAATACAATAAATAAAAAAAATTTTCGATTTGTTCATATTTCTACCGACGAGGTTTATGGTTCTCTTGGTCAGCATGATTCACCATTTAATGAAGAGTGCAACTATAAGCCAAACAGCCCTTACTCAGCTTCAAAAGCCTCGGCAGATCATTTAGTAAGATCTTGGTATAAAACTTATCAATTACCTATAATAATAACAAATACTTCTAACAATTATGGACCTTGGCAATTTCCAGAAAAATTAATTCCTTTAACTATAAATAAATGTCTAAAAAAGGAGAAAATTCCAGTTTTTGGCGATGGTAAACAGATACGAGATTGGATTAGGGTTGAGGATCATGTAAGTGGATTATTAAAAGTTTTGGATAAAGGAAAAGTTGGTGAAAAATATAATATCGGTAGTAATTGTGAAATTGAGAATCTTGAGGTTATAAAAAGTATTTGTAATATTTTAAATGAAAAACTTCCTCTAGAGAATTTTTCATACAATGAATTAATCAATTTTGTCAAAGATCGCCCTGGGCATGATTTTAGATATTCACTTGATAATAATAAAATAAAAGAATTAGGCTGGAAACCAAAATTTTCTTGGGAAAAGGGTATAGAGGATACAGTTAAATGGTATTTAGATAACAAAAATTATTTAAATTTAAATGAAGAAAAATATTCGGGTGAAAGACTTGGAAAACTATAACAAAAATTTAAAAGTTTTAGTTATTGGTGGATCAGGTCAGGTTGGGACTGAAATAAAAAATCAAAAGCAAAAATCTAATTTAAATTTTTTGTTTCCTTCATCTAAAGCTCTTAATTTGACTAATCAAGCATCAATTAAGAATTTTCTTAATAATGATAATTTTGATTACATTATTAATTTAGGCGCATTTACTGATGTAAATGGTGCAGAAAAGAAAAAAGATATTACTAAAAAGGTTAATCATACAGGTGTTGAGATTTTATCAAAGGAGGCTGATACTAAAAACATCAAACTTATTCATATTTCAACAGATTATGTTTTTGGGAAAGTCTTGAATGCTCCCTTTTATCCAGGTGATAAAAAGGCACCAATAAATTTTTATGGTCTAACTAAATCTGATGGTGAGGATGCTGTTTTAACAAATCACAAATCCGGTATCATAATTCGTTTTTCATCAGTATTTAGCCAGTATGGAACTAATTTCGTTAAGAGTATGATAAAATTGATACTTATAAATCGTCATGTAAGAGTAGTTTCTGATCAAAAAATTTCTTTAACATTTGCTCAAGATTTTTCAAGAAATATTGTACAAATTATTGATTTATATAAAAAAAATATAAATACTAATGAAAGGATATTTCATTTTTGTTCACCTGGTTTTTCAACTTGGTACTTAGTGGCTAAAATAATTTTTAATGAATTAGAAATTGTTTTGCAAAAATCCTTAGATACAGAATTAATACCAATAACATTAAGTGAATGGAAATCTGATGCTAAGAGATCTATTGATACAAGGCTTTATACCGATTTTGATTATTATTTAAAAAATGATATAAAATTTTCTTCCTGGGAAGATTCTGTTAGATTAGTCGTGAGAAAAGCTTTGCCTCAAATTTTAGACGAGTTGTAAATGAGTATTAATGATAATCAAAATATTAAAGGGATAATTCTTGCTGGTGGAGCTGGTACGCGCTTATATCCCTTAACCAAAATTACCTCAAAGCAACTTTTACCAATATATAATAAACCGATGATTTTTTATCCTCTTTCAGTCTTAATTAATACTGGAATAAAAGATGTAATGATTATTACAACAAAAGAAGATCAAGAAAACTTTAAAAAACTTTTGGGGTATGGCGATGAATGGGGCATAAACATTGACTATATTATTCAAAAAAAGCCTGAAGGTATTGCTCAGTCATTAATAATTTGTGAGGAATGGATTAATAATTCAAGTGTCGCTCTTATTCTGGGTGATAATCTCTTTTTTGGACCAGATTTTAATGAGTTAATAATTGATGCCATAAATAAAAATCAAGGTTCAACAATTTTTTGTATAGAATCTAATACTCCTGAAAGATTTGGTGTTATAGATTTTGATGAAAAATCGAATATTTTATCAATTGAAGAAAAACCAGAAAAACCTAAATCAAATTGGGTTGTTACTGGTTTGTACATATATGATAATAATGCCTCATCATTAGCTGATACACTAAAAAAATCGACTAGGGGTGAGTATGAAATTACAGATTTAAATATGATCTATTTAAATAACAATAAATTAAACGTAAAAAAGCTAGACTCAAGTTATTCGTGGCTTGATACAGGAACGTTTGATACTTTATTGGAAGCATCTAATTACGTTAAAAATTTAGAAAAAAAATAAATTACTCTTGTAAGGCTGTTTTTGAGAGTTTTGTAATAGGGTTGAGAACGTAGCTAATTACTGTTCTTTCCTCTCCAATGATGGATACATCAGAAATCATACCAGATTGTAGAATGACTTCTCGATCAGAGTTTTTTATGTCATCATAGTTTAATTCTATAATGGCAGGATAATAAGTTTCTCCTTCTTGATTTGAAGTTGTATTGGCTGCTACTTTTGTTACAATACCTTCAAATTGTCCATATATTGCTAAGTCATAAGCTGAGAAAGCTATTTTTGCTTTTTGCCCCTGTCTAACATAAGCAATATCTTTTGGGTTTATAAAAGCTTCAATTTTTAAGAAATCATCTTTTGGAACAATTTCAGATAATAAATCACCAGATGATACTAGCTGTCCAATATTTGTAACATTTTGGTTGCTAATACTTCCTGATATAGGTGCTCTTACAGTAGAGAATTCTAGATTTTTTTTTGCTGAATTGTACCTTCCTTCAGCATCTACAAGTAAAAGCTCTTCATCTAACAGTCTAAATTCAGAATCTGATCCACTGCTAACAAGGTTTCTTAATATTTCCACTTTTCTTAGACGGGTTTCATATTCTTTTTTAGCTAAATCATAAAATTTTTGTGTATTAGCCTGGTCAACTAGATAAAGTATATCTCCTTTTACAACCCGATCATCAAGTTTAATATTTATTTTTTGTATCGGACCAGAAATACCTGACTGAACAAGATGTACTTTAGAGTCTGGAACAACAGTTCCCTGTGCTCTAACCACTTGGTTTACTTCTGCAAAAGATGCCCAAATTATAAAAAATATTGTAAATATGCCAATAAACCAAAATAGTAAAAAAGATTTTCTATTTGATGCCCAAAACTCTGGAACCAAATAGGGTATTAGATTTTCTAACTTTTCTCTATTAAAGTTGGTAAAAAGGTTATTACTAAATAGCTTTATTTTCTCTAAAAATTTTTTCATTTAATTTTCAACCTTTTCACTATCTTGTCTTAATATTTTTTCTCTTGGTCCATACTGAACCAGTTGGCCATCTATCAAGATACCTATTTTGTCAACTCTTACTAAATGGTTTGTTCGGTGTGTTGAAATAATTACGGTTGGCTTATATGGTAAAGATAGAAGGTTATTAATTATCTTTTCTTCAGTATTACCATCCATAGAGCTGGTAGGCTCATCTAATACTAATACCTTTGGTTTTCTCACTAAGCATCTTGCCAGAGCTATTGCCTGTCTTTGACCTCCTGATAAATTTGAACCATTGTCATTTAAAATATAATTATAACCACCCGGCATCTTTGTGATAAAATCATGAGCGCAGGATAATTTTGCTGCTTCAATCACATCATCTTCGGTAATGCCCTGGATACCTGTGCTAATATTTTCTAAAATACTGCCAGTAAATAAATCAATCTTTTGCGGGCAATATCCAATGTAATCTCTTAATTCTTTGGATGGGATATTTTTTAAATCATATCCACTCAAAGTTATATTTCCTTTAGTAGGCAAATAAAAACCAATAATATTTCTTAATAGCGATGTTTTTCCACTTCCAATATTACCAACAAAGCCTACTTTTTCTCCATCACTTATGTCCAAGGTAATATTTTTCAAAATAGCAATCTCATTTATATCATATGATAAATCTTTTATCTTTATATCTCCGCTAGTAAGAGAGGTTGCTTTAAAGTCTTTAGTAAGATCATCTCTTGACTCAATCTGCATTAATTCATTAATTTTTTTAAAGGCTGATAGGGCATGATTAAATTTAGTAAGCAATTGGCCGGCTTGAACTAGAGGTGATAATACTCTTCCAGATAAAATAACACATGCAATTAATGCTCCCGATGTTATATCCAATGATCCTACTAGTACAACTCCATAGCAAACGATACCTGCTTGAGCTATCTGTAAACTAGTTTGAGAAAACGTAACTGCAAAGTTTGAAATACCTCTCGCGGTAGTTGCATTTTTACTTTGATTTTCGACACTAGAATTCCATTTATTATGTAAAAATTTTCCACCTGCTATAGTTCTTACAGTTTCAACATTATTCAATAATTCATGCAAAACAATCATTTTACCTTGTTGATTAACAAGATTCTTATCGCTAGATCTTTTTAAAATTGGTTGAATAATGGCTGATACACCTAAAACTAAAGGTACAATAAGAATAGGAACAATTGCTAATGGTCCTGCAATAGTATAAATAACAAACAAAAATAAGAACATAAATGGAAGATCAATAAATGCAACCATACTCGCAGAAGTAAAGAAATCTCTTACTCCCTCAAACTCTCTTACTGTATGAGCTACGCCTGATGTTTTATTTAGAAATTTATGATCATGGCTAGTTATTTTTTTAAAAAGAGAGTCATTGATATCTCTTTCCATACTGTTGCCAGCCATATCAACAAAAAAAGCTCTTAAAAGTTTAACTAAAAAATCAAACAAAATAACAACTGCCATACCAATAGTTAGGGCTATAAGAGTATTATAGGCTGAATTTGGCATAACCCTGTCATAAACAGTCATTATATAAAAAGCACTAGCTAGTCCAAATAGATTAATAAAAATTGAAGCAAGTGCGATTTGAACATACGTTCCTTTATTCTTAAATAGAGAACCCCAAAACCAGTGTTCGCTTAAGGTTTGTTTTTTCAAAGGTTCACTCATGGTTTAATCCTTAAATATGAAGTTAAAGATTGATTTTGGTGAAGAAAAGTAAAATATCCATGCAGCATATTCATTTCTATCGATAAAGCTTGATTTAGTAAATCAATCTCCTCAATACTACTTGTAACAAAACTCTCTGGTGAAAAGTTTGTGGAGTCGAGTCTATTTTTTATAATCCTCCTTTGATTTTTTGTATCATTAAGTGAATTAATAATATCCTCTCTTGTATTAAAAGCGCTTTTAACAAGGTTTACAACTTCATTTTCTGCAACATCATCATTTTTTCTCTCAACATCGATTGACATTTCAAGTGCATTTTCTTTTGCCTTTGATGCAGCAATTTTTGCGGTTGACCTTCCAAAGGTAAATATTGGCATGGAAAAGAAAATACCACCTCTAATATCTGTATCATTGTCATTATCTTTTAAATCATAAATCGTGTATCTGGTATTAAAACCAAATTTTGGTCTAAACTCACCTCTTACGATGTTTGTGTCTTCTTTTGATCCCTCAAAACTAAGTTTTGAAGCTTTAACCTCATAGGCCTCATTTTTTCTATCCATTTCAATTTCAGGAACAAAAATATTAGGAAAATAAATGGAATTAAATTTCTTGCCAAAGAAATATTCAAATATACCAATATCCCTATTCATCTCTGTTTTGAGAATTTGTGTTTTTGATTTAAGAGAGTTGTATTTAATTGAAAATAAAGCTAACTCAATTGGATCGGAAATTCCTAAATTTACTCTTTCTTTTACTTTATTAAGATAAGGTTGAATTTCCTCAACAATTTTATCAGCATGATTAAACATTGTGTATGATTTTACAGCATTTAGGTAAATTCTATTAGCGTCTAAAATAAGTATTGATAATGCATTTTCTCTTTCAACATCAGATAAGTTTTTATCTGTAATTGATTTTCTTATCTGTGCATTAATAGTTCCACCAGAGTAGATTGGTTGTGACAATTCTATAGCAGCATCAAAACTATCATCTTGTCTCTTCCTAAGGGAATTTTGCTCACTAACATCTCTCTCTAGGACTTGATCATTAATTATCCTAGTTGATAATTCTGGCCATCTTTGTCTTTTGGCAAATTTTAAAGACTCACTTTTTTCAGTATAATTAGAGTTTGCATATAAAAATTCTGGTTGTTCAATAATACTACTCCGAATGAAATCAAAGTAATCATCTTCACCAATTGTTTTTGTTTTCATGATAATTTTTGAAAATGAT
>CACBCD010000002.1 GCA_902537725.1 uncultured PS1 clade bacterium
TTAATAATACTAAATACTTGTCATATTAGGGAGAAAGCCGCTGAAAAAATATACTCGGAGCTTGGTAGATTAAAAAAAATTAATCTCAATTCTGAACGTAATACGAAAGTTGCTGTAGCTGGTTGTGTTGGGCAGGCAGAGGGTCAAGAAATCATCAAAAGATCACCTATAGTTGATTTAGTTTTTGGACCTTTAACATATCATCAGCTGCCTGAGATGTTAGATGAAATTGAAACTAGACCGGGACAGCCTAGTAAAAAACTTGTAAATATTGATATTCCAGAAGAAGACAAATTTTTACAACTTAAGGATTCTAGGAAGAACTTAAAGTCTATAAGTTCATTGCTCTCTGTTCAAGAAGGCTGTGATAAATTTTGTTCCTTTTGTGTAGTTCCCTATACTAGAGGTGTAGAAATTTCTCGACCTGCAAAACAAATCTTAAATGAAGCTCAGGAATTAATTGATATTGGTGCTAAAGAAATTATTTTATTGGGCCAAAATGTAAATGCGTGGTCTCAATCTAACGGTAAAGATACAGATATGACTTTTGCGCAATTAATCAATGAAATTTCAGAATTAAATATTGAGCGTATAAGATATATAACTAGTCATCCTAGAGATATGACAGAAGAATTAATGAGGGCACACAGAGATATTGAAAAACTTCAACCATATCTTCATCTACCTGTGCAATCTGGCTCAGATAAAATACTTAAAGAAATGAATAGAAATTATTCATCTCAACAGTACATAGATATAATTGATAAAACCAGAGAATATAAACAGGATATTGCTATCTCTGGGGATTTTATAGTTGGCTTTCCAGGAGAAACTGATGATGATTTTGAGGCGACTTTAGATATTGTTAAAAGGGTTAAGTATGCACATGCTTATAGCTTTAAGTATTCTGCTCGCCCAGGAACACCTGCAGCTCTTAAAGACGATCAAATTGATGAAGAAATTAAAAGTGAGAGGTTAAAGATTCTTCAGGACTTAATTAGACAGCAAACAAGAGATTTTAATTCAAGTTTTTTTGAGAAAGAAATAAATGTCCTTATTGAAAAACAGGGACTTGGGGTTAACAGACTGACCGGAAGATCTTCGTATCTTCAATCTGTTCACATTGATGGTGACCCCTCGTTTATTGGTGAGATCGTTAAGGCAAAAATTATTAAAACTAGAGATAATAGTCTTGAAGGTATAATTTTATAAAATTATGAAAACAAAAAAAAATCAGCTAAAAGAAGTTAGTCAAATTTTAGAATTAGAAGATAATAAAGTATTAATAGAGCTTTATGGTCAGCACGATGAGAATTTGACTAAAATTGAAAATAATTTTGGTATACATATTTCGTATAGAGGAAATATAATTGAATTTAGGGGCAACCAAGATGCATGCTCATCAGCAAGTAAGTTTATTTCAAACGTATACAAAAAATTAGCGAGCGGTAAAAAGATAAATCGAGATATCTTTGATAATTTCTCTAAAAACTCCAAGGAGTCAGATGCAGAGGACCTTAATACTATACTTATTAAGACTAAAAGAAAAAATATTTACCCAAGATCATCAAATCAGTTAAAATTTGTTAACCTGATTAAGGATAAGGATCTTGTTTTTGGCGTAGGGCCTGCCGGAACTGGCAAAACATACTTAGCAGTAGCATGTGCAGTTGAAGCTCTTTTAAATAAAGAAATTTCTAAAATAATTTTATCCAGACCTGCTGTTGAGGCTGGAGAAAGACTTGGATTTCTTCCAGGTGATTTAAAAGAAAAAATCGATCCTTACTTAAGGCCGCTTTATGATGCACTAAATGACTTAATTCCTTCAAAAACATTAGAACGGTATCTTGAAAATAATATAATAGAAATTGCTCCTTTGGCATTTATGAGAGGAAGAACTCTTGAAAATTCATATATTATTTTAGATGAAGCACAAAATACATCATCAATGCAGATGAAAATGTTTCTAACAAGACTCGGCAAGAATTCTAAGATGGTTATTGTCGGTGACTCAACTCAGATTGATTTGCCGAGAGGTGAAAAATCTGGTCTTAAGGAAATATTAAATATAATGCCAAAGACCGATGAAATAGGTAAGGTTTTATTTAAGAAAAGCGATATAACAAGACATAGTTTAGTCACAAAAATAGTAGAAGCTTATGAAAAAAATAATAAAGCTTTAAATAAAGGTGAATAAAATATTGATAGAAGTTTCAGCAAAAGAAATTTGGCTAGCTGATGAAATTAACCTAGTCCGAAATGTACTCTCAGTTTGCTATAAATCCATGTCTCTAGAAGAGTCTTATCAGTTAAGTGTCAGGCTAACAGATGATATAGAAATAACGGATCTAAATAAAATCTATAGAAAAAAGGATCAACCAACTAATGTTTTATCATTTTGCTCCAAAGAGAGTAAAAATAACAAATGTGTTTTTCAAGTTCTTGGTGATTTAGTAATTTCTAGAGACACTGCTATTAGAGAATCAGAGAATTCAAAAAAAACTTTTGAACAACATATTTCGCATCTAACTGTTCATGGGTTTCTTCATCTATTAGGCTACATACATGAGGATGATAAAGAGGCAAAAATAATGGAAAATTTAGAAATTAAAATTCTTAAAGAATTAAATATTCCGAATCCATATTTGGACATCAATTAAAATGAAAAACTATTACGATAAAATTTTAAAATTTATTCAACTTAACCATGAAAAGGCAAAGGATATTTTAACAAAAAAAGAAAAGATATCTCTAAAAGATATTGTCAAAGATCATATTGATAATGAAAGAGAGTTTAGCATTGAAGAAAGGGAAATGCTTACAAATATCATTGGTTTTGGTAAATCTCGTGTTGAAGACTCTATGGTTCCAAGGGCCGACATAATTTCAGCAGATATTAATACTCCTGCTGAAGAAATTATAAAACTTTTTTCAGAGTGTAACCATTCAAGAATAGCAATTTACAGGGAAAATCTGGATGATCCAGTTGGTATGCTTCATATAAAAGATTTTGTTGGTGCCTTATCAGAAAAAAATATTGAAGAGATTACAATAGAGCCGTTGGTAAAAGACCTTTTATTTGTCCCTCCTTCAATGAAATCTCGAGAATTATTATTAAAGATGCAAGTCTCGAGAGTTCATATGGCTCTTGTTGTTGATGAATATGGCGGAACCGATGGGCTTTTAACTATAGAAAATCTTATTGAAGAAATTGTTGGTGAAATTGAAGATGAACATTCTGATGCCGATGTACATAAGATAAATATCTATGAAAATTTTATCGATATACCTGCAAGAGCGACTATTCAAGAGGCCGAAGAGATATTGGGTTTTGAACTTTTAAGTGATGATATCGATGAAGAAATTGATACTATAGGAGGCTTAGTATTTCTTTTAGCTGGAAGGATACCTCAAAGAGGAGAACTAATAACACACCCCAAAGACTTTGAGATAGAAATTAGAGAAGTTGATCAGAGAAAAATAATTAATGTTAGATTTAGATTAAAGGTAAAATAAAAAGCAGTTTTTACTTTCTTGAGAAAAAAATGAAATATTTACTATTTAGTTTACTCGCTTTCTTAGCTGGATCGTTATCCAATTTTGCTCTTTCTCCTTGGGATAATATTTTTGTCTTATTATTTTCTTTCCCATTATTATTTTTGATATTCCAAAATGTTTCTGGGGCAAAAAAAAATAAAAAGAGAATTTTATCTTTTATATTTTTTGGGAATCTTTTCTTATTTGGATATTTTCTTTTTGGTCTATTGTGGATTAGTTCAGCTTTTGACTATAGAGAGGGGTTTGCTGAGTTAAAGTTTATAAGTATCATAGGTTTACCATTATTATTATGCCTAATAACAACTCCTGGTTGGATTTTAACAGCACTGTTATGGGGAAGTAGAGCACAGAATTGTTTGGCTTTATCTGCTGGTATAATTACAGGTGAATATCTAAGGAGTTTTTTATTTACAGGTTTTCCATGGAATTTATTTGGTCATAGCATAGGTTTTAATGACTATTCCATGCAGATAGGATCTATTTTTGGATTTCATCTATCTGGCTTTTTTATTATACTATTTGCCCTTTCGCCTATTCTGTTTTTAAAAAGAGACAATATTTTATTGGGTACTACCTTTTTTGCAATTTTGCCGATTTTTATATTTTATGGGTATTTAAGATTAACTTCTGAAATAAATTTTTTAGATAAAGATTTTTTAATTATCCAGTCTAGAATTTCACAAGACAAGAAGTTGGACTCAAATGAGATTATAAATATTACCGAAAAATTTATTGAATTATCAAAAACCGATAAAAATGTGGATTTAATTATTTGGCCTGAAAATGCAATACCTATTTTTTTGTCTGAGAATGAGGAAATTCGTTCAATTATAATGCAGAGAATTAGTGGTTCCGAAAGCCTCTTAGTTGGAGATTTAGTAGTTAAGAGTTTTAATGATGTTTATAATTCCGCAATTTTAATTAACAAAAGTGGAAAAATATCATCTTCTTATGACAAAGTGCATTTAGTTCCTTTTGGAGAATATTTGCCATTTAATAAATTTTTAAAAAATTTCAAATTTTTAAAAATTCTCACAAGCGATAAAGGACTATCTAAGGGTATATCTTATGATCCAATTGATACACCGTTGGGTTTAACAAGAGTGTTAATTTGCTATGAGGTCATATTTCCAGATGAAATACTTCGATCAGAGTCTCGACCAGATTTAATAATAAATATATCAAACGATGCTTGGTTTAATGATTACTCAGGCCCATATCAACACTTTTCAAATGCCAAATTTCGTTCAGTAGAGAGTGGATTACCTGTTATTAGATCCTCAAATAAAGGTATATCAGCTATTATTGGTCCTTACGGCAGAGAAATTAAAAAACTTTCTTTAAATGAGGAGGGGTCTATATATTCTCGTCTCCCTCAAAAAATTCCAGAAACGATTTATGTACGATATAAAAATTTCATAGTATTGGCTTTACTTTTTCTATACTTTTTGTGCTATAGAAAAATATGAAGAGGAATATCTATGGCCAAGAATTCGAATTATTTATTTACCTCAGAATCTGTTTCCGAGGGACATCCTGATAAGGTATGTGATCAAATTTCTGATAGTATTCTGGATTTATACCTCTCAAGAGACCCAGTATCTAGGGTAGCAGTTGAGACACTGGTCACTACCGATTTAGTTGTTGTATCAGGTGAAGTAAGATCAACTTCAGAAATTTCTAAAGAATTAATAGAAAAGACAGTAAGGTCAACAGTTAGAGAGATTGGTTACGAACAAGAAGGTTTTCATTGGGAAACAATGGAGGTTAAAATTCTTTTGCATGAGCAGTCATCAGATATTGCTATGGGCGTTGACTCTGATGGAAATTTAAAAGATGAAGGCGCTGGTGACCAAGGTATTATGTTTGGTTATGCATGTAATGAAACATCAGAATTAATGCCTGCACCAATCTTTTACTCTCATAAAATATTAAAATTATTAGCAGATAAGAGGCATGCAGGTTTAATTGAGGGAATTCTTCCAGATTCAAAATCACAAGTAACAATGATTTATAAAAATAATAAACCAATAGAGGTAGATTCAATAGTTGTCTCCTCACAACATACTAAAAATTGCTCACAAGGAGAGATTAAAGAAATTATTAAGGAAGTTATTAATGATTGTTTACCAGGCGAGCTATTAAGTGATCAAACATCGTATATAATTAATCCAACTGGAAATTTTGTTATTGGTGGACCTGTTGGTGATACTGGTCTTACCGGTAGAAAGATAATTGTTGATACATATGGTGGTTCAGCTCCACATGGTGGAGGTGCATTTTCTGGAAAAGATCCAACTAAGGTTGATAGATCCGCAGCTTACATATCTAGATATTTAGCAAAAAATGTCGTTGCCGCTGGTCTTTCCGATAAATGTACCATTCAATTATCTTATGCAATTGGTTTATCAGAACCTTTATCGATTTATGCAAACCTTGGTGATACGGGAAGAATTTCCGAGGAAAATTTAGTTGAATTCCTCTCGGATTTAGTTGATTTAACGCCTAGAGGAATTCGAGAGAAATTAGGGTTAAATAAACCAATTTATAAAAAAACAGCTGCATATGGACATTTTGGGAGAGAACCAGACCAAGATGGGGGTTTTGGCTGGGAAAAATTAGACTTGGTAGATGCCCTTTCGAATGAATTTAAACAATAAATTAATTTCAGTAAAAGGTAGAGAGCGCCCTTTAAGCAAAAAGCAAAAGCAATCTTTTTTATTGTTATCAAGATATGCACTAAATCTTTCTTTGTTTAAAGATAAGGAATTTTTTAAAAAAAATAAAATTTGTTTGGAAATTGGCTTTGGCTCAGGTGAGATAATTTTTAAAGAAGCAAAAAAAAATCCAAAAAATATTTATATAGGTATTGAATATTACAGGAGAGGTGTTGCACAGCTCTTAAAAAAAATTGATGACCATGATTTAAAAAATATTCAAATTTTTCATGGTGATGCACATGTATTCCTCAAAGAGATATCAAAATTTTTTTTTGATGAAATTTGGATTTTCTTTCCTGACCCTTGGCCTAAAAAACGTCATGAAAAAAGAAGATTTATTCAAATTGCTTCGATAAATAGGCTTTATGAAATTCTAAAACCAGATGGTAAATTATATATATCTTCTGATGATAAAAATTACATATCATGGATATTAAGTTTAATATTTCAGAGTGATAAATTCGAGTGGCTTGCTGAGTCCCCTTTTGATTGGAAAAATCCGTATCGTGAGTATTATGGTTCTCGCTATGAGGAAAAAGGTATGAAGAAAAATAGACCTCCATATTTTTTAAAATTTAAAAAAACCGATTAAGTTAAAATTACTAAAATCTTGTATTTTTATTAAAGTTAGTATAATAGTTCATTATATTTCGAATTTGTTGCTAAAAATACGAAGTGGGTTGGTTAAGTCTTTCCCGCTTTTTTTATTGTGTAAATAAAAGATGATAGTGAAAGAGAAAATAAATTATATAGAACATCTCGTTGCCCCTGATAAGGCTGCTGATTTTTTTTCTTTTTTTAAAAATATTGTTGATAGGACAAAGTATCAACTTATTAGGTTAAAAATTAGTGGAAAAGAGGAGTTAAATATTCAGATAATGGCTGAGGACAAAAATAGGTCTATGGTTATAGAAGATTGCAAAATCTTAAGTAACATCATTGTCGATGAAATAGAGCTGGCTGAAGATTTTAATCATGAATATGTTTTAGAGGTATCTTCTCCAGGTATAGATCGTCCACTTACCTGTGAAGAGGATTTTAATTTTTGGATTGATAATAAGGTTTTTATTAAACTAAAAAAACCAATCGAAAAATCAAAAAAAATTACAGGTATTTTAAAAGGGATTTTTAACAAAAGTATTAAATTAGGAAATGTTGATAGTAAGAGCGATTTGGAAATTGAGATAAGTAATATTAAAGATATTAATATTATTTGGTCCCCTGAATCTGTTAATCAAAATTAATATAAATTTTTTAAGAGGTAAGTTGATATGTCTACAAAAGGAATAAGTGCAAATAGATTAGAGTTATTACAAATAGCAGATGCTGTTGCTCGTGAAAAATCTATTGATAAAAACATTGTTATTTCAGCTATGGAGGAAGCAATCCAAAAAGCTGCTGCCTCTCGTTATGGTATTGAAAATAATATTAAGGCTGAAATTAATCCAGAAACTGGATCTATTGCTCTTATGAGGTTGCTTGATGTAGTGGAAAAGGTTGACGACTTCTCAACTCAAATAAATCTTGAGGACGCTAAGTTACAAAATCCAAATGCTGAAATAGGTGGTGAACCAATTGAGGAAGAGCTGCCCCCTATTGATTTTGGAAGAGTTGCTGCTCAAAGTGCAAAGCAAGTCATTTTTCAAAAAGTTAGAGAGGCTGAGAGAGAAAGACATTATGAAGAATTTAAAGATAGGGTTGGTGAAATTATAAATGGTGTTATCAAGCGTGTTGAATATGGAACTGTTGTTGTTGACCTTGGCAGGGCTGAAGCAGTAATTAGAAAAGACGCATTGTTACCTAGAGAAATATACAAGCCTGGTGATAGAGTAAGAGCATATATAATGGAAGTAAGAAGGGAGGTGCGTGGACCTCAAATTTTCCTATCAAGGACTCATCCTGACTTTATGGCAAATCTTTTTGCTCAAGAGGTACCAGAAATCTATGATGGGATTATTGACATTATCGGTGTCGCAAGAGATCCAGGGAGTAGAGCAAAAATAGCTGTTTTATCCAAAGACTCCTCAATTGATCCTGTTGGTGCATGTGTTGGTATGAGAGGAAGTCGAGTACAGGCAGTTGTAAACGAGTTACAAGGTGAGAAAATTGATATTCTAACTTGGACAGATGATATAGCATCTTTTGTTGTTAAGGCTTTACAGCCTGCAGAAGTCCAAAAAGTTGTTTTATATGATGAAGAGCAAAGGTTAGAAGTTGTTGTTCCCGAGGATCAATTATCTCTTGCTATTGGAAGAAGAGGTCAGAATGTCAGGCTTGCCTCTAGTTTATGTGGATGGGATATAGATATTTTAACTGAGGATCAAGAATCAGAAAGGCGTCAAAAAGAATTTCAGGAAAGAACACAATTCTTTATGGAGGCTCTTGATGTTGACGAATTATTAGCACAATTACTAGTAACTGAAGGTTTTTCTGATATCACAGAATTGGCTTATGTTGATGAAAAAGAAATTTCGAGTATAGCGGGGTTTGATGAAGATACTGCTCAGGAAATTCAAGCTAGAGCATCTGATTTTATCAATAAAGAAAATGAAGAGCTTGAGCAAAAATGCAAGGAATTGGGGATAAAAGATGACTTGCTTGAAATTGAAGAATTGTCTCTAAAAATGATTGTTGCCTTGGGAGAAAACGATGTAAAATCTTTAGAGGATTTTGCTTATTGCTCTTCTGATGATTTACTTGGCTGGGATGAAACGGTTGGAGAAGAAAAAATTCATGAAAATGGTATTTTGGAAGACTTTGATATAACTTACTCTCAGGCAAATGATTTAATCATGTCTTCTAGGATGAAATTAGGAATAATTCCTGACGATTCTGAAGTTGAGGAAATAGACAATAAGCATGAAGTTGAAGAGGATTCTGCTGAAAAATCAGAATAACTTTATTTTAGATAAATTAATGTTTTAGGTTTAATTATAAAATGTCAGAAAAAACTACAAAAGATAAAAAAGAGAGAACATTATCTCTAAAGCCCGGTCTGGTCTCTTCGACTAAAGCTAAAGGCTCTCGTTCATCTAGGGCGTCTACAGTTGTTGTGGAATCAAGAAGGGGAAGGTTATCACAAACAAGAAAGCCCGTGGCCCCATCTGTAAGAGTCAGGAAAGCCCCTGTAGCTCCAAATGTATTTAAGCCAAAAAAAGAAAATGAGAGCTTAGACAAAAGCTCAAGAAATCTTACTGATAGTGAGAGAGTGGCTCGAGAAAAAGCTCTTGAAAATGCAAAAATTAAAGATGAAACAGAAAAGCTTTCTAAGAGAGAAAAAGTTGTAAAAAAAGAAAAAACTATACAAAGTTCTCCAGATACTGTTGATCCAGCAAATATTCCTGCAAAAAAAGATCCTGAACTGGTAAAAGAAAACGCAAAAAATATTAAATCTGAATCCACAGCGTCTAAAAAGAAGGATCTAAAGAAAACTGAAAAAGAGAAAACTGATAGGTTTAATAAAGGTGAGAAAAAAAGAAGATCTGGAAAATTATCTATTTCCCAAGCTTTAAATGAGGAGGAAAGGCAAAGATCTCTTGCATCTATTAAGAGAAGACAAGAAAAAGCAAGAAAGAAACCTATTACTGATGATGCTCCAAAGGAAAAAATTTCCAGGAATGTAATCATCCCTGAGACAATTACAGTTCAGGAGCTTTCAAATAGGATGGCTGAGAGAGGCGTTGATGTAATAAAGTCTTTAATGACTCAAGGTGTAATGGTCAAAATTAATGATATACTAGATTCAGACACTGCCCAGTTGATAGCTGAAGAATTTGGACACACTGTAACTAGAGTTTCGGAGGCAGATATTGAAGAAGGTCTATCATCAGTAGATGATAAAGATGAGGATAAAAAACCAAGAAGCCCAGTTGTTACAGTTATGGGTCATGTTGATCACGGTAAGACGACACTTTTGGATGCAATCAGAGAGTCAAATAATGTATCAGGTGAAGCTGGTGGTATTACCCAACATATAGGCGCTTATCAAACAAGAGTTAAGGACAATAAGAAGATTACATTTATTGATACCCCAGGACATGCTGCATTTACTTCTATGAGAGCAAGAGGTGCAAAGGTAACAGATATTGTTGTTTTGGTTGTAGCTGCTGATGATGGCGTAATGCCTCAAACTATAGAAGCTATTAATCATGCCAGAGAAGCTGAAGCACCAATTATAGTTGCTATAAATAAAATTGATAAACCTGATGCAGATCCTAGTTCTACAAGAAATTCTTTACTTCAGAATGAAATAGTTGTTGAAGAAATGGGCGGTGATATTCAGTCGGTAGAGTTATCAGCTTTAACTAAAAAAGGAATTGATGATTTAATCGAAGCGATTTTACTTCAAGCTGATCTTCTAGAATTAAAAGCTAATCCTGATAGACCTGCAGAAGGTTTTGTTATCGAAGCTAAACTTGATAAAAACCGAGGTCCGGCAGTAACAACTATAATTCAAAGAGGAACCCTAAGAATTGGTGATATTTTAGTTATTGGTCAGTATTCTGGAAAAGTTCGTTCGTTAATAAACGATCAGGGAAAAGTGGTAAAAGAATGTTATCCTGGTGATCCAATAGAAATACTTGGTATGAGCCAAACCCCTGAGGCAGGTGATATTTTAACAGTAGTTGAGAGTGACTCAAGAGCTAGGGAAGTTTCTGAATATAGGCAAAGAAAATCCAAAGCTCCAACAGCTAATTTAACTAAGGCTAATTTAGACCAGTTATTTTCAAAATCTAACCAAACTCAAAAGAAAGAAATCTTGATTGTTGTTAAGGCTGATGTTCAGGGATCATCAGAAGCTATTAAGGAAGCACTTTTAAGTTTAGGAAATGAGGAAGTTTCTTGTAGGGTTATTCATGTTGGTGCTGGAGCAATTTCTGAGAGTGACATAACACTAGCTGAAGCATCAAAAGCGCTTATTTTAGGTTTTAATGTTAGAGCGAATAATCAAGCTAAAGAAGCCGCTGAAAAATTTGGCATTACTATACTTTACCACTCAATAATTTACGACTTAATTGATGACGTTAAATCTTTATTAGAAGGTAAATTAGATCCTGAACTTCGCTCTACAGTAACTGGTACGGCCGAAGTTTTAGAAGTCTTTAAAAACTCAAAAATAGGTAATATTGCTGGGTGTAATGTTTTAGATGGTAAAATGATAAAAGGATTACATGCAAAATTACTTAGAGACGATGTGGTAATTTATGATGGCCTTTTATCAACTCTTCGAAGATTTAAAGATGATGCGAAAGAAGTTAATGCTGGACAAGAATGTGGTCTCTCTTTTGATAATAATCAAGATATCAGACCCGGCGATAAGATTGAGTGCTACAAGGTTGATGAAATAAAAAGGACTATTTAGCAATAGGCATTGTAAATGAAAAATTATTCTTTTGAATTAGGGCGAAGAAAATCTTCCCAAAGGCAAATGAAAGTTCAAGAGATTCTTAGAGCTGCTTTGGTCGAGATTTTGCAGAGAGGTTTAACAAAAGAGCCTCTGTTAGATAATGAGATGATCACTATTAATTATGTAGATGTCTCACCAGATCTAAAGCATGTAAAATTTTTTTTTCTACCTTTCAATGAGAAAAAAAAGGAAGATTTTTTAGAGGCATTTAAGAGAGCAAATAAAGTAATAAGAAGGGAAATAGGACAGCGTGTCCATTTAAAATATGTCCCTACAATTAATTTCGTATTTGACAACAGTATTACTGAAGTAAGAAAGTTGGATAAAATTTTTGCATCAAAGAAAGTTAAAAAAGATATCGAGAGATAACATTTGCCAAAGAACAAAAACTCCAACATTGATGGCTGGTTTATACTTGATAAGCCTATAAATATTTCATCCGCCAAAGCTGTCAACGCAGTGAAAAAATATTTTAATATAAAAAAAGCTGGCCATGCTGGGACTTTAGATCCTCTTGCTTCAGGTGTTCTACCGATAGCAATCAATTCTGCAACTAAAACAATTCCTTATTTAGTAAATACATTAAAAACATATAGATTCATTATTAAGTGGGGAGAGCAAACCGATACCGATGACTCAGAAGGAGAAATTATTAAAAAAAGTGACCATAGGCCAATTGAAAAAAATATAAAAAAAATTTTAAAATTTTTTATAGGTAAAATAGAACAAACACCACCTCGTTTCTCAGCCTTAAAAATAAATGGAGAAAGAGCCTATAAGTTGGCTAGAAATAAAGAAGAATTTGCAATCAAATCAAGGACTGTAAATGTTCAAGATCTAAAGTTATTAAAGTGTATTAATAGTGAACTGGCAGAGTTTGAAGTAACTTGTGAAAAGGGTTTTTATATTAGGTCTTTAGCAAGAGATATTTCATTGAAGTTAGATACTGTTGGTCATGTTTATAACTTAAAAAGGACTAAAGTTGGCCAATTTCATATTAAAAATGCTTTTCCTCTAGAAACCTTGGAGAAATTAGTGCATAGTGCGGCCGCAGGAAGGATGGCTGAAGTTTTTCTTCTTCCCTTAGATTGTGTGCTGGACGACATCCCGGCTCTAATTATCTCTGATGAGGAAGCTAAAATGTTTTGTCATGGTCAAATGATAAAAAAAGAATTATCAAATGATTTAATTCCTAATGGTAGCGATGTCTTGGTAAAGACTAGAGGAGAGACTCTAGGCATCGCAATTTTTTTTGAGAAGAATTTAAGACCAAAAAAAGTCTTTTCAAATACAATGAATTAAAGGAGAAAATGATGTCGATTGAATCTAAACGTAAGAAAGAAGTAATTTCGGAATATGCATTAAAAGATGGGGATACTGGCTCTCCAGAAATTCAAATAGCGATTTTGACAGAGAGAATTTCAAATCTCACTGAACATTTTAAAACTCATAAAAAAGATAATCACTCAAGACAGGGGCTCTTAAAGATGGTTAATTTAAGAAGAAAGCTATTAGATTATGTAAAATCTAAAGATCAGAAACGTTATGAGGATATCATTAAAAAACTCGGTATAAGAAGATAAAAGTCGTAGTTAATTAAATTTTGTTAACAAAATTCCTTTATAAAAAATACATAAATTATTTAAAATAGGTAAAACGTAGAATGTTTAAAATAGAAAATGAAGTGTTAGAATGGGGTGGAAAAACTTTAACCCTAGAAACAGGAAGAGTAGCTAGACAAGCCCATGGTTCTGTTATAGCAACCTATGGTGGAACATCTGTATTAGCCACTGTTGTAGCTGATTATGAACCGAAACCTGGATTAGATTTTTTTCCTTTGACTGTAAATTATCAAGAAAAGGCATATGCAGCCGGAAAAATACCCGGTGGCTTTTTTAAAAGAGAGGGAAGGCCATCAGAAAAAGAAACATTGGTCTCAAGACTGATAGATAGACCAATCAGACCGTTATTTGCAAAAGATTTTAATAATGAAACTCAAGTACTTGCAACAGTTATCAGTTATGATGGAGAGAATGATCCTGATATTGTTTCTATGATTGCTGTCTCAGCTGCACTAACTCTTTCTGGTGTTCCTTTTATGGGGCCAATTGCTGCTGCAAGGGTCGGTTTCATAAATGAAGAATATATTCTTAACCCAACAAAAGAACAGTTAAATGAGGAATGTAAATTAGACTTGGTTGTTGCCGGTACAGATTCAGCTGTTTTAATGGTTGAGTCTGAGGCGATGGAATTGTCAGAAGAAATAATGCTTGGAGCAGTTAGTTTTGGACAAGATTCCTTTAAACCAGTTACAAAAGCAATTATTAAACTTGCTGAAAAAGCTGCAAAAGAACCTAGAGAGCTTGAAGAAATAGATTTATCAGATCTTCAGGAAAATGTAAGTAAGATAGTTAGAGATGAATTAATCTCTGCTTACAAAGAGAGTGACAAGCAGACAAGGTCTAATAGAATTGCTGAAATAAAATCGGACTTAATTAGTGATTTAGTTAATGAAGATAATCCCGACATAATTGAGTCTGAGGTAAATAGTGTTTTTAAAAATATTGAAAAAGATATTGTTAGGGGAAGTATATTAGATACTGGATTGAGAATTGATGGTAGAGATCTTGAAACAGTTCGACCAGTTCACTCTGATGTAAGCATTCTTCCTTTAACTCACGGCTCTTCTCTTTTTACAAGAGGTGAAACACAAGCTCTAGTTGTTACAACTCTCGGAACCGGACTTGATGAGAAGTATGTTGATGGCCTGGATGAAACATATAAAGAAAAATTTATGCTTCATTATAATTTTCCTCCTTACTCAGTAGGTGAAACTGGAAGAACTGGTTTTACATCAAGAAGAGAAATTGGACACGGTAAGCTTGCGTGGCGATCTCTTCAGGCAGTCTTACCCGAGTATGATGACTTTCCCTATACAATAAGATTAGTTTCTGAGATTACAGAATCTAACGGATCATCCTCTATGGCTACAGTTTGTGGATCTTCTTTATCATTAATGGATGCAGGAGTTCCCTTAAAAAGGCCTGTTGCAGGAATTGCAATGGGGTTAATTAAAGATGGTGACAGGGTTGCAGTTCTATCAGATATTCTAGGAGATGAAGATCACTTAGGCGATATGGATTTTAAAGTCGCCGGTACTTCTGAGGGGATTACATCTCTTCAAATGGATATAAAAATTACAGGAATAACTAAAGATATTATGGACACCGCCCTTACTCAAGCAAAGGCAGGAAGAATTCATATTTTAGCAGAAATGGCGAAGGCCATAGAAACTCCTAGAGAAACTGTTAATTCGACTGCGCCTAGGATAGAAACAATACAGGTACCTGTTGATAAAATCAGAGATGTTATAGGTTCTGGCGGCAAGGTTATAAGAGAAATTGTCGAAGAAAGTGGTGCAAAAGTAGATATTAATGATGACGGTATTGTTAAAATAGCTTCAAGCGACACTGAATCTCTAAATAAAGCTTTAGAGTTAATTAACTCTATAGTTGCTGAGCCTGAGGCGGGTGAAATTTATGAAGGAAAAGTAGTAAAAATTATGGATTTTGGTGCCTTTGTAAACTTCTTTGGGAAAAGAGATGGTTTAGTTCATATATCTCAGTTAGCTAATGAAAGGGTAAAAAGCGTTACTGATATAGTTAGCGAGGGTGATATTGTTAAAGTTAAATTACTTGGTTTTGATAATAGAGGTAAAGTCAAACTTTCAATGAAAGAAGTTGATCAAAAAACTGGAAAAGAAATTATTTCGGGTTCTGAAAAAATTTCAGAAGAGCCTCCAAAAGAGAAAAAGCCAAAGAAAACAAAGAAAGCAAAAGAAGAGGATTCTGACTAAAAATATTTCATTATTCGGGCTTAGGCATTCCAATGGTATTATATCCTAAGTCCACATAATGTATTTCTCCAGTTACTCCTAGAGAAAGATCAGATAAGAGATATAGTCCTGCTGAACCAACATTATCTAAAGATAATTTACCTTTTAGTGGTGAAAATTTTTCTGCATAGTTAAAGATCTCTCTGGCCCCGCCTACTCCCGCACCTGAAAGTGTTCGCATTGGTCCGGCTGAAATAGCATTAACCCTGATTCCCTTTTTGCCAAGATCAGAGGATAGATACCTTACTGAAGATTCTAAAGCAGCTTTTGCAACTCCCATAACGTTATAATTGGGCATCACTTTTACAGATCCTCCAAAACTTAATGTTAAAATCGATCCTCCTTCATTAATACATGGTTCTGCTATTCTAGTTATTTCAGTTAAGGAATAACAAGATATTTCAAGAGTTTTTAAAAAATTCTCTTTGGAAGTATCTAAGTATCTACCGGTTAATTCATTTCTATCTGAATAAGCAATACCATGTACTATAAAGTCTAAATCTTTCCATTCTTTTTTTATGGCTGAAAAAACATCCTTAATTTCTTTGGTCTTTGTTACATCACAATTAAAAATTAAATTTGAGTTTGTCTGTTTTGCAAGAGGTTCAACTCTTTTTTTGAAGGTGTCGCCTTGATATGTGTATGCGAGTTTTGCACCATTTTTATGTAATAAATTGGCAATACCCCAAGCTAGTGAATGATTATTTGCAACCCCCATAATTAATCCTTTTTTGTTTTTCATTAAGGGTAAGTTAAGATTGGGAGAGTTTTCTTTGGTATTTTGACTCAAAATATTTCCTTATTTATCTGGATGTTTAAATGTGAGAGTAGCGTTAGTTCCTCCGAAACCAAAACTATTTGATAACACATAGCCTAGGTTTACATTTTCTATTTTATTTTTAACAATGGGTATGTTTTCAAAAAGTGGATCAATATTTTTTATATTTGCTGATTCGCAGATGAAATTATTATTCATCATTAGAATACTATAAATAGCTTCTTGAACTCCAGCAGCACCCAGGCTATGTCCTGTAAGTGACTTAGTTGCGCTTAATGGAGGAATTTCAGATCCAAAAACTTCTTTAATAGCATCAATCTCTTTTATGTCACCAACAGGAGTTGATGTCGCATGGGGATTAATATAGTCAATTTGTTCTTCAATCCCTTTCATTGCCATTTTCATGCATCTCACAGCACCTTCGCCTGAGGGTTGAACCATATCATGGCCATCTGATGTTGCGCCATAACCAACAAGTTCTGCATAAATTTTTGCCCCTCTTGCTTTTGCTCTTTCCATTTCTTCTAAAACAAGTACACCTGCACCACCAGCGATAACAAAACCATCTCTATCATTATCATAGGCTCTGCTGGATGATGAGGGGTCATCATTATATTTTGAAGACATAGCTCCCATTGCATCAAATAATACTGATAAGGCCCAATTTAATTCTTCTCCACCTCCAGCAAACATTATATCTTGCTTGCCATATTGAATTGTTTCGTATGCATTCCCGATGCAGTGTGAAGATGTAGCACAAGCAGAAGAGATAGAATAATTAATCCCTTTTATACCAAAAGGAGTAGCAAGTGTTGCAGAGTTAGTTGAAGACATAGCTTTTGGAACAGCAAATGGACCGACTCTTTTGGGGCCTTTCTCTCTGGTAATATCTGCAGCTTCTATAAGAGCTTTAGTCGAAGGGCCACCTGATCCCATTATAAGTCCAGTATTTTCATTGATTATTTCATTGTTCTCAAGACCAGAGTCCTCAATAGCTTGCTGCATTGCTATATAATTCCAGGCAGCTCCATTGCCCATGAATCTTCTCTCTTTTTTTTCTAAATATTCCTCAGGATCTAAAGTTGGCTTTCCATAAACTTGACTACGAAAACCTAATTCTTGATGTTCACTAGAGTGAGTTATTCCTGATTTTCCATCTTTAAGGCTTTTTAAAACTTCATCTTTATTATTTCCTATACAAGAAACAATTCCTATACCTGTGACTACAACTTGTCTCATTTTTGAAACCTCAATTATTATTTAAAAAGGCCAACTCTTAAATCTTCTGCCTTGTAAATCACTTCTCCATCAGCAACTAGAAGTCCATCACCAATTCCAAGAATTAACTTGCTTGTTAATACCCTCTTTAAGTTAATTTGATATTCTAACTTTTTAATAGTTGGCAAAACCATCCCTGAAAATTTTACTCCACCTACCGATAATGCTCTTCCTTTACCCTCAAGACCAAGCCATCCCAAGTAAAAGCCAAGGAGCTGCCACATGGCATCAAGGCCTAAACATCCAGGCATTACAGGGTCATTTATAAAGTGACAGTCGAAGAACCACAAATCTGGCTTTATATCTAATTCTGCAATAACGAGACCCTTTCCATTATCACCATCATTCTCGGTAATTTTTGTTATTCTATCAAACATTAGCATTGGCGGCATAGGAAGTTGGGGGTTGCCCTCTCCAAACATTTCACCTTTTGCACAAGATATTAATTCTTCTAAATTATAATTATTTTTTTGTTTCATAAAAACCTCAATAACTTTTACCATAGTTGAATTATACTGATAAGCTATAAGTATATTTTTTCTTCTTTTTATTGATTATGACTTTTATAATCTATATTATTGTTATATGGATAATTTTGTAAATATACTTAGAAAACATAAACTTAGACCAACTAAGCAAAGGGTGAACCTTGGCTCTATACTTTTTGGTAAAGGTGATAGGCATATCACTGCAGAAATTTTGAAAAAAGAATCTGATAAAGAAAATCTTATGGTTTCACAGGCTACAGTCTATAATGTTCTAAATGATTTTTACAATGTAGGTCTCCTTACCAAGGTAAATATTGATAATGATAAAACATGGTATGATACAAATGTTGAGCATCATTATCATATTTTTAACGAAGAAAATTCTGAATTAGTTGATTTAGAGCCATCAGAAATAGATATTAAAATTCCTAAAAAATTTTCTAAAAGTCAGATTAAAAAAATCGATCTTGTAGTGAAAATTTAAATCCATATTTCTTTTACTTTCTATTACAGTCTTCTATTATATATTTTTAATTTTTGGGTGTAAGGGAATATAAAAATGAAAAATCAACTCTTTGATCTAACAAAAAAAGTATCTCTAATAACCGGAGGTAATGGAGGTATTGGGCTTGGAATGGCAAAAGGTCTTGCTTCTTGTGGCTCTGATATTGCTATTATCGGAAGAAATATAAATAAAAATTCTAAAGCAAAAGAAGAATTGAGCGAATTCGATGTAAGAGTTGAAACCTATTCTATCGATGTTTCCAATGAGGAGGATGTAAAAAAGACAGTTTTGAATGTTGTTAATGATTTTGGAAGGATTGATGCTGTTTTTGCTAATGCTGGTATGAATCTCTATGGAGGGTCATTTGAAGATATGGATACTGATGTGTATAGAAAAGTATTAGCTGTAAATTTAGATGGAGTATTTTTTACATTAAGAGAAGTTTGTAAACATATGGTTGAAAGAGCAAAGAAAGGTGACCCAGGAGGATCAGTTGTTGGGGTAGCAAGTCTTGCTGGAATAGAGGGCGCTGCAAAGACACAACCTTATTCTGCTTCTAAAGGAGGTATTAGAGCAATAATAAAAGGGATAGCAGTCGAGCATGCGAAATATGGTATTAGAGCAAATACCATAGTTCCTGGTTGGATTGCTACTGATATGACAGAGATAAATCAAAATAGTGAAAAATTTACTGATAAAGTAATTTCTAGGGTGCCTATGAGAAGATGGGGTGAACCTGATGATTTTTCCGGTGTAGCAGTATATTTGGCGTCTGATTCTTCATCATATCATTCTGGAGACTCTTTCGTTGTAGATGGTGCCTACGCAATTTTTTAGAATAGTTCTAATTATTATTATTACTAGTTTAGAATTATTCTAAATTACCTTGACTTTGTTTTAGAACTATTCTAACAAATCATTTTTAATCATTTATTTATATACGGAGAAAAAGTATGTCCTTATCTGGAAGTAAAACAGAAGAAAATTTAAAAGCAGCATTCGCTGGTGAAAGTCAAGCAAATAGAAGATATTTATATTTTGCTCAAAAAGCTGATGTTGAGGGTTATAATGACGTAGCAACAGTTTTTAGATCAACTGCTGAAGGCGAAACTGGCCATGCACACGGTCATTTAGAATTCCTTGAAGAGGTTGGTGATCCAGCTACCGGTGAGCCAATAGGTTCAACAGAACAAAATCTTAATGCAGCAATACAGGGAGAGACTCACGAATACACTGATATGTATCCAGGTATGGCAAAAACTGCACGCGATGAAGGATTTGACGAAATAGCTGATTGGTTTGAAACTTTAGCAAAAGCTGAAAAAAGTCATGCAGGAAAATTTCAAAAAACCTTGGATAATCTAGAAGGTTAATTATTTTAATTATTATTGGGTGGTAAAATTTATCGCCCATTTTCAAGAGGTTATTAATGGAAGGTTCTACCCAAGCCCCCATTCGTCACCCTATTCCTTGGAGAGAGGATGATTTCTGGGATCAACTCTCCTTAGACGACGAGTTGAGAAGGGTCTTTGATATATGCCACGGTTGTAGAAGATGTTTTAATTTATGCGATAGCTTCCCTCAACTTTTTGATTTAATCGATGAATCTGAAAGTGGAGAATTGGATACTGTTAGCAGTGATGCATTTCCAAAAATAGCTGATTCTTGTACATTATGTGACATGTGCTTCCTAACTAAATGTCCATATGTACCACCTCATGAGTTTAATATAGATTTTCCTCATCTAATGTTAAGAGCAAGAGCTGTTGAGGTTGAAAAAAAAGGAAAACCACCTTTTATCCAAAATCAACTAGCTCAAACTGATCGAAATGGTAAGTTAGGAAAAAGTATCGGTTTTATTTTAAATTTCTTTACAAATATAAATAATAAAATTTTTAGACGAATATTAAATTATCTTATTGGCATAGATTATAAGGTTATTCTCCCAAAATTTGATATGGGAAAGCTAATGACTCCTTCAATAAATAAAAAGGGAAAAGCTACAAATCGTAAAGCCGTTGTTTATACATCTTGTTATGCAAATTACAATAGAACAGAAATTGCAGATGCTTCTCTAGCTGTATTAGCTGCCCAAGGAGTAGAAATTAAAGTTCATTATCCAGAATGTTGTGGTATGCCCCTTTTAGAGCAAGGTAATATTGAGAAAGTTTCATTTTCAGCTGAGAGAATTTCAGAGAGTTTTGTTGAATTTATCGAAGATGGATATGATGTTATTACTTTAACATCATCATGTGCATTGATGATGAAATATGAGTGGCCACTTATTTTACCAGATAATAACTCTGTTAAATTATTATCTGAAAATACCTATGATATAGATGAGTATATTGTTGATATATCTAAGAATGAAGGATTGGTTGAAGGAATGCAGCCTGTAGATGGAGGAATATCTCTCCACTTAGCTTGTCATTCAAGAGCTCAAAATATGGGAGCAAAATCCAATGAACTTCTTAAGCTTATCCCTGATGCTGATATTTCTATTGTTGAGAGATGTTCTGGACATGGTGGAACTTTCGGAGTCCTCTCTCCGACTCATGATTTAGCCCGAAAGGTTGGTAAACCAGCAGCTCGACAGGTTGCAAAAGTAAATCCGTCATTTGTTATTTCAAGTTGTCCTTTAGCTTCAAAACATTTATCTCAAATTACTAAAGAAGATATTATTAAGGGTAATGAAAAAAGTCAGATAAAATCAGGTCACCCAATCGAATTAATGGCTGTCTCTTATGGTTTTTTAAATAAAGATGAAATGAGCGAATAATGATCGAAATTGAAAAAAAAGACATTCTTTCAAACGATGAGTACAAAGAAGTAAGGTCAGAGAGAAGAAAAGAACTTGTTGCTTATAAAAAAAATAGACGCATTAGTGTCGGTCCTTTTGCAACTTTTTATTTTGAATCATATAAGACTATGTTGTATCAAATTCAAGAAATGCTCTTTGTTGAAGGAGCTCCAGAAGGCCAGTTAGAAGACGAGCTTGCTGCTTATAATCCTTTAATCCCTCAAGGATCAGAATTAGTTACAACTCTTATGTTCGAGATTAATGATGAAAAGATACGACATAACTTTTTATCTTCGATAGGCAATGTAGAGGAGTTTATTTATATGAGTATTGGGGATGATAAGATTAAAGCTAGATATGAGTCTGATATTGATAGAACAAATTCTAAAGGAAAAACATCTTCAGTTCATTTTTTACATTTTGATTTTAACCAAGATCAAATAGAACAGTTTAATTCAAATGAGGCTAAAATATATTTAGGAATTGAACACAAAAATTATAGTCATATTACAATTCTAAATGATGAAAATATTAATAATTTGAAAGAAGATTTAGTCTAGTCGACTCCCCACAAAAAATCCCTTCTAATGTAGCCAGATAATTTATATGAGTTTTTAAAAAAGTATTTATCCTTTTTTACTTTTAATTCAATTTTACATAATTCTTCCATGCAGCTAATCAATGCTGCAATGACCCCCTCTTTTACATAAGCTAAGGTTTTTAAATTTTTATCGGTAATAATTATTTCTTTTTGATTTGAGAGAGCTAGCTCTACAGAGCTTCTAGTATTTTGTATCAAAACATTTCTTTTTTTTGAAATTTGACTTGAATTAATCCAACCCTTTTGACTTGATGGAAGCAATACTTCACTCCACTCATTCTTTTGCCTAAGTATTTTAAATGGTAAGCCCTTTCTTTTATAAACCCAAATGACCTTATTATTTTTTGAGGGACCCGTTCTAAGATAAGTTTTATTGTATTTGAGCGAAGCCCAGGAAGTATTATTTTTATTTGCATAAGCAATAGGATTAATATTTGTAATTAAAAGAACAAATATTAAAAAGAAAAAAAATTCTTTCATATTTTATTTCCCTGTCCCATTAAGGATATTTTTTGGGTCCCAATTTATTCTTATTATTTTTATATTATTTGTTAATCCATCAAAAATTAAGAGTTTTTTATCCAAATTATCTTTATGATTAGTAATTTGTTTAACTAATTCTGTGGCTTGTAAAGAACCAATTACTCCTGCAATTGGTCCTAATACACCAATATGATTACAATCATTTTCTTTGATATCTTTTATCTTTAAACACCTATATGAAGGATATGGATTATTATGTTTGTCTTTTAAATAGGACTTGAAAGTTGAAATCTGTCCAAAGAACCCAGAAACAGACGCATATATTAATGGTTTATTATTCTCAAAACATGCGTCATTTATTATCATTTTACTTGAATTATTATCAGTGCAATCAACAATAAAATCATATTCCTTAATTATTTTACTTGCATTTTTATCATTTAATCTTTCTCTGTAAATTAAGGTCTTTGTTTCAGGATTGATCAAATTTGTAACTTTTTCAGCTACTTCAACTTTGGATTTACCAATATCATTTGTTGAAAAAATTGTTTGCCTATGAAGATTTGAAACCTCTATATTATCATTATCTATCAGTCCGATAGTGCCTATACCAGATCCAGCGGCGTATTGCAGAACTGGACAACCGAGTCCTCCTAAACCAATTATTAGAGCTCTAGACTCATTTAATAATTTTTGCCCATGTCCACCAATTTCCCTAAGAATTAAGTGATTTGAAAATCTATTTGTTGTATTAACCTTCATTTTTTTTTATTAAATTTCCAGTTGATCCAAAACCACCTTGGCCTCTCTCAGTTGCATCTAATTGATCAACGGAAACAAGATTAAATTGTTCAACTTTTGAGATAACCATTTGAGCAATTCTCATTCCTCTTAAAATTTCAAAATCTTTTTTACTGTGATTTATCAGCATGACTAAAATTTCTCCTCTGTAGTCACTATCAATAGTACCGGGTGAATTCAGAACAGTAATACCATTTTTTGAAGCTAGACCAGATCGAGGTCTAATCTGAGCCTCATATCCAATTGGAACAGCAATTGCTATTCCAGTTGGTATCATTTCTGCCTTACTTGGAGGAATTAAAATTTTTTTATTTTCTTTAATAGCTGCCAAAAGATCTAAACCTGCAGCACCATGTGTTTCATATTTTGGAAGAGGCAGACCAGAACCATTTTCAAGGATTTTTATCTCTAGATTCTTCATGTTACGTTATTAAAGTGATTAATTATTTTATTACACAATTTTTCGGCAACACTCTTTTTACTAATCAAGCCCCAGTTTTCATGAAGATCACTGGTAAGAAATGAAACCTCATTCATATCATTATCGAAAACACTTTTGTTATTTTGGATATGATTATTGGCTATCATCCAGTCACAGGACTTTTTGGTCATTTTATATTTCGCAGATTCAATTAAATTTTCTGTTTCTAGGGTAAAACCAACAACTAATTCAGGTCTATTTTTATTTGTCTCGCTTATTGTTTTTAAAACATCGGGGTTTTGTTTTAATATTATATTCATATCATTGTTTTTATTTTCAGATTTTTTAATTTTTTTTGCTGATTGATTAGTAACCTTCCAGTCTGAAACGGCCGCAGCAAAGATAGAAATATCCGCAGGTAAAGAACTTAAACAAGCCTCTAACATTTCATCCGCAGTGTTTATTTCTGTGACCTTAATATTATCTGGATAAGGTATATTTACAGGTCCTGTTATTAAGTGAGTTTCAGCACCTAACTTGCTTAATAGTGAGGCTATTGCATGCCCTTGTTTACCAGATGATTTATTTGATATAAAACGAACAGGATCAATTGGTTCTATAGTTGGTCCAGAGGTAACAAAAGCTTTTTTTCCCTTTAGAGGAGGCTCATTAATTAAGTAGCTAATTTCTCTATAAATATCTTCGACTTTTGACATTTTACCAGAGCCAACCTCTCCACATGCCATTTCTCCATCGTCTGGTCCAACAAAAATATGTCCATCTTTTTTTAAAGTTTCAATATTTTTAATAGTTGCTGGATTATTCCACATTTTTACATTCATGGATGGAGCAATTAATAGAGGTTTGTTGTTTGCTAGTAATATTGATGTTGCCAAACTGTCAGAAACTCCATGAGCCATTTTCGCAAGTATATTGGCAGTTGCTGGTGCAAGGACAATCAGATCAGCATCCCTCGATAATTTTATATGTCCAATCTTACTTTCGTTTTCTATATCGAAGAGATCTGTATAAACTTTATTTTGTGATAATGATGCGAAAGATAAAGGTTGAACAAATTTTGTTGCGCTTTTAGTAAGAACACATGTTACATCATCTCCCCTTCTTTTTATCTCTCTTATAAGATCAAGGGATCTATAAGCTGCAATTCCTCCGCTAACTATTAACAAAATTTTTTTCATGAATATTCCTTTATCTCAAAAGCTATTAAAAAGCTATTACAATATGAATTTGGATTAATTAAAGTTCTTAATATCTATATATTAATCAATAAGATAGTGAAGATAACTGCTATTATTATTAATACATTTTTTGAAGAAAATATTTTAGCACTCTTGTCTTTTTTTATTAGCATTATACTATTTTCATCTATTTTTAGTCCATCTTTACCGAATGCATCTTTTATTTTTTTAAAATCTTTTTTTGTTTTTTCTATTTCATTAATAATTGATAAATATATTTCTTTTGGATTAGGACTGTTTAAAATTTTATCAAATGGTAATTTTGAAAATGTAAGAAGTTTAATATTTTCTAAATCCTTTAAAATTGGCTCTGAAAGAGTCCAAATATTTAGTTTTGGATTAAACTCTCTAGCTACACCCTCTGTCACAACCATTGTTTTCTGAAGTAGTAAAAGTTGAGGTTGAGTTTTCATTTCAAATTGATTTGTGATTTCAAAAAGTTGAGACAACAAATGCCCCATTGATATTTTATCAGAATCCTGCCCCATTATTGGTTCACCAATTGATCTTAGCGCTTGTGCGAATTTATCCTTATCCTGGTTTTTTGGAACATAGCCTGCTTCAAAATGAATATCTGCTATTTTCTTATAATCTTTATTAATAAATCCGCTTAAAATTTCTAAAAGATATCTTCGACTATCGATACTTAATCTTCCCATTATACCAAAATCTACTGGAATAACCTTTGAGTCCTCTCTTATAAATAAATTACCCTGGTGCATATCAGCATGAAAAAAACCATCTCTAATTGCCAAAACTAAGAATGTTTTCATAATATTTTCAGCTATATCTTCAAAATTTATTTTAGTTTTCTTTAATTTTTGAATATCTTTTGATGAATAAGCATCAACCCATTCGGTAGTAAGGATATTCTTGGTGGTCAATTCCCAATATATTTTGGGAACTTCAATAAAATCATCATTTTCAGTATTTTCAATGATTTCAGATTGTGCCGCTCCTTCCAGCCTGAGATCTACTTCCATAAATAGACTTTCTTCGAGTGTCTTTACAATTTCAACAGCTCTTAGCCTTCTTGCTTCACTTGATATTTTTTCCAAAAAATTAGCAGCAAAATAAAAATCTTCTAGATCTTTTTTAATTCTATTTAAAATATTTGGACGTAAAATCTTTAGGGCAACATATTTTTTTTTGCCCTCTATATTAATTTGTGCCTTATGAACTTGCGCAATAGATGCAGCGGCAACAGGCTTATTAATCTCTGTAAAAATTTTCTTATAATCCTTACCAAACGATAAGGTTAGAAATTCTTCAACATACTTCTTATCAAATGCAGGAAGGTTATCTTGTAACTCTCTTAACTGATCTGAAAGTTCTTTTCCTATAACATCAGGTCTCGTAGATAGGAATTGACCCATTTTTATCCATGTAGGGCCTAATTTTTGGAGAGACTCAGACAAATTACTATCATTTCTACTTATAATAAAATTTAAAATTTTCTCTATTATCTTCGGAAAGGATTGGATTATTTCTCTCGGTATTAGATCTTTTTGAGTTGAAAGAATAAAAAAACCTTTTAATAAACGTAATATTTTAAAAATAGGAAACAACTATTCTTTTTCCCCCCTGTAAATACAAACTATATTGCCTGTTAGTTGGCGAATTGATGTATTTATAAATCCAGCATCCCTAACCATTTCATTAAACTCTTCATTTGAAGGAAATGTTCTTATACTATCAATAAGATATTTGTATGGTTTTTCTTCACCAACAATTAATTTGCCAAATTTTGGAATTACTCCATAGGACCAAGCATCATAAAGGTTTCTTAAAATAATATCTTTTGGCAAAGAAAATTCTAAACAAGCAAAAATTCCACCCGGCTTTAGTATTCTATGGCACTCTTGGAGGCATTTTTCTCTATCGGTCATATTTCTTATTCCAAAGGAAACCGTTACAACATCTGCATAATTATCTGTTATTGAAATGGATTCACCTGAAGAACAAATAAAATCAATATTATCCTGACTTTTAAAAGAGTTTTTCCCCTCTTTAAGCATTTCTTGATTAATATCAATTACTTTAATTGAAGTATTTTTTTTATATTTTAATAGAATTCTTTTTGCAATATCACCTGTTCCACCAGCGAGATCTAAGAAGATTAAATTTTCATCTTTACTAGGATTTATTGATTCAATAAATTCTTTTTTCCACAACCTTTGCATACCAAGTGACATAACATCATTCATGAGGTCGTATTTGTTTGCTACTTTATTAAAGACATCCTTTACTTTAGAAGAATGTTCTTCTTTATTATATTTTTTGAAACCGAAATCACTTTCTTTCATTGCAATGTTGACCTTTCTAAGAGAACATAAACTTAAGTTTTATTCTTACCATCATGGAGTTTAAATTAAAATGCCTGAGTTACCAGAGGTAGAAACAGTTAAAAGAGGTTTAGAGGAATTTATAATTAATGAGACCATAAGGAAAGTATATTTATCAGAATTAAAACTGCGTTTTCCTTGGCCGAAGAATTTTATTTCTGAAGTTGTTGGCAAGAAGATCGTTTCGATTAAAAGAAAGGCAAAATATATAATTATTAGTTTAAATCAAGGTTACTCAATCATTGCTCATTTAGGGATGTCAGGTAGTTACAAAGTTTTAAAAAAAAATGTACCTCAAGATTATAAAAGATTAAAACATGACCATCTAGTAATCGAATTAGATAACTTTATTTTAGTTTACAATGATCCAAGGAGGTTTGGCTATATTGACCTTACAAATAAGGAACCAGAAAAACATAAATTTTTATCTTTATTGGGCCCTGAGCCTTTGAGTAATTCTTTCAATGAAAACGATCTTGCTGAGAGTTTATTAAATAAAAATAAGTCAATAAAAAATACACTTTTAGACCAAAGAATTGTTTCAGGTTTAGGTAATATATATGTTTGCGAGGCGCTTTTTAGATCAAAAATTAATCCAAAGAAAAATTGCTCTAAACTTATAACTTCAAAAGGCAAACCCAGAGAAAAATTAATTATATTAGTTAATAAAATTAATGAAGTTATAAAAGAAGCGATAGATGTTGGCGGATCAACCTTAAAAGATTTCTCAAGTACCGATGGTAAAATGGGATATTTTCAGACCTCTTTTAATGTTTATGACCGAGAAGGTGAAAAATGCTTATTAGATGATTGTGGTGGCGTCATTAAAAGAGTTGTTCAATCAGGTAGATCGACTTTTTTTTGTTCAAATTGTCAAAAGTAATTTCTTATTAATAAAATTTAATTGAATTTTAATGGTTACTTGGACTATATGAATATAGTCTTGGAAAAAATTTAGGAGTTTATATGTCTTATGAAAATATAATCGTTGAAAAAAGTGATGAAATTATAACTGTATCACTGAACAGACCAGATGCCTTAAATGCCTTAAACGATCAGCTTATGGATGAATTATTGTCAGAAGTTGATAGTTATGAAAAAGATGACTCACTTCGTTGCATGATTCTAACAGGGTCAGAAAAAGCATTTGCTGCAGGCGCAGATATTAAACAAATGCAACTTAAGACATATATGGATGTTTACAAGGAAGACTTTATTACAAAAAATTGGGAAAGAGTTTCAAGTTGCAGGAAACCCATAATTGCTGCTGTTTCCGGATATGCTCTTGGTGGCGGTTGCGAGTTAGCTATGATGTGTGATTTTATTTTGGCATCTGAGAGTGCTAAATTTGGTCAGCCTGAGATTAATTTAGGTGTAAGCCCAGGTGCCGGCGGTAGTCAGAGATTAACAAGATTTGTTGGCAAGTCTAAATCAATGGATATGTGTCTTACCGGAAGAATGATGGATGCTAATGAGGCAGAAAGAAGTGGACTTGTAAGCAGAGTATTTCCCTCAGAGAATTTTTTAGCAGATGTTATGGAGGTCGCAAAGGCTATTGCCGACAAATCAATGATTGCAACAATGATGACAAAAGAAATGGTCAATCGTTCTTATGAAACTACTTTATCAGAAGGTATTAGGTTTGAGAGAAGATTATTTCATTCTATGTTCGCTACAGAAGATAAAAAAGAGGGAATGTCTGCGTTTATTGAGAAAAGAAAAGCTGATTTTAAAGATAAATAAGGTTTATATGAATTCTTATGCTTGACGAAGTACTTCTATACAAATATAACGCCATTTCAAACATTTTTAAGAGGTAATTAAATGGCAAATTTATCATCATCAAAAAAGATGGTTAGAAAAATTGCTACAAGAACAGCAAGAAACAAATCTCATGTTACTAATATGAGAACACTAATAAAAAAGGTTGAGGAAGCTGTTGCCTCTGGAAACGCAGAGGAAGCAAAGATAGCTCTTAAAAATGCTCAACCTAAAATTATGAAAGTTGCACAGAAAGGTATTCTTCATAAGAACACTGCAGCCAGAAAAGTTTCTAGACTTGCAAAAAAAGTTAAAAATATTTCATAATTTTTTTAAAGATTCATTAATTACCCTATTGCATCATTTATGATTCACCTCTAACGTATTTTTTGAGGATTTTCTTTTTTATAGAATTTATCTTATTTCAGAGCCTGTAAATTTTATTTTTCTTGCTCACAATAATAGCTGTTTATTTAGTTAAGTAGCTAATTTGATTTTTTGAGGGTGTTCTTAGTGAGCGAAAAAAATTCTAAAACTGTCGATATAAAAAGCTCCTGGGATAGGACTTTGTCAGTTTTACGAGCAGAGCTTGGTGAAGCAACTTTCAGAAGCTGGTTTAAACATATTGAGTTTGGCGAATTAACTGAAAAAAAATTAGTCTTGTATGTTCCAACTAAATTTATGAAAGATTGGATACATACTCATTATTCAGATAGAATTTTAACTATTTTAAAAAACGATAATATTCCGGTTTCATCTATATTTTTCGAATTACAAAAGTTCAAAACCACAAAAGAATCACTAAACAATAACTTAGAAAAAACAACCACATCTTCAAAACCTTCAATCCATACAAAATATTCTTCTGATGAGAGCGGTGACCATAATAGCATGCTAGGTGCCCCTCTTGATTCTAATTTATCATTTGATAATTTTGTCGTTGGTGGGTCTAACGAACTTGCTTATGCAGCAGCAAAGAGAATTACTGAAGTTGAGAGGGTCTCTTTTAATCCTCTTTTTCTATATGGCGGTGTGGGCCTAGGCAAAACTCATTTGATGCATGCAATGGCTCTTGAAATTAAGAAAAATTGGCCTGAAAGAAAAGTTCTATATTTATCAGCAGAGAAATTTATGTATCAGTTTATTAAGGCATTAAGGTTTAAAGATACAATGTCTTTTAAACAGCAATTTAGATCAGTTGATGTTTTGATGGTTGATGATATTCAATTTATTGCTGGTAAAGACTCAACTCAGGAAGAGTTCTTCCATACTTTTAATACATTGATTGATCATAACCATCAGGTTGTTATTTCTGCAGATAGATCTCCTGTTGATCTTGATGGGATAGAGGAAAGAATAAGATCAAGACTAGGTTGGGGATTAGTAACAGATATTCATGCTTCTGATTATGAATTGAGACTTGGAGTTTTACAAACAAAGGCCAAAAAGCATGTTGAAGATAATCCTGAAATTATTATTAAAGATAATATTTTAGAATTTTTAGCTCAAAGAATTGATTCCAACATTAGGGTTTTGGAAGGAGCTTTAAACAGAGTGATAGCATATTCATCCTTTGTAAATAAGCCCTTAACAATTGAGATGGCGCAAGAGGTGCTTAAGGATTTAATAAGAGCCTCACAAAGAAAAATAACTATAGATGATATTCAAAGGAAAGTTGCAGATTATTATAATATTAGATTATCTGATTTACTTTCAGCAAGAAGATCACGAACAATAGCTAGGCCTAGACAGGTTGCCATGTATTTATCAAAAATTTTAACGACAAGATCTCTTCCTGAAATTGGTAGAAAATTTGGTGGCCGTGATCACACTACTGTCATTCATGCAGTTAAGAGAATTGAAAGTTTACAAGATTCAGATAACGCGATTCAGGAAGAAGTAGAGGTCCTTTCAAGGGCTCTTGAAAATTAATTCCTAAGTGATTTTTCTTAAAATTCTGCTATAATTAGGAAAATGATTCGTTTGTATGTTAACGCATTTTTTATGTATAAATAATACTTAATTATAGGAGTTTTTATGAAGATATCAATTGATAGAGGTATACTTCTCAAAGCTCTTAATCATGTCCAAAGTGTTGTTGAGAGACGTAATACTATACCAATTTTATCAAATGTTAAGATTGATGCTAATGAAAAGAATATTTCTCTTATTGCAACTGATTTAGATTTAGAAATTATTGAATTTATTGATGCCAATGTTTCTGTTTCAGGTTCGACGACTGTCTCTGCTCATACACTTTATGATATAGTTAGAAAAATTCCAGAAGAGTCAATGATAGAAATGGAACTAAATAGTAATGATCAAATGGAAATAAAGTCAGGACAATCTAATTTTGATTTACCCTGCTTACCTGATGAAGATTTTCCTGAAATGTCGTCTGGAGAAATGCCATGTGGTTTTAGTATCGAGTCAAGTGACTTAGCAAGGCTCATTGATAAAGCAAGATTTGCAATCTCAACAGAAGAAACAAGATATTACTTAAATGGAATTTTTCTTCATTCAGTTGAAAATGAGTTAAGATCAGTAGCAACAGATGGTCATAGATTAGCATGTATTAAATCAGATTTACCTGCTGGTGCAGAGGATATACCTAGTATTATTATTCCAAGAAAAACTGTTGGAGAAGTTAGAAAGTTAATTGAGGACTCTTCTGGAACCCTTGAAATAAAAGTTTCTGATACAAAAATACAATTCAATTTTAATGATATTCAATTAACCTCTAAATTAATCGATGGAACCTTTCCCGATTATGAAAGAGTTATTCCTAAAAATAATGATAAAGAGCTATTAATTGAAACTAGAGTTTTTGCCTCCTCAATTGATAGAGTGGCAACAATATCTTCCGATAAATCAAAAGCAGTAAAATTTCTTTTAAAAGATGGGGCGTTAACACTTACAGTGGTTAATCCCGAAGCAGGTAAGGCAATTGAGACAACTCCTGTTGATTATAATTATGAAGAATTAGAAATTGGTTTTAATGCAAGATACTTATTAGATATTGCTGGTCAAATTGATGGCTCGAATATCTTGTTTGCTTTAGAAGGATCTGGTTCTCCTGCTTTAATAGCTGATTCAGATGATAGTCAAGCAACTTATGTACTTATGCCGATGAGAGTTTAAGTTTTATGGATATTTTTAAGTGAGTCAGCATCAAACTAACGATATTGAAAGTCAAGCATATGATTTTAATAGAGTGCAATCATTAAAATTAAATAATTTTAGGTCGTATGATAGGCTAGAATGTAATTTTGAAGGTTCCTCTGTAGTTCTTTTAGGTCCAAATGGATCAGGTAAAACTAATATTTTAGAAAGTTTATCTCTTCTGTCTCCAGGGCGAGGTTTAAGAAGGGCTTCTTACGATCAATTTAGGAATTTTAAAGGACCGATAGAATGGGGAATTAATGCAGAGGTTTTATCCAATAGTAATTCTTCTTATAAGATATCTACTGGAATTTCGGCTGGTAGGGTAAAAGGGCGTGAAGTAAAAATTAATGAAAAAAAAGTTCTTGCCTCAAAAGCTTTACCTGAGATTATTTCTGTTTCTTGGTTGACTCCGTCTATGGATCAGATTTTTGTTGAGTCTCCATCATCAAGAAGAAAATTTTTAGATATGATGTGTTCATCACTTTTTAATAATCATGCAGACTTAATAAAAAGTTATGAGAAATTAATGCGAGAAAGGAACATTCTTTTACAGGAAAATAAATTAGATATTGGCTGGCTTGATACTCTAGAAAATCAAATGTCAGAAGATGGCGTTAACATTGCACTAAATCGAGTAAATCTAATTAATGGGCTAAATACAAAGTTAGATAATGATCAAAATCCAGTTTGGCCAAAGGCCTTTTTAAAAATTGATGGAATAATTGAAGAAAAGCTTCTTTTCAATGATGATAAATCTATTAAAAATTATTTTGCAGAAGCTCTTTTTAATAACAGAAAGAAAGATTACTTTTCTGGTAGAACAACATTTGGCATTCATAAAAGTGACCTAATGGTTAGCGACAGAAATAAGGGCATTTATGCAAGTCAATGTTCTACAGGTGAACAGAAGAGCCTTCTAATAGGTTTAATACTCACTCATTTAAACCTCGTTGCTGAGAAATCAAATCGATATCCAATTCTATTACTTGATGAAGTTGTTGCTCATTTAGATCAGCTAAGAAGATCGGCATTATTTGAGCAAATAATTGAAACAAATGCTCAGGTTTTTATGACTGGAACTGAATTAGATCTGTTTCAGGGCATTAGACATTTTGCCGAAATCTTCTCGGTTGGAATGGGTCGATTAAAGAAAATAAATTAGAGGAAATAATGGCTAAGAAGAAAGTTAAAAATGATGAATATGATGCAGAGTCTATTAAGGTTTTAAAAGGTTTAGAGGCCGTAAAAAAAAGACCGGGTATGTATATTGGTGATACAGATGATGGTTCAGGTCTTCATCATATGGTTTATGAAGTTGTTGATAATTCTGTTGACGAGGCCCTTGCAGGACATTGTAAAAATATCACTGTTTCAATTAATCCAGATGGATCTGTAACCGTAAGTGACGATGGAAGAGGAATACCTACTGAAATGCATGAGGAAGGTGTCTCTGCTGCTGAAGTAATTATGACTCAATTGCACGCAGGAGGAAAATTCGACCAAAATTCTTATAAAGTTTCAGGAGGTCTTCACGGTGTTGGTGTTTCAGTTGTTAATGCTTTATCTGAAAATCTTGAGTTAACTATAAAACGTGATGGTCAAAAACATCAAATGACTTTTAAAGACGGTGATGCCCAATCTCCATTAAAAGTTATTGGAAAGTGTGGAAAAGAAACTGGTACTGAAATTAAATTTTTACCTTCAAAAAATATTTTTACCATGATTGAGTTTGATAGAAAAACTCTCCAGAAAAAATTAAGAGAGTTAGCTTTTTTAAATTCTAAGATTTCTATTTTACTTCAAGACTTTAGGGAAGATAAGCCATGGGAAAAAATGATGAGTTATGAAGGAGGTTTAAAAGAATTTGTCAAATATCTTGACCAGTCAAAAAAAGCAATGATTGATGAACCTATTAGTTTATTAGCAAATAAGGATGGGATTGAGGTAAACTTAGCCTTATGGTGGAATGATAGCTACTATGAAACAGTAAATTGTTTTACTAACAATATTCCTCAAAAAGACGGTGGAACTCATTTGGCAGGTTTGAGAGGTGCTTTAACAAGAGTTGTTAATTCTTATGCTCAAGAGTCTGGGATGTCAAAAAAAGAAAATGTTCAATTAGTTGGCGATGATATAAGAGAGGGTCTAACTTGTGTTCTATCCATAAAGGTCGCAGATCCTAAATTTTCAAGCCAAACAAAAGATAAATTAGTTTCCTCCGAGGTTAGACCGGTAGTTGAGAGTCTAGTAAATGATGCACTATCGGAATGGTTTGAGGAACATCCCAGTGAAGCTAAAAATATTATTAGTAAAGTTATTGAGGCAGCTGCTGCAAGGGATGCAGCAAGAAAAGCTAGAGAGCTTACAAGAAGAAAAGGTGCTTTAGATGTTTCATCCTTACCAGGTAAGCTGGCAGATTGTCAGGAAAAAGATCCTGAGAAATGTGAAATATTTATCGTTGAGGGTGACTCCGCTGGTGGATCTGCAAAGCAAGGTCGGGATAGATCAACGCAAGCAATATTACCATTAAGAGGTAAGATTATTAATTGTGAAAAAGCTAGATTATCTAAAGTGTTGTCTTCAGTAGAAATAGGAACTTTGATTACTGCATTAGGTGCGGGGATTGGTAGGGACATATCTGAAATTGAAGATGAAGAAGAAGGTTTTGATGTTAATAAATTAAGGTATAAAAAAATTATAATTATGACAGATGCCGATGTCGATGGGGCTCACATAAGAACACTTTTATTAACATTCTTTTATAGACAAATGTACCCATTAATTTCTTCAGGATGTTTATATATTGCTCAGCCTCCATTGTACAAAGCCAAGAAAGGAAACTCTGAAACTTACTTAAAGGATGATGACGATCTAGATAATTACTTAATTAATTCCGGAATAGATGATGCTGCTTTAATTTTAAATTCTGGTGAAACTATAACTTCAAATGATTTATTTGAGTTAATTAATAAAAGTAGAAAGTTTCGCTCTATTATTAAGGGCTTACCTAGTCGGTATAATTCAAATTTAGTTGAAGTTGCTGCTCTTAGTGGAGCTTTTATTCAACAAAATAAAATTTCAGATGATACTCTGAAAATTATTACCGAAAGAATGAATGAGAAGTTTGATGATGATGAAGCCACTTGGGAAACTGAATATGAGACAGGAAATGGTTTAACTGTCAGAAGAAAAATACGAGGTGTTTTTGAGACCTTATCTTTGGGTCCTGGGATTTTTAGATCACCAGATTCACAACATTTATCTGAAATAGCTAGTGAAATTGTTCAATATTTTACTTTAAACATGAAGAAGAGAAATATTTTTGAAAGAGGTGGAAGGAATTACAGGGTTAATAGTCCTTGCGAGCTGGTTGAAGCCGTTCTTTCTGAGGGAAGAAAGGGATTACAAGTTCAAAGATATAAGGGTCTTGGTGAAATGAATGCAGACCAACTTTGGGATACTACTCTCGATCCTGACTCTCGAAGGCTTCTCAAAGTTAGTGTAGACGAAGGAATTGACAATAGTGAAGTCTTTTCAGACTTGATGGGCGATGAAGTTATTAAGAGAAGAGAGTTTATTCAAGAAAGTATTTCATCTGGCGATTTAATAGTTAATCTTGACATCTAATCACTTTTTATTAGATTTCTAACCTTTTCAACAATTAGAGCAGATTGAATTTTTGGAGGAAAGAAATCAATAAATTCACCATTTGCATTAGCAAGAAAAATGATATCAAGATGATTAACAGTGTATTCCTCTGCGCCATCAAAAAACTCCTTTTGGTAATAAACTCCCCAATCTCTTGCTACATTACTAATTTGCTCCTTGTTACCAGTTAAACCAATGATTTGATTATGAAATGCACTAACATAATCATTAACTACTTCTACATTATCCCTCTCCGGATCAACTGAAATAAAAATTGAATTTACCTTAAGCGCATCATCACCAAGCCTATCAATAACATCAGCCATTTTTATTAGTGTAGTTGGGCATACATCTGGACAATATGTAAAACCAAAATATATTAGCATAAGTTTATTAGATATCTCTGAGTCAAAAACTGTTCCATCTTGTTTAATTAACTTAAAATGCCCACCTGGGAGATCATCCTGATTTTCAATTTTTTGAACAGTTGTATTTTGATAATAGTCTTTATTCAAAAAGAAATATATTGAAGAAAATATCAAAAGTAAGAAAAGACTCAAAAGTATTATTTTTTTAATCATGAATAGCTTGTATATTAATTATTAATCTGTTGCTATAATTTTATAAGGATATTTTATTTTATGATCAATAATTTGTTTAAATTTGAAATTATTTATAGAAAACAATTTTTTTTCTTTTTTTCTTTTCTTTTTCTTTTTTCTTCAATTGAATGTATGGCTCAATCAAGTACCAGAAGTCCTTTCAAGGAAGGGTTGGTCGTTACCGCTGTAAAGTCAGGAAATATGTCAGACTTATTACACTCAATTCAGGTAGGTGGATCGCCAAGTGAGCTTGATTTTGATGAAGTACCCGCTCTTTTATTGGCTGTAGATAGAGGTAGACCTGATATGGTCATATTTTTATTACAAAAAGGTGCAAGAGTTGATCAAAGAGATGATGATAAAAGAACAGCCTTGTCGATTGCATCGAGAAAAAATAATTTTAATCTCATTTCAGAATTAATTAAATTTGGTGCTAATCCCGATAGAACTGGTCCCAACAAAGAGACTCCTCTAATTATAGCTTCAAGATTTGGAAATTTTGAGTCTGTTAAGGCTTTACTTGAGGGTGGAGCTTACCCGGATGACACCGATCTTACTGGAAGGACAGCTCTACAGTGGGCTAAAATCAAACATTATAAAAAAATACAAGAAATCCTGATTGAGTATGGTTCATATGATTAATAAAATTAAATGATCATTCCATCAATAATTATTAATATCAAAAGCAATCCTAATTGAACGAATGAGCCAAAGAAATTTTTCATGGCTGCTGATTTTGTTTTTTTAATTGCCAGCAGGATACTTGTCCAAATAAAATACCCACCTCCAATAAAAATTGCCAGTATATAAAGTATACTTGAGTTATAAAGCATTAGAAGTGTTGTAACGAATACAAGTATAATTGTATGAAAGAGAATAATATAGGATGTGAGAGAATTACTTAATATATTTGGAAGCATTGGTATTCCAGCTTTTTTATAGTCACCTCCTATGGCCATTGCAAGACTCCAGAAATGGGGCGGTGTCCATAAAAATAAAACGACAGATAATACAACTGCTTCTGGAGTTATAATTGGACTAACTGCAGCTGATCCAGCAAGGGTTGCGAAGCTTCCTGCTAAACCTCCTATTACTATATTCCATATACTTTTTCTTTTGAGCCATATGGTGTAGATAGCTCCATAAAATAACGCACCAAGGAAATTATAAAAGCATGAATATGGATTGATGAGAAAGTAAGAAATCATTAACCCAGAGAGTGTTATTGATAAAAACAAAATTGGCCATATAATATGTGGACTAAGCTCTCCTGTGACAAAAGGTCGCTTAGATGTTCTCGGCATTAATGCATCTAAATCTCTTTCAAAGTATTGATTGAATGCACTCACACCAGCCGATGCCAAAAAAACTGAAATTGCTACAAGAAATAACTCTAAGGTATTGAGATTATTATTTGGAACAATGAAAACCCCAGAAATAGCGCATAACACGATTGTTAGGCTTATTCTTACCTTAAAAAGATTTACAAACAGTTTAAATTTTTCGAACATAAAAATCTCTCTGGGTTATTATTAGAAGCTAAGATGCCCCAAAGAAATATTTAATGGAAGCATAATATTGCGACATTGTGTATCTTGACTTTAGTCAGACAATTAGTAATTTGTGAGCAAGAAATTTACAAGGCTTAAAAAAAGGTTTTATAGTTCTATGTATCTTCAAAATGAGGTTTTTAAATGGTACCTTTTATTCTATTAATATTAATCATCGGATCTGTTCTTTTTCACCTTTATACTCCCTGGTATTCAACCCCCATTGCATCTAATTGGGGCAGTATTGATAGCACAATCGAGCTCACTTTTTGGATGACTGGGATAGTTTATATTCTTGTTTTGGGATTTATGACCTATTGCGTTATAAAATTTAAAAATACTAAGAATAGAAAGGCTGATTACGAACCAGAAAGTAAGAAAGCAGAAGTTATTTTAACTGTTTTAACTACTATTGGTGTAGCCGGGCTTTTAGCTCCAGGCCTTATTGTTTGGGATGATTATGTATCACCTCCTGAAGAAGCAATGCCTATTGAGGCTATGGGTCAACAATGGTATTGGAATTTTCGTCTTCCGGGTGAAGATGGTATTTTAGGCACAACTGATGCAAGAAATATTAGTGCAGATAATCCTTTTGGCATGAATGAGAATGATCCCAATGGTAAAGATGATATCCTGATTGAAGGGGACACTCTTCATCTTGAACACGATAAACCCGTTAAGTTCTTACTAAGATCAATAGATGTTTTACATAATTTCTATGTTCCTCAATTCAGGGCCAAAATGGACTTAGTACCAGGTATGGTAACTTTCTATTGGATTAAGCCAACTGTTACAGGAAATTATGAAATTTTATGCGCTGAATTGTGTGGTGTTGGCCATCATGCAATGAGAGGCGAGGTACAAGTTGATAATACTAATGACTATCAAGATTGGTTAAATGATCAATTAACATTTGAAGCAATTCAAGAACAGGCAATGCTGGATAGAGAAGAAAAACTAGCATTTAATAAAAGTAATTAATTAAGAAGAGGTAAATATTATGTCAGAATCTATAATTCCTGAAAGTGAATTAGAAGAAGTTGAACTTTATCATCCAAAGAGTTGGTGGACTGAAAAAGTTTTTTCCCAGGATGCTAAGTTAATAGCAATTCAATATGGATTAACTGCTTTCGCAATTGGATTTGTAGCTCTAGTTTTGTCTTGGTTTATGAGAATTCAAATAGCATTCCCTGAAATGGCTATTATTAGCGAAGGAACTTATTATCAATTTATAACTATGCATGGAATGATAATGGTTGTTTACCTTCTTACAGCCCTATTTTTAGGAGCTTTTGGAAATTACCTGATACCTCTCATGGTTGGTGCAAGAGATATGGTATTTCCATATTTAAATATGGTCAGTTATTGGACATATTTAGTTGCAGTTTTAGTTCTTTTTGTAAGCTTCTTTACCCCTGGTGGCCCTACTGGCGCTGGATGGACGCTTTATCCTCCACAAGCAATTCTTGGTGGTACTCCAGGTCAAGAAACCGGAATAGTATTGATGTTAGTATCATTATGTATTTTTATTGTTGGGTTTACTATGGGTGGGCTTAACTATGTTATAACTGTTCTACAAGCTAGAACACGTGGCATGACATTAATGAGAATGCCACTAACAGTTTGGGGAATATTTACCGCCACAGTATTAGCTTTATTTGCTTTTCCAGCTTTGTTTGTTAGCGCTGTAATGATGCTTTTTGATAAACTTTTAATGACGAGCTTCTTTATGCCAGCTTTAGTTGAATTTGGGGAAAACCTTAGTTATGGTGGTGGAAGCCCCATTCTATTTCAACATCTTTTCTGGTTTTTTGGACATCCTGAAGTTTACATTGTTGCATTGCCAGCATTTGGGATTGTTTCTGACTTAATTTCCATACATGCACGAAAGAATATTTTTGGTTTTAGAATGATGGTGTGGGCAATAGTGGGTATTGGAGCTTTAAGTTTTATCGTTTGGGCGCATCACATGTATGTTAGTGGAATGAATCCTTATTTTGGCTTCTTCTTTGCAACAACAACTCTTATTATTGCTGTCCCAACCGCTCTTAAAGTTTATAATTGGATCTTAACCTTATGGAAAGGTAACATCCATTTGACTATTCCTATGCTTTTTTGCTTAGGTTTTATCGTTACCTTCCTAAATGGTGGTCTTACAGGCTTATTTCTTGGTAATGTTATTGTTGATGTTCCTCTCTCTGATACCTATTTTGTTGTAGCTCACTTCCATATGGTTATGGGTATTGCACCGGTTTTGGTTATTCTTGGAGCGATTTATCATTGGTATCCTTTGATAACAGGTAAAATGCTTCATGATGGTATGGGAAGATTTCATTTTTGGATAACCTTTGTGGGTTCATACCTTATTTATTTTCCAATGCATTATCTAGGTTTTATTGGTGTGCCAAGGAGATATTATGAGATGGGACAAACAGAAGCTTTATATACTTCTTCAGCTGCTGACCTTAATGTTTTCATTACGATTGCTGCACTCGCAGTTGGTTTCGCTCAGCTTGTTTTCATTTATAATGTCTTTTGGAGTGCCAAGAATGGTAAAGTTGCTGAAAAAAATCCATGGAAATCAACATCATTAGAATGGCAAACACCAGAACAACCGCCTATTCATGGTAACTTTGGTAAAGAGTTACCAGTTGTTTACCGTTGGGCATATGACTACAGTGTTCCTGGTGCTGAGGATGATTTTATTCCTCAAGATGTACCTAATGAAAAAGTTAAACTTGCAGAAGGTTATACAGAGCTTGGAGTAGAAAAAACTTGAGTATTTTCAGTATATTATCGCAAAAACCTTGGACTTCTGATCAGGCAAAAATAGATGACAAGCATAGTGGTAAGTCATCTTCAATGCCTTTGCCAAGGGTAGCCCTTTACGTTTCGATGGTTGTAATGGGTGTATTATTTACACTTTTTTCAGTCGCCTATATAGGTAGAATGGCTTATGGGGATTGGAGAGTGCTACCTGAACCCCCTCTATTGTGGTTTAACAGTTTAGTTATACTTATGAGTAGTTTTGCTTTTCATAAAGCAACATTAAGTTTAAAAGAAAATAATAACAGGAGAACCAGAGAATACTTATTTCTGGCTGGCGCTCTTACTCTAGGATTTATCACTGGTCAACTTTTTGTTTGGAGGGAACTAGTTTCATTTGGATACTTTGTTTCAACTAATCCTTCTTATGCTTTTTTCTATCTTTTAACAGCTCTTCATATCTTACATTTACTTGGTGGTCTTATAGCTTGGTTATTTGTCGTTTATAAGAGTTTTATAGCAGAAAATGAATCATCCAATTTTCCGCTTAGTGTGAATTTATGTGCAATTTATTGGCATTTCTTATTAATGGTCTGGTTAATTTTGTTTACAATGCTTTTGTTAACTTAAGTTTTTTATGGGGTTTAAAATATGAGCGCAACTTCAAAAGTGCCTTTAAAGGATGGAATGGAGGGCTTTGTATCTGACTGGGCTTCAGATCAAAGAGCTTTTAAGGGAGTTCCATGGGGAAAAGCCATGATGTGGATTTTTCTTCTTAGCGATACATTTATTTTTAGTATTTTTCTTATTGGTTATATGACAGCCAGATGGTCTACTGTTGAACCATGGCCTAATACGAGTGAAGTTTTTGCACTTACTGTTAATGGGGTAAGTGTACCCTTACTTTTAATTGCAATTATGACATTTATACTCATAACGAGTAGCGGAACTATGGCTATGGCTGTTAGAAGTGGCTATCAGAAAAAAAGAAAACAAGCAGCTGCTCTATTGTATTTAACTGCTATTCTTGGCTTATCATTTGTTGGTATGCAGGCTTTTGAGTGGAGTAAATTAATTGAAGAGGGAATTCGACCTTGGGAAAATCCATTTGGGGCTAGACAATTTGGATCCATCTTTTTTATGGTTACTGGTTTCCATGGCTTTCATGTTTCTGTAGGTGTTATTTTCTTATTTATAACTGCTCGAAAAGTATTACGTGGCGACTATGACACTGGCAGAAGAGGGTTTTTTACTTGGCAGAAGGGTCGTTATGAAATTGTTGAAACAATGGGTCTATATTGGCATTTTGTTGATTTAGTATGGGTTTTTATTTTTGCATTTTTCTATTTATGGTGAGGTAAATTATGGCTGAAGAAGGTCAAGAGCATCCAATTAGCACATATCTATGGGTATGGTTATTATTATTTGTTTTGAGTGCATTTTCTTATGCAGTTGACTATGTTGGTTTTCAAGGTTTCACTCGTTGGACTTTAGTTCTCTTATTTATGTTTTTAAAAGCATATTTTATTTGTGCTGTTTTTATGCACATGGTTTGGGAAAGAATGGCCCTAGTGCTTGGCCTTTTTATTCCTACTTTTGCAATTGTTGTTTTTATAGGAATAATGGGTTTTGAGTCTGATTATACTCAGCTTTCAAGAAAGGTTTTCTTTGACACTGGAAAGCCTCCAACGGTATATGCTGTACCACATGGCAAAGAACATTCCAAAGATCATTTAGGAGATGAAGCTCATTAATTTTTAGTTATGTTTAAATTATTTTCTTTTTATATTCTTTTAGTTATATTTGCATTACCTGTATTTGCTGAAAATACTTTTATTACTAAAATTGAAAGCCTAGCTGAAAGAGGCTTTTCTGACGCTCAGTATAACTTAGCAAGAATTTATGCAAACGGTGAATCGGTAGATCAAGATTTAATTGTTGCAGAATATTGGTTTAGGAAGTCAGCTGAGCAAGGAAATCTTGACGCTCAATATCAACTAGGAAGAATGTATGACTCTGGACTTGGAGTTTCTGTGAATAAAAAAGAAGCTTTTAAATGGTATTCTTTGTCAGCTGAACAAGGAAGCATAGACGCACAATATAATTTAGGATTAGCTTATCGATTGGGTATTGGTGTTGAGCAAAGTTTTACCAAATCTTTGAAATGGTATAAAGAATCTGCCTCAAAGGGTCATAGTGGTGCTCAATATAATCTTAATTTATTATTTGAAGAAGGTTTAGCTACTAGGCAAGATATCTCAGATGCTATTAAATGGTATAGATGCGGTAGGTAAATTTTGAAGTCAATTATTATTATTGCTATTATATTTTTGATTACATTAATTATGACCCTAATTTATTTTAACGTTGGTTAAAATATATGCAGTTAACTTTGTGATATAAAAACACTTACCCAAAAAACCAATCCTAAAACTATAAGAATAATCGAAAACTTCATTTTATAATTTGGTGGAGCTAAGCGGGCTCGAACCGCTGACCTCTTGCATGCCATGCAAGCGCTCTCCCAGCTGAGCTATAGCCCCATTACTATTCTTGAGCATTATCATTTTGAACATTTTTGATTACATCTGATACATCGTCATCTTCATCTATAAAGTCATCGTCTTCATTGTCAAGATCATCCAAATCATCAGCATCAAACTCATTAATGTCTGCCTCGGGCTCGCTATCAATGATTTCATCATCACTTGAGTTTTCAAGGTCTGGTATAGTATCTTCATCAATTTCTGGAATGATTTGATCATCAGTTTCAAGTGTTTCATCGATTTCTTCTATATTTTCTTTCTCATTATTCACTTCAATATCATTTATATCATTTTCAAGTGTAATTTCTTCAGTTTTTCCCTTTTCTAAATCTTCAACTCCTATTTCATTTAAAATCTCACCAGTATAAGGGCTGATTATAGGATCCTTATTTAAGTCATAAAATTTTTTACCTGTAGTAGGACAAATTCTTTTTTTACCTAATTTATCTTTGCTCATTTTTGTACCTATAATTCATATCTAATAAATTTATTTATCTCCATTGCCATGAAGAAACAATAGTGTCAAAACCAAAAAAAGTTTTTTTCTTATAATATGTCTGCTAAACCTTTATTAACAATGAATCAAGATCAAAAAAATAAAACGTTAAGTTCAAAATTCTTCTCGAGTAAAAGTTCTGACTTAAATGGAGAGATTACCATACCGGGTGATAAATCTATCTCTCACAGATGTGTTATATTATCCTCTTTAGCAATTGGTGAAAGTAAAATAAATGGTTTACTTAATAGCTCAGACGTTAATTGTACAATCAATGCTATGAAATCATTTGGTGCTAGCATTTATATGAGTTCAAATGATGAATGTACTGTTAATGGTATTGGTATTGGTAGCTTGAGACAACCAGATAATCCTTTAGATTTCGGTAATTCTGGGACTGCTGTTAGACTCATACTAGGCCTTGTTTCTACCTATCCCATAGAGACTCATTTAATCGGTGATGATTCATTAACCCAGAGACCAATGAGAAGGGTTACTGATCCATTAACTGATTTCGGTGCAAATTTTCAATTAAGAAATAAAGAATTTCTCCCAATTGTTGTTAAGGGTGCTAATTTAGCTATTCCTATTACATATGAAATGGAAGTTGCTTCTGCACAAGTAAAGTCGGCTATATTACTTGCTGGTTTGAATACTCCAGGGATAACTACCGTAATAGAAAAAGAAAAAACTAGGGATCATACCGAAACTCTTTTAAAGTATTATGGTTATGAAATTAGCCAAGAGGAGAGAAATAATAAGAATTTTATTAGTCTTGAAGGGCAGAAATTCTTAAGTCCAGTCAATATAAAAGTTCCCGGCGATCCATCCTCAGCTGCTTACCCAGTGATTGCTGGATTAATTTGTAAAAACTCAAATATTAAGATTAAGAATGTTTTATTAAACCCTACTCGTGATGGTTTATATAGATGCCTAGATGAGATGGGTGCAAAAATAACCTATTCTAACAAAAAGAATGAAGCTGGAGAAATAACATATGATCTTGAAGTTAAATCAAGCTCTTTAAAGCCAATTGATGTACCTGCAGAGAGGGCACCAAGTATGATTGATGATTATCCAATACTTGCTGTAGCAGCTTCTTTAACTAATGGCATTTCAATATTTCGTGGTTTATCAGAATTAAAAGTTAAAGAGAGTGATAGATTATTAGGAATTTATAACTTTTTATCTAAAAACGGTATAGAAGCAAAAATTGACAGTAACAATCTTATTATCAATGGAAGTAGTGGAGGACCTAAGGGGGGTGGTTTAGTCGAAACTAATTTAGATCATCGCATCGCAATGTCGTCAATAGTACTTGGAATGGTTTCAGATGAGTCAATAAGAATAGATGATATAGAAACAATTAAAACAAGTTTTCCAAATTTCATAGAGTTAATGAAAAAATTAGGGGCCAGAATATCGGTATAAAATATGACCTTTATAGTTGCAATTGATGGCGCCGCTGGGACAGGAAAAGGAACAATAGCGAGGGGTATTTCTAAGGAATTTAATTTTTCTTATTTTGACACTGGGATAATCTACAGGGGTTTAGCTCTAAAAACCATAAGTAAATATGGTGAGAATTTTATAAAACAAGATGCAATTTCTGAGGCTAATATTTTTGATATTAATTCTATAAATGAAAATGAAATTCGTAATCCACTAATCGACAAGTATTCATCTATTATTGCATCAATCCCTGAAGTTAGAAATATAGTTGTAAATATTCAAAGAAATTTTGGTGAAAAGCCACGAGTTAAAAAAGGCATTGTTGTCGACGGAAGGGATATTGGCACTATTATTTTTCCAAATGCAAATGTAAAATTATTCATTTCTGCATCTCTAGAAGAGCGCGCAAAACGTAGATTTTCTGATTTTTTAAATAAAAATGAAAAAATTTCTTACAATGAGGTAATAAAACAATTGCAAAAAAGGGATCAAAGAGATAAGGAAAGAAGCGTTGCACCGTTAGTTGCGGCAAAAGATGCGCATCATATTGATACTACTGGTATCAATATAGAAGACACTTTAAAAATTGTTTCATCTTTAGTTATTAAAGAATTTAATGACTATTGTAGTAATTAATAAGTTAGGGAGATTAATATTTGTCAAATTTAGTCGATTCAGTTCCAGAAAGTTCTCAAGAGGAATTTTCAAAGCTCCTTGAAGAGAGCTTTGTTTCAAATGCATGTGAAGAAGGTCAGGTTATTAAAGGTACGGTTGTAGGAATAGAGTCTGATACAATTATAGTTGATGTAGGTATGAAGACAGAGGGTAGAATTCCATCTGATGAATTTTCGGCCTCTGGTAAAGACCATAATTTGGAAATTGGAGATGAGGTTGATGTCTATTTAGAGAGAATAGAAAATGCATTAGGCGATGCCGTTCTTTCAAGAGAAAAAGCCAGAAGAGAAGAGATTTGGACAAATTTATTGGTTGCTCAAAAAGAAAATACAATTGTTGAAGGAGTTATCAATGGTAAAGTTAAAGGTGGTTTTACTGTTGATTTAGATGGTGCTCAAGCATTCCTTCCTGGAAGTCAGGTAGATGTTAGGCCAATTAGGGATATGAAGCCTTTAATGCATACTTTGCAGACCTTTCATATTTTAAAAATGGATCGTAGGCGGGGTAATATTGTGGTATCTCGAAAATCAGTACTATCTGAGAGCTTATCAGTTGATAAATCTGAACTCTTAGAGAAGATTAAAGAAGGTGAGATCGTAGAGGGTATTGTTAAAAATATAACAGATTATGGAGCTTTTATAGATTTAGGCGGAGTAGATGGTCTTTTGCATGTAACAGATATCTCTTGGAAAAGAATAAATAGTCCTGAGGAAGTTATTTCTGTTGGCGAAAAAATTAAAGTTCTCATAACTAAAGTTTCTGGTGAAAACATGCGTATTTCACTTGGTATGAAGCAATTACAGAATGATCCTTGGATTGAAGCTCAGACAAATTACACTGTCGGTGAACGCTATAAAGGCAAAGTAACAAATATTGCTGATTATGGAGCTTTTGTTGAGCTCGAAGGTGGAATTGAGGGATTAGTTCACGTTTCAGAAATGAGTTGGGTTTCCAAAATGCAAAATCCTAATAAGTATGTTGAAAAGGACCAAGAAGTTGAGGTGATGGTTTTAGAAATCGATCCTGATAAAAAACGTTTATCTCTTGGATTAAAACAATGTTTAGATAATCCATGGGAGGATTTTGCTCAAAAAAATCCTATTGGAACAAAACTAAGCGGCAAAATTCAAAATATTACTGATTTTGGCCTTTTTGTAAAAGTTAGTGAAGATCTTGATGGCCTTGTTCATATGTCAGACGTTGATTGGAGAAAATCAGGATCTGAAGCTATAAAAGATTTTGAGGTTGATCAAGAAATTGAGACTATAATTATTGATATTGATCCCTCTAAAGAGAGAATTTCACTTGGAATTAAACAGCTTGATGACGATCCTATGGAATCTCTTGATCAGATTAAAAAAGGAAGTGTTGTAACTTGTACTGTAGTTTCATCTCAAACGGCTGGAATTGATGTTGAAATAGGTGACAAAGTACCAGCTTTTATTAAAAGATCTGATTTATCAAAAGATAAGTCTGAACAAATTCCTGAAAGATTTGAAACTGGTCAAAAAGTTGATGCCAAAGTTACAAATTATGATCCTAAATCTAGAAAAATATCACTATCAATTAGAGCTCTGGAAATATCAGACGAGAAAGAAGCTATCGAGCAATACGGATCTAAAGATTCTGGTGCATCTCTTGGTGATATTCTTGGTGAAGCTTTGGATAAAAATTCATCTGAAAAAGATAGCAATAATGAGGGTGGCAATGATTAAATCTTCTTTGGTTAAAAAACTTTTAAAGAATAATCCTCATCTAATTCAAAAGGATATTGAGATAATTGTTGATACCGTTCTTGAAAATATTGGTGAAACATTATCAAGTAATGGAAGGGTTGAGATTAGAGGTTTTGGAACTTTTTCTGTTAGGCATAGAAGTGCCCGTAATGGAAGGAACCCAAGAACTGGGGAGGCTGTCGTAGTTCCCGCTAAGAATGTTCCAATGTTTAAGCCAGGTAAGGGTATGAGGGATAGACTTAACTATAAATCTTAATTCATTCTAATTAGTTTATACATTTAAACTACAAGGAGAAAAAGTGAATAAGATATTCAAAAATCCCATTATTCTTGCTTTAGATGTAAATTCACTCACAAAAGCACTTTCAATTATTTCAGATTTGAAGGATCATATTGGCGGAGTAAAGCTTGGTATGGAATTTTTTAATTCTTTTGGACCTGATGGAGTTAGAGAGGTTTCAAAGCTTAATATTCCAATTTTCTTAGATTTGAAACTTCATGATATTCCTGTGACGGTTTATAAAACGGTAAAAACACTTATGGATCTGGATATTGCCATAATTAATGTTCATTCATCTGGTGGAAAAGATATGCTGGAAGCTGCTGCAAAGGCAAGAAATGAATCTGATAATAAATCAGTCAAACTAATTGCTGTGACAGTTTTAACAAGCTTAGATGATAAGGATATAAAAGAAATTGGTTACAAAGAAAAAAGTGAAGATCTTGTTCTTAGGCTTGCATCTCTAGCCAAAGAGACTGGACTGGACGGGATTGTTTGTTCTGCAAAAGAAATTTCATTGATAAAAAGAAAGCTTGGAGAAGATTTCATACTAGTTGTTCCAGGAATTAGACTTGATGAAGATAATAAAAACGATCAAAAAAGAACAATGAGTCCGAAAAATGCTATTGATGAAGGAGCCGATTTATTGGTAATAGGCAGACCAATAACTGAGTCAAATGATCCAAAAAATACTATTAATAAAATTCTTAGAAATATAAAAAATGACACTAAAGATTAAAATTTGTGGTTTATCATCTCTAGAGCAAATAGAGATGGTTAGAGCCTCTGGAGCTGAAATTTGTGGTTTCATCTTTGCTAATCCCAGCCCTAGAATGATTGAACCAGAATATGCTGTTAGAAACTCATTTTCTAGCGCAGCAAGCGATATTGATAAAGTAGCTGTTTTTGTAAATGCTGATGATAATTATATTGAGCGTTGTATTTCTTCTGTGGATGCAAATCTTATTCAACTGCATGGAGATGAGTCAGTTGAAAGATGTTTTGAGATAAAAAGTACTTTTGGTTTACCTGTTATCAAATCTTTTGGAGTATCAAGTGTACTAGATCTAGCCAAAGCCATAAAGTATTCTGATGTAGTAGATTATTTCCTCTTTGATGCAAAACCTGATAATGATCTATATGCACAAAGAGGTGGTCTTAATAAAACATTTGATTGGTCGATTTTAAAGAATTGGAAAGGTGGAAACTATTATTTATCAGGTGGATTAAATGAAAATAATATAAATGATGCAGTTAATTCTTCTAATGCTTCTGTAATAGATGTTTCCTCAGGTGTTGAAAGTGAGCCAGGCTTAAAAGATAGGAAAAAATTAGAGAATTTTGTTAAATTAACCAGACTAGCTTATAAAAAGAAATTATGACTAAAAATACTTATAAAGATAAACCAGATGTTTCAGGAAATTTTGGTGACTTTGGAGGTCGCTATGTAGCAGAAACACTTATGCCTTTGATTTTGGATTTGGAGAAGGCTTATGACAGTGCAAAAAGTGATCCTTTATTTATCGAGGAGAGGCAGAGCTTTGCCAAGGATTATGTTGGAAGAGAGAGCCCTTTATATTTTGCAGAAAGACTTACTGATTATGCCGGAGGTGCAAAAATTTACTTTAAGCGTGATGAGTTAAATCATACAGGAAGTCATAAAATAAATAATTGCCTAGGCCAAATACTTCTAGCAAAAAGAATGGGTAAAACTAGAATTATTGCAGAGACTGGTGCCGGTCAACATGGGGTGGCAGTAGCAACAGTTTGTGCTCGTTTTGGACTACCTTGTGTTATTTATATGGGTAAAACTGATATTGAGAGACAAAAGCCAAATGTTTTCAAAATAAAGTTGTTGGGAGGTGAAGTTATTCCAGTATCTTCAGGTAATGGAACTTTAAAAGATGCTATGAATGAAGCATTAAGAGATTGGGTTTCTAATGTTGATGATACTTTTTATATAATTGGCACAGCTGCTGGTCCTCATCCCTACCCTCAATTAGTTCGAGATTTTCAATCAGTAATTGGAGAAGAAGCTAAAAAACAAATTAATATTAAAGAGGGAAGAAATCCTGATTTCTTAGTTGCATGTGTAGGCGGCGGTTCAAATGCCTTAGGTTTATTTTATCCATTTCTTGATGATGATGTTAAAATGTATGGTGTAGAAGCTGCAGGAAGAGGTTTAGAGACAGAGGAACACGCTGCATCTTTATCGAGAGGTAAGCCAGGTGTTCTCCACGGTAATAAAACCTATTTGCTTCAAAATAATGATGGTCAAATTACAGAAGGCCATTCAATCTCTGCTGGACTTGATTATCCAGGTATTGGACCTGAGCATTCATGGTTAAAGGATATAAATAGGGTTGATTATGTATCTGCAACTGATGATGAGGCTTTAGATGCCTTTCAGATTTGTTCAAAGTTAGAAGGGATTATACCTGCTCTAGAACCCTCACATGCTTTGTCATTTACCCTAAAATTGGCAAAAAAACATCCTAAAGATAAAATAATAATCATGAATATGTGTGGTAGAGGCGATAAAGATGTATTTGCTATCGCGGATTTTTTAGGAATAGAAATATAATGGCATCGCGTATATCAAAAGTTTTTAAAGATCTTAGTTTAAATAACCGTTCTGCATTTATACCCTATATTACAGCTGGCGATCCTGATATAGAGCTTTCTCAATTGATACTTGAATCACTTCCCTTAGGAGGGGCGGATATAATTGAAGTTGGTATGCCTTTCTCTGATCCAATGGCAGACGGACCCTCAATTCAAGAGTCTTCTTTACGATCTTTAAATAACGGTCATGACATGAATAAGACACTCAAGATGATAGAGGATTTTCGGATTAAGGATTATGAAACTCCAATTGTTTTAATGGGTTATTTTAATCCAATTCTTCAGTTTGGTATAAAATCTTTTATAAATAGATGTGATAAAATTGGTATTGATGGTTTAATTGTTGTCGATCTTCCTATAGAGCATAGTGATGAAATATGTATTCCGGCTCAAGAGTCAGGAATAGATTTTATAAACTTTATCACTCCAACTACTGATAAGGACAGATTATTGAAAATTTTGAAGGTAAGCTCAGGTTTTCTTTATTTTGTATCAATAGCTGGTATTACTGGAACAAAAGCACCAAATAATAAAATCATCAAAGAAATGATAAAAGAAGTTAAAAAAAGTACTGACCTACCAGTTGGTGTAGGCTTCGGCATTAAAAATTCAGATCAGGTTAAAGAAATTTCTAATTTTTCTGATGCTATTGTTGTTGGATCCGCAATAGTAAATGAAATCAATTCATTAAAAATTAAAAATTTAGATAATGATATGATAGTAAAAAATATGATAGATTTTTTATTAGCGCTATCACATCCTTTGAAAAGTTAGGGAGTTTTTATTGAATTGGTTTAAAAACATTGTTCCGCCAGGAATTAAAAAAATTTTTAAAAAAAGAGAGGTTCCCGACAATCTTTGGTTGAAATGTCCAGCCTGTGACTCAATGATTTTTCATACTGATGCTGAAGAAAGTCTTTTCGTATGTCCAGAATGTGACTTTCACCTAAAAGTATCAGCGGAAACAAGGTTTTCTCAATTATTTGACGAGGGTTCAATTTCATATATTGACTGTCCTAATGTCCCAGCAGATCCATTGAAATTTAGAGATCAAAAAAAATATATTGATCGTATTAAAGATGCTAGGTCAAAAACAGGAAAAAAAGACTCAGTTTTAATTGGATCAGGCGCAATTAATTCAACGAATGTTGTTATGGCTGTACATGATTTTTCTTTTATGGGTGGCTCTTTAGGAATGGCTGCGGGTGAAAGTATTATTTTAGCAATAGAAACAGCTCTTGATAAAAAATATCCATTTATTTTGTGTGCCTCATCTGGTGGCGCGAGAATGCAAGAAGGAATTTTATCATTGATGCAAATGCCTAGGACGACGGTAATGCTTCAATCTCTAAGAGAAGAGAAGTTGCCTTATATTGTAATATTGACAAACCCCACTACAGGAGGAGTTACAGCATCCTATGCAATGTTAGGAGATATTCATATCGCAGAGCCAAAGGCTTTAATTGGATTTGCTGGTCCAAGAGTTATTGGTAATACAATTAATGAAAGTTTACCAGATGGTTTTCAGAAATCTGAGTATCTTTTAGATCACGGAATGGTTGATATGGTTGTCCATAGAAAGGATTTAAAATCAACTATTTCTAAAATAATTGATATCTTACTGAATGAAAAAGATTAGTTTTATATTTTATTAAGAATGATTATTGACGATTATTTTTATGAAAAATTTTTGAAAAATCCTGAAAAAGGTACACAGAGAATTTTTAATTTTCTATCAAAAATTGGTCATCCGCAAAAAAAATTAAACAATATTATTCATGTTACAGGAACCAATGGTAAAGGTTCAACTATTGAATTTATAAGGTCATGTTTGAGCGCTAATAAACTAACTGCAAATATTTTTACATCACCGCATTTACTGAGTGTAAATGAAAGATTCATTATTAAAAATAAAATAATTGGTGATAATTCATTATCATCGGTTATAGAAAAATGTAATGAGTTTTATTCAAATCAAGAACTTTCTTTTTTTGAGTTTTTTACTGTATGTGCTTTTGAATTATTCTCTAAAAATATTTCTGATTTTAATATTCTTGAGGTTGGGATTGGAGGGTTACATGACCCAACAAATGTTGTTGCTAAGAAAGATCTCAGTATTATAACAACAATTTCCTATGATCATGAGGAGCTCCTTGGAAATGATTTAGAAATGATTGCTTATGAGAAGTTGGGTATTATTCCTGAAGGGGGTTTAGCAATTTTTGGACCGCAAGATAATTCTATAAAGGATCTTATTAATAAATACCTAATTAAGAAAAATGCTAAAGGTTTCTTTTATGAAAAGGATTGGTTTATCGAAAGAGATAATAATTCGATAATTTATAGAGATGAAGGAGGAAAACTTCAATTTGAGTTATTAGGATTAAATGGCGGATTTCAGATTTTTAATGCTGGTCTCTGCATTGCATCTTTAAGATTATTAAAAAGATATAATAAAATAGAGATAAACGATAAGACAATTATTAGAGGTTTGAGAAGTGCTAAATTGAATGGTAGGCTATCAAAATTAACTGGAAATACAAGCAGTTGGATAATGAATGACTCTGAGATTTTAATTGATGGATGTCATAATCCTTCTGCTGCAAAAGTTATCAGAAATGAAATGATTAAAGCTAACATTAATAATAAAAAGAACTTATTAATTATTTTGGGACTTAAAAAAAATAAAAAATTAGACGATTTTCTTATGAATTTTAGAGATATTGCAAAAGAAATTACAATTGTTCCAATAAAAGGAAGTGACTCTGTATCTCTCTTAGATCTTAAAAATAGAAATTTATTTGAAAACACTATTCTTAGAGAAGCCTCGTCACTCAAAGGGGCGATTAATAGTTACTCCAAATATCAAAATTCTAGGATATTAATCTGTGGTTCTTTACATTTAGTATCTGAAGCTTTGATTATCGACTAGCTATTACTTTTTATCCATTCTTTTAGTTCTTGTCTTGGTAAAGCGCCAACTTTGGTATCTTTAAGTTCACCATTTGAAAATAGCATAAGCGTAGGAATACTTCTTACACCATAATTGGTTGGCGTTCTCGGGTTTTCATCAATATTTACTTTTGCAATGGTAATTTTGAAATCAGCATCGGATGCTATTTCTTCTAATATTGGACTTACCTGTTTACATGGCCCACACCACTCTGCCCAAAAATCGACAAGGCATAATCCCTCGCCTTCAATAATAGTACTTTGGAATTCCTCATCTGTAACATTAATTAAACTCATTATTATCTCCAAGAATCAATAATATTAAGCTAAGAAAGTACCTGCATTGATGCAAGTATTATTTATTTTAATTGTTCATTTAAATCTAAAAGATATTCTTTATATCCTTTTAGGCAGTCCAAATCTAATTCAGAATTTTCTTCTAAATTTTCTTCCATTTCACATTTTCTAATATTTTCAAGTGCCGTAGGAATTGTCATCCATGTTTTTCCAGAATCAAATCCTTTTGTTGGTCTTTGATCAGGTCCAATACTCATCCATCTCTCTTTGATAAATTCTTCGATTACTTTATAAGCATTATCATCAAGAACCTCAGGTGCATTATCAAAAATTATTCTTTTAGCCATTCTTTTCGATCTTGCATCTTTAAATTTTATTTGAACTTTTTCATCCCAAGTTTCTGCCCTATGAAAAGCATCCCATGATGCTAAATCCTGTCTCGCCGGAAAACCAAATCTTGCCTTTTCAAGATATCTTTCATCTTTATTAGGCCAAATCTGAAGATCTGATAAATATTCATTTATTAAATTTTTAATTTCTAATAAATCTGAATCGCTAGGTAAATTATATTTTATTGGCAAATCAAACCAGTTAGCATCAAGAATAATTCCTCCAGTTTTTATATATGAAGAATGTAACCACTCAGGGAGTGTTTTAGAGTCTCCAGAACCAACTCTTATTATTTGTTTCTTATGTTTTTGCTGTAAGCCACCAACTTTTTCATATTTTTCAAGATCTATTGAGAAATAATTATCTCTATCACGCTCGTATACTGGTAACATAGGAAACATTTGTTTTTTATCTTGGTAATATCTTATCCAGACTGCCCTTTTACTAAAAATATCCTCTCGTGCAAATTTACTAAACATTCTTGTTCTTAGATCCCAAAACTCCGGTGCCTCAGATTTAATTTTCTGTAATAATCTTGATGTTGCAATAATATCACTTTCAGCAACATGCCAGGTTAATTCGTCATCATCTGTAAAATTCTCTTTATAGACATTTTCAAGCTTATGACTGTTGTAAGTACCCTTTTTACCTCTCCTTTCTCCCTCTATTTTCGGTATTTTTATAACCTTAGGATAAAGTATCGATGCAATTGAGATAAAAGGCATAGCATCACAAACAATTTTATCCTTATAAAGATATGGACTTCTTCCTGTATTGAAGAGGCTTTCCTCAAGAACGCCTTTATCATAACTATAATTATACGCCCAAATTATATCATAGCTAAGCAAATCATCGAGAATAGACGGCATTATTTCATAAAGTGACGGATGATCTTCTTTTGTTTTTTTCCAATTTGTATTTGTTTTGTAAAGAGCTATTGGGCCAGGAAGCTCATAATGTGGTAATCTCATATTATAGGTATTACAAATACTTTCATTATCATTATCAATAATAGCTATTTGGTGAGGATATCTAAATCCGTCATTTAATCCATTTGCTTCCCAATCAAAAACGCATTCTCTTTCATCCATGATGATCACTCTTTATCAAACTTATTCTTTTTTTCCATCCTTTAATATTTGTTAATTCAATAGATTTTTTTTCATTAATATTTTTAAATCTAATTTCCAATGTATCATTTTCATAAAAGTTTTTAATTTTTTCCGGCCATTCAATTAAAACTGGACCTCGCTCTAAAATATTATCAATTCCTAATGCCTCTAGTTCATTAAAGCTTTTTATACGATAGAGATCGGCATGACCTAAAATAAATTGTTTACAATTATATTCTTGAACCAAAGTGAATGTTGGGGAAGGAATTTCTATCCCTTTATACTTTTCTTCTAATAAATTAGAAATTATTGATCGAGCTAAAAAGGTTTTTCCAGATCCCATTTCTCCTTCTAAGAGAATAATATCGCCAATCTTTATTAATTCTGATAAGGCTATTCCAAGGCTCTGGGTTGTACTTTCATTATCTAAATTTACAATTAATTCAGGCATCTTTTTACTAACATTTATCCAGAAAACATATTAAAACAATTGTTATATTATAAACTTTTTTGATGATTCTAAAATGAGTGAAAAAAAAATAGTTATTATTGGTGGTGGACAAGCCTCTTGCCAGGTTGCAACCTCATTAAGGCAAAAAAAATTTACAGGCGATATTAGTATCTTATCTTCAGAATCATATCTTCCCTATCAAAGGCCTCCATTGTCTAAAAAATATTTATCAGGAGAATTTGCTGCTGAAAGATTATATTTAAAGCCTGAGAAGTTCTATGAAGAACAAAATATTAATATTTTTTTGGACTCTTATGTTGAAGAAATAGATAGAAAAAATTCTCAATTAGTTCTCTTAAAAGATAAAAATCATATCAGTTTTGATTATGATAATCTTGTTATTGCAACCGGTACTGAACCAAGGCTTATGCCCACCGATAATTCTGACATGGAAGGTGTTCATTATCTTAGATCTATTTCGGATGTTGAAAAGATCAAATCCTCACTAAAAGACTCAAAAAATATGGTAATTATTGGCGGCGGATATATAGGGCTCGAAGTTGCGGCTGTTTCAAAGACATTAGGCTTAAATGTTACAGTGATTGAAATGGCTTCACGAATTCTTGAGAGAGTTACTAGTCCAATTATTTCTTCATTTTATAATTCATTTCATGAGTCTAAAGGTGTGAATATATTAACCAATACTTCAGTAAAGGGCATTAATGGAGATAAAAAAGTTTCTTCTGTTGAAACTTCATTAGGAACTATTGATGCTGATATTGTTATTGTTGGTATAGGTGTTCTACCTTGTCAGTCTTTAGCAGAAGATTCTGGCATAGAAGTAGATAATGGAATTATTGTTGATGAGTTCTGTAAAACTTCAGATGACAATATTTTTTCTGCTGGAGATTGTACACTCCATCCGAGTAAATTTTACAATAAAAATATTCGGTTAGAGTCTGTTCATAATGCTATAGAGCAAGGAAAAACTGTTGCTTCATCTATTATTGGTGAAAAAATTGCATATAATCAAATACCTTGGTTTTGGTCAGATCAATATGAGTTAAAACTTCAAATTGCTGGGCTTAATAATGATTATGATCATCATATAATAAGAGGAAATTTAGATGAAAATAGTTTTTCAGTATTTTATTTTAAGTCTGGTTATATGATTGCATCTGATTGCATAAACTCTGCTCAAGAACACATGATGTCTAGAAAATTTATTTCAGAAAAAACAAAAATTAATTTTGATAGCTTGCAAAATAAAGAAATTCCAATAAAAGAGGTTATGTAAAAAAAATTGGAGACTAATTTTGGTTAAATTAACTTATGTAGAAAGCAATGGAACTGAACATACTGTAGATGTTGATGAAGGCTTATCAATCATGGAGGGTGCTGTTTCAAACTCTATTCCTGGTATTGATGCTGATTGTGGAGGTGGTTGTGCCTGTGCAACATGTATGATTTTCGTTGATATTGAATGGAAAGAAAAAATTAATCCCATGAGTGAAGAAGAGGAGTCCATGATTGATTTTCATGAATATAAGAACGAAAATTCAAGACTTTCTTGTCAAATCCCTGTCACAGCTGAAATGGATGGTATGATTTTAAAGTTACCTGAGTCTCAACAGTAACTTTTATTCTAATATCGATAGTGATCTGGTTTAAATGGTCCCTGCGGACTTAAACCTAAGTAGTCGCTTTGGTCATCTGTAAGCTTAGTTAATTTTACTCCTAATTTTTCTAAATGAAGAGATGCAACTTTTTCGTCTAAATTTTTCGGAAGAACATATACTTTTTTTTCATAATTTTTACTGTTATTCCACAACTCAATTTGAGCTAAAACCTGATTTGAGAATGAGGCACTCATTACAAAACTTGGGTGACCAGTAGCGCAACCTAAATTTACTAAACGGCCCTCTGCCAATAAGATAATTTTTTTTCCATCAGGAAATTCAACCTCGTCTACTTGAGGTTTAACATTATGCCACTTGAGATTTTTTAAAGCACTAACTTGTATTTCACTATCAAAATGCCCAATATTACATACAATTGCCCTATCTTTCATTTCTCTCATGTGATCGATTGTAATTATATCTTTATTACCAGTCGCTGTAACAAAAACATCGGCTTTTGATGCCATTTCTTCCATTGTAGTTACTTCATAACCTTCCATACTTGCTTGAAGCGCACATATTGGATCGATTTCTGTTATAGTAACACGCGCACCCTGTGATCTAAGGGATTCTGCAGAACCTTTACCGACATCTCCATAACCACACACAACTACACTTTTACCTGCAAGCATAACGTCTGTAGCTCTTTTTATTCCATCTACTAGACTTTCTCTTGTTCCATATAAGTTATCAAATTTTGATTTTGTTACTGAGTCATTTACATTTATTGCTGGCACACCTAGTGTTCCATCTTTTTCCATTTCATAAAGTCTTAAAACACCCGTTGTAGTTTCTTCAGATAGACCAATAATATTTTCCAATAATTCTGGATATTTCTTATGAATAAGCTGAGTTAAATCGCCTCCATCATCAAGAATCATATTAGGTTTCCACCCATCAGGTCCTGTTATAGTTTGATCTAAACACCACTCGTATTCTTCTTCAGTTTCTCCTTGCCACGCAAAAACTGGTATATTACTTGCAGCCATTGCTGCTGCTGCGTGATCCTGTGTTGAAAATATATTACATGAAGACCATCTTATTGTTGCCCCCAGTTCAATTAGAGTTTCTATAAGAACAGCTGTTTGAACAGTCATATGTAGGCATCCAACAATATTAGCACCTTTTAATGGTTGAATATCTTTATACTCTTCTCTTAAAGCTATTAGGCCAGGCATTTCAGTTTCTGCAATGGATATTTCTTTTCTTCCAAAATCAGCCAAGTTAATATCTGCAACCTTGTAATCAGAAAAACTCATATTTTCATATCTCCAATTTTTATTAATAACTATATATATTGAAAACTATAATTTTACACGAAAATTTAAAAATATGTTTCAATCATTATTTTAAAGGGTTTTTTAATTACTTTTAGACAAAATTTCACTGGCGATAGAAATATATTTCTGAGCAGCATTTTTTCCTTCTTGGATAACTTCTAAAATGTTCTTATCTCTAAGTTGACAAATTTTTATTAGCATTGGCAAATTTACGCCAGACATAATCTCTATAATTCCTGGCTCTAAAAAGTTTAAAGCTAAATTTGAAGGTGTACCACCAAATACATCTGTTAATATTATTACGCCTTTACCTTGATTTAGCTCTTTAAGTTTTTTTTCAATATTATTTTTTTGTATATCGATATCATCTTCAGGTGTAATACTAAGAATTTCAATATCATTCTGGTTGCCAATCATATGTTCCATTGCTGATTTAAGCTCTAGAGCTAGATTTCCATGAGTTATAATCATTAAACCAATCATTATTAAAAGCCTTTTAACTTATTTTTAATCACTAAAATCAGTCTTTTAAAGGAAGCATTATTGTGAACGTTGCTCCACCTTCTGCTCTATTTGTAGCAATAATTGTTCCATTTAGTGATTTTATTATCTGTTTGCATATAGATAATCCCAATCCTGAATTATTTCCAAAACTTTTTTCTTCTGGGCGATATGTATAAAATCTCTCAAAAATTCTTCCAAGGTTTTCTTTTGGTATTCCAGGCCCTTGATCCTTAACTTCAATTATTGCTTCATTTTTTGTTGTCCAAGCATTAATTTCTATTGAAGATCCTGGTTTAGAGAATGATAATGCATTATCAACTAAATTATAAAAAACTTGCGCTATACGATCACCAATTCCTAAAACTTTAATTTCATCTTTTGGTATATTTAGTCTTACATTTATTTCTAATTTCTTTGAAATATTTGTCTTGGTGACTTCTACAACAGACTCCAAGACATCTCTAATATCTATTTCTTCAAACTCTCCTTTAGCAAGTTCAACTTCTAGTCTTGAAGATGATGCAATATCTGAAATTAATCTATCGAGTCTTTTTAAATCTTTAAAGGCGATTTTTGTAAGCTGTTTTCTTTCCTCCTCTACATTAGATATTTGAAGAGTTTCGATTGCGCTTTGTAAAGATGTTAGGGGATTTTTGAGTTCATGCGCAACATCAGCAGCAAATGCTTCTACTGATTTAACTCTTTCTTGAAGCGCGCCAGTCATTCTTCTAACAGATTTTGCTAATCCTCCTATTTCATCTTTTCTATTATCCATTGAAGGTATTTCACCGACTCCTGCATCAGAAACTCCCTCTGCAGCTTTTGCAAGCCTATTTAGCGGTCTTGCTATTGTTCCAGATAAAGACACTGACAAAAAAAGACTTACTGAAAGAGCTATAAGAAAAGCTCTAAAAAACCTTTGCCTCTCTTCTTTTATTATTCTTCCAATATCACCTTCATTTGTAGAGAGTAATAAAACCTCTTTTTTAAGATTATTTCTTCTAAGAGGAATACTTACATGAACAGTAATGCCTCCATTTTCTAGTTTATACTCACTAGCAGTTGTAGTACCTGTGAATGATTTTTTTATATCGTCGATAGAATAGCCTTCTTTGGGTAAAATAGGTGCATCTCTATCAAATATTGCACCCAAAGATCTTGCAATAGTTAATAAAGGATTTTTTTTGTCACCTTCCTTTACCTCTTCCTCCTCAAAGTCTCTAGAGTCAAAAATTTCTTGAAGACTTTCATTAAATATCTGAGTTCTTGCAATTTTTGTTGAGGTCCAATTTTCAGTTAAAAATAGATTATCTATATTATTTAAATCTTGATTTACTGATTGTGCATTAAGGGTGAAAGAGAATGCAATAAGATTTGCTTGAAGTATAAGTGCTTCTTTTCTAGCCTCTATTAAATTATTTTGTGATTTATCCACAAATAAAAAACCTGTACCAAGAAAAATAAGACCAATTAAATTAATTGCGATAATCCTAGCGCCTAGAGATTCTATTTTTAAAATATTCAGCATTATTCAGTATACCGATAACCAACACCATAGAGTGTTTCAATTGATTTAAAGTTTTTATCAATATCTTTAAATTTTTTTCTTAATCTTTTTATGTGGCTGTCTATTGTTCTATCATCAACATAAATATTATCATCATAAGCCGATGACATAAGCTGATCTCTGCTCTTAACATGCCCAGGCCTTGAAGCTAAGCATTCTAATAAAAGAAATTCTGTGACAGTAAGTCTTATAGGCGTTTCTTCCCAAAAACACTCATACCTATCCATGTTAAGCGACAATTTTCCTCTTTTTATGACTTCTTTATTATTACTTTCATTAGATTTGTTACCAATTGATCTTCTTAGAATAGTCTTAACCCTCTCAAGGAGTAATTTCTGTGAGAATGGCTTTGTGATGTAATCATCTGCACCCATTTTGAGACCAAGTAATTGATCTATTTCCTCATCTTTTGAGGTAAGAAAAATTACTGGAAGATTTGATGTTTGTCTTAGTTCCTGAAGAACCTCAAGCCCATCTAATCTAGGCATTTTAATGTCCAAAATTGCAATATCATAATTATCCTCTTGTAAGGACGTAAGACCTGACAAACCATCAGAAAAAGTTTTTATATTATAGCCTTCAGATTTTAATGTGAGGCTAAGAGATGCAAGTATATTTTGATCATCATCTATTAAACAAATATTGGTCATTTTTCCCCTTTTTTAAGTTAACTAATTAACTTATTTAAACTATATAATACCTTGAATTATTTGTTGACAATATTCTGATATAAGTGTGAATTAATTTTTTGATATTAAGGGGGCAAATTGTGAAAGAACAAGGCGAAAATTTTTCAAAATCTGGCATCGAAGCTCACGGATTTTCATCACTAGACAATGTTTTTTGGAATTTAAATCAAGAAGATATATACAAAATAATTCTTGATAGGGGTGAAGGAAAAATATCAAAAGATGGTGCGCTGGTTGTAAAAACTGGTATTCATACAGGTAGGTCAGCTCAAGATAAGTTTGTTGTGAGAGAGTCAAAGAATAAAGACTCAGTTTGGTGGGACAACGCCAAAGAGATGTCTGAAGAGAATTTTAATCATTTATATCGAGATATGATTGAATTTTCAGAAAATAAAGATTTATTTGTTCAAGATCTTTTTGGTGGGGCAGACCTTGAGTACAGACTACCAACAAGAGTGTACACAGAATATGCCTGGCATTCACTTTTTATTCAAAACCTTTTGATTACGGTTAAAGAAGAGGAAAAAAGTGATTTTGATCCCGAATTCATAATTATAGATATTCCAAGTTTTAAAGCAAATCCAGAAAGGCATGGATCGAGATCTGAAACTATTATTGCTGTGAATTTTGATAAAAAAATTGTTCTTATTGCTGGTACTTCCTATGCTGGTGAGATTAAAAAATCTGTTTTTACAATGTTAAATTTTTTACTACCTCCTAAAAATGTTATGCCTATGCATTGTTCAATCAATGTTGGTAAAGAAGATGACTCAGCTATTTTCTTTGGTTTGTCTGGAACAGGTAAGACAACGCTTTCTGCTGATCCAAATAGAACATTAATTGGTGATGATGAGCATGGGTGGTCAGAAAATGGTGTTTTTAATTTTGAGGGTGGTTGTTATGCTAAAATGATTAGGTTATCAAAGGAGGCTGAGCCAGAAATTTATGAAACAACAAAAAAAGTAGGAACAATACTTGAAAATGTTGTTATGGATGATGAGACAGGTGAATTAGACTTAGATGATAATACATTAACAGAAAATACACGGGGTGCTTATCCATTATCATTTATACCAAATTCTAGTGACACTGGTAGAGGTCCAACCCCTAGAAATATAATTCTTTTAACTTGTGATGCATTTGGAGTATTGCCTCCAATTGCTAGACTATCTGCCTCTCAAACAATGTATCATTTTTTATCAGGCTATACAGCAAAGGTTGCTGGCACAGAAAAAGGTGTTGACGAGCCTGAAGCAACTTTTTCAGCTTGTTTTGGCGCACCCTTTATGCCAAGACATCCATCTGAATATGGTAATTTACTTAAAGAACTTATTCATAAGTATAAAGTAAATTGTTGGTTAGTTAATACAGGTTGGTCTGGAGGACCAGTGGGTGAGGGAAATAGAATGCCTATTAAAGATACAAGAGCTCTATTAACCGCAGCTTTAAACGGTACTTTAGGTGAAGCAGAAATGCGTATTGATAATTTTTTTGGATTTGAAGTTCCATTATCGGTTAAAAACGTTAATGAAAATATATTAGTTCCAAGGAATACATGGAACAATAAAGAGAGATATGATCTTCAAGCTAAAAAGCTAGTAGAAATGTTTTCAGAGAATTTCGCAATATATGAAGCTCATGTAGACTCTGATGTTTTGGACGCTGCACCAAAAATTTCTTAGATTAATTTAATGAGCTTGATCCCAGTTTTTTCCTGAAGCAGCCTCAACTTTTAGATCAACTGATAAATCTACAACCGGTTTATGTGCCTCAGACATTTCTTTAATTACTATCGACATGGTTTTTTCTATTTCATTATCTTTTGTTTCAAAAACAAGCTCATCATGAACTTGCATAATCATTTTTGTTTCGAGATTTTCTTTTTTTAAATTTTTAGGAATTTTAATCATAGCCCTTTTTATTATATCTGCAGCTGTACCTTGAATTGGTGCATTAATTGCAGCTCTCTCCATAAAGGCTTTGCCACCAGGTCCCCTATTACCTGAGTCATCTATTATACATTTTCTCCCAAAAAGAGTTTTTACAAAACCATTATTTTTTGCAAATTCTTTTGTACTTTCCATGTAATCTCTAATTGATGGAAATTTTTCAAAATAAGAACGTATATAATCAGAGGCTTCTGATCTTGAAATATCTAACTGATTTGATAAGCCGAATGGAGAAATTCCATAAATTATACCAAAATTAATTGCTTTTGCTTTTCTTCTAATATCTTGACTCATATCTTCAATTGGCACACCAAATACTTCGGATGCTGTTAAGGAGTGAATATCAATATTATTTTTAAATGCATTTTTAAGATTATTATCATCAGATATATGTGCAATAATTCTTAATTCAATTTGACTATAATCAGCACTAATTAAAGAATAGCCTTCATCAGCTATAAATGCACTTCTGATCATTTTACCTTCATCATTTTTTATCGGTATATTTTGTAGATTTGGATCAGAAGAAGATAATCTTCCAGTAGATGTAGAAGACATTGAGTATGATGTATGAATTCTTTTTGTATTTTTATTTATAAAATTAGGTAGTGCATCGGTGTATGTAGACTTTAATTTTGATAAGCCTCTCCATTCAAGAAGAAGTTTAGGGAGAATATTTCCAGATGATGCTAAAAAATTTAATGTTTCAGCGTCCGTTGACCAAGCTCCCGATGGTGTTCTTTTTCCTCCCTTGATTTTTAATTTATCAAATAAAATTTCACCAATTTGTTTAGGTGATCCTAAGTTAAATTCATTACCAACTATTTCAAAGCATTCTTTTTCAATTCTTTTAATATTATTTTCAAATTTTATAGATAACTCTTTTAATATTTTCTCATCAACACAAACACCATTTTTTTCCATATCCATTATGACTTTGGCTAAGGGTCTCTCAATAGTTTCATAGACTGAAGATATCTTTTCGCTCATAAGTCTTGGTCTCAAAATTTTCCATAATCTAAAAGTAATATCAGCGTCTTCAGCAGCATAAATTGAGGCTTCATTTATGCTAATTTCATTAAAACTTTTTTGACTTTTTCCTGAACCAGCAATTTCTTTGAAGGAAATCGCAGAGTGAGACATATATTTTTTTGCTAAGAAATCTAAACTATGCCTTGTTCCTCCGGATCCTAAGGAATAGGAGATAAGCATTGTATCATCATATGAATTAACTTTTATATTATATTTATCTAGAACCAATGCATCATATTTTTTATTATGAAAAATCTTTAAAATACTTGGATCTTCATTTATAGATTTTAGAAAATGAATAGCATCATCAATGTGAATTTGTTTATCAGCATTATCGTGTTTGACAGGTATGTAACATGCTTCATTTATACCTGTCGCAAGAGAGAATCCAATAAGATTTGCTTGAATTGCATTTAAGGAATCTGTTTCTGTATCAATTGCAACATAACCTTTTTCAGTTATTTCTCTTTTCCATTTGTCTAATTCATTTTTATTTATAATCGTGGAATATTCTTTATAATCAAATTTATTAAAATCTTTTTCATTTTTTGTTTCAGTCTCAACTTCTTTTTCTTTATTAAATTCAAGCTCTAGTTCTTCAGTTTCAACATCCTCCAAGTTTAAATTAAATTCTCTAGCCTTCTTTTCTGTTAGTGTTTTAAATTCGATACCTTTTAAAAAAGAAATTAATTTTTTTGGATCAAAAGACTGAATTTCAATGTCTTTGATAGGGATTGGTAATTTTACGTCTTCTTTGAGAGTAACTAACTCTCTACTTAGGCGAGCCTGATCTGCAAATTCAATTAAACTTTCACGTCTTTTATTTTGTTTAATATTTGAGGCTTTTTCTAAAAGATTATCTAAATTATCATATTCGTTAATAAGTAATGCTGCAGTTTTAATACCAATACCTGGTACGCCCGGTATATTATCTATTGAGTCACCTGCTAATGACTGAACATCAATTACTTTTTTTGGTTCAACACCGAACTTTTCAATTACCTCGTTTTTTTGAATTAAACGATTTTTCATTGTATCAAGCATAGAGACATCTTCTTTTACAAGCTGCATTAAATCTTTGTCTGATGAAACAATTGTAACTTTCATTTTTTCATCAATTGCTGCTTTTGCATAACTTGCAATTAAATCATCAGCTTCATAACCCAACATCTCAACATGATTAACATTAAAAGCATCTGTTGCTTTCCTAATTACAGGGAATTGAGGTATTAAATCTTCAGGAGGACTGGACCGATTAGCTTTATACTCTGGATATATATCGTTTCTAAATGTTTTTCCTGAAGCATCAAAAATAACTAATAAATGAGTTAAATTATTATTTTCTCGTTCATCCTTAATTAGTTTATCTAACATATTACAAAAACCAGAGATTGCACCTACAGGGAAGCCATCTGATTTTCGTGTTAAGGGTGGTAGAGCATGATAAGCCCTAAATATATATGTTGAACCATCTACTAGATATATATGTTTTTTATCGTTCATATCTTTTTAATTTATAGTATTATATTTTACTAATTATCAGATTTAATAACTATACCTTACGATAAAAATATAAAGAGAGATATGAAAAATAATAATCTTCCAGATAATGCAATTGAGATTACTGACTTAACCAAAATCTACAATAATAATAACGAGGAAGATCTTATTGCTCTTAATTCAGTAAACTTAGAGATTCCAAGAGGATCTATGTTTGGGCTTCTTGGGCCAAATGGAGCAGGCAAGTCAACTTTTATTAATATATTAGCTGGTTTAACATTGAAAACTTCAGGACAGGCAATTGTTTGGGGTTTTGATTTAGATAAAAATCCTCGATCAGTAAGAGCTTCTTTAGGGGTAGTTCCTCAAGAAATTTATGTGGACCCTTTCTTTTCTCCAAAAGAAACCCTGCATCAACAAGCAGGTATGTATGGCGTACTTCCAAAAGATAGAAATGTAGATTTTTTACTTAAAACACTAGATCTTGAGGATAAATCTAATGCATACACTAGAACTTTGTCTGGAGGAATGAAAAGGAGGCTTTTAGTTGCAAAGTCAATGGTTCATAGGCCTCCGATCTTAATTTTAGATGAACCTACTGCGGGTGTTGATATTGAACTTCGTAAACAATTATGGGCTTATATAAGAAAACTTAATGAGCATGGAACAACTATTATTTTAACAACTCATTATCTTGAAGAGGCTGAAGAGCTTTGTGATACCATTGCAATTGTTAATCATGGTGAAATAATAAGATGCGCGCCAACAAAAGAAATCCTTAGTGATGCAGACTCTAAAAATATTACTCTTATTTTATCAAAAGATTACAATGATAAATCCATAATTGAAAAAATAGGTGGAATTGTTGATAAAGATGGAAATATTTCAATTAGTTATAATCCTAAACAAGAAACTTCACGAGACATACTTAAGAAAGCTGAGGAAGCTGGTTTAAAGGTGAATGATTTTTCTGTTACAGGTGCTTCTCTGGAAACAGTTTTTCTTTCAATGACCTCTAATAAATAAAAAAGCGCGATTTAAATAAACCGCGCTTAATTAATTTTAAGACTTCTAAATTTTAGAATCTGGCTCCAAATGTGATACCATACATTCTAGGTTCCATATAAAAGTCATTTCTAAATTGACCAGAAGACGGATCAGTAAAATATGCTCCAGTTTGGTTATCATCATCAGCAAGATTTTGTCCCCAAATTTTGAAATACATACCAGAATTTGTTGGTTGTATTATTACTTGAGCATTAATTACATCCCATGAGTCGATTGAGTCTCTTCCAGTATTATAAAGGCGAGTCCACATTGAGTCTTGCCAATAATAATCTAAACGAGAAATGACTTGTAAGTTTGACTCTGTGAAATTTGCAGTATACTCAATGCCGATATGAGCAGTTGCGCTAGGGGCATTGGTTAATTCATTACCGCTAAGATCATACTCTACCTCATAGAATCCACCTAATCCCGCAGCAGTTAATTTTGTTACCAATGATGTACAATTACCTAGTGTAGGTAAAGCACCCATACCAAATATTTGTACTAGTGGATCAACTGTACCAGTAGGATCTGCGGAGTCAAAATTATTAACTGATAGTGTTTTAGGTAGTAGATAGACATCTAATGCTCCCGCTGCAGGGTTAGCATTAAGAACGCCTGTAGCTAAACCAGCTTGAAGTTGAGCTTTGGTAAATCCACAAGTCGAACCATTGGCAATGTCTTTCAATACCCAGCCTTGTGTATCACCAAGACCCCTTGCAGTAAGATCATGAGGATTAAGTGATTTTGTACCTCCAGCAACCTCAGTTTCTAAAAGGGAAAACTGTGCATCAATTTTTAAGCCAGGTACTGATGAAGGTGACCAGGCAAATTCAGCTTCCAGACCTGACATTTCAGCATCAATATTTTCATTTACAGAAGTTCGTGCAATGATTTTTGATACTTGTAGTCCTTGATAATCGTAATAAAAAGCTGAAAGATTTGCTATCAATTGATTATCCATCATTACATTTTTCATACCTATTTCAAACGCATCAATAAACTCAGGATCAGCTTGAGGTTTAACCCCTGCAAATAAAACAGGATCGACAGGTGGATTAAAAAGACCTGGACGATAACCTCTAGAAATACTTGCATAAATTAATGTTGAGTCAGTAGCTTCTAAATCAGGTGTCCAATCTATAGCAGCTCTATAGGTAGTCTCTTCTTCAGTAAAAGAAGTAGGGTTTCCAGTAAGTGCTCTCTGTTCACCTGGCGCAGGAATTGGCGCTAAGGCAGGAGGAGCAAGTCCAGCAAGAACAAGCCCTAGGTTAGGATCTGTTCTCTGAATTGAGGCTGTAACAGGGTCACCAACACTTGTCCCCCCAGCAAGAATAATGGAATTTAGGAATTGTTGAGCATCAGCAACTCTTTTCTCAGATTCATTCCATCGCGCACCAAGTGTAATAGTTGTATCTTCATTTACATCAATATAAACTTGAGTAAATAAACCCTTACGCTCTAATTCATATGGATTTGTTAAATTTCTATAATGAGATGGATATAATCTAGCACCACTTAAAATTGGTGCAAGAGCAACAGCATCACCACCATTAAAATAGACGTCATATAGATTAACTAATTCAGACTCGACCATATTAAAGCCTGCAACAAAATTAACATTACCATCAAAATCTGAGCTAACAATAATATCACCATATTTGTATTCATTGTCACCCATTGATGTGTCATAGGCAAATGGGAAATCATGATAACCACCAATAGAATCACCAAAAATACCCATTGATCCGCCACCGTTAGGATCTGTCCATCCAGAAATAGGTAGTTTTCCATCGGGGAAGAAAGGATTTGTACCTTTATATAGTTTTGTTCGACCATCATTATTTGTGTAGTCTTGTTGAGTAAAAATTAAACGTTCATGAAGAGCAAAATTTGCTTTTATAGTAATATTCTCAAATGAATTATTTTCTATTGCAAAAATATAAGCTTTTTCATCAACTTTATAAACAGGATCAATTGCTTGATAGCTCTCTCTGATACCAAACAAGGGATTACTTGGCGCTGTATCAAGTGGACTAAAGCTTTGAAGTCCAGCTGCACCTAAAAGAAGACCATTTAAACCTGAACCTGCTGTAGGCTGCTCTCGACCAAACTCAAAAGGGTTACAACCATAAGCCGGTGTTTCAGTCATTTTACACATCTGACGACCAGCACGGGCTCTGTTGTCATCTTCTTCAAAATTCATATATGTAAATCTAGCAATGGTATTTTCGTTTAAATCTGCCTCTAAAACAGCTCTATAAGAAGAAATATCTCTTCCATCTATATCTTGACCCTCTTTACCAGGAAACATATTTGTAGAGAAACCGTCTCTTCTTAAGTTCATTCCAGAAACTCTCAACCGAAGATTGTCTGATAAAGGCATATTCATAGCAAGTTTTATTTTCTTACTATTATAGTCTCCATACTCAATTTCTACACTTCCTCCTGCCTCATTTGTGGGTCGAGCAAAAATTAAATTGACCGTACCAGCGGTAGCATTTGCTCCGTACAAGGTTCCTTGGGGGCCTCTTAAAATCTCAACACGTTCAACATCATAAAACTCTGTCTCAAAAATACTTGTTGGAAGGGGAACACTATCTAAGTGATAGGCAACAGCTCCATCACCCGACGCAGCAACTGCTGCCGAAGCAACACCTCTAATTGACATACTGCCTCCAGTAAAGTTACCTCTGGTATATGTTATGCTAGGAATATTAAACTGAAGATCTCCAAAAGTTTCGATTTGCTGCAGTTCTAGTGCATCAGAACCAAAAGCCGAAACTGCGATCGGGACATCTTGAATACTTTGCTCTGATCTTTCAGCTGTAACAAGAATTTCTTCTATACCACTATCAAGTGCTTGAGCTAAAGAATTTTTTGAAAAAATTAAAGTAGCAATCATAAAAATGATCACAATTGAAAAACGTTTTGACATTATAAGTGCCTCCCCCAGTGCATACGTTTTACCGTATTTGTTATTTTTAAATAGGCCTTAATTAAGATAACATTCAAATTTTTATTAAGACAATGATTTTTTTAAAAAATCTTAAAAAACGTAGTGTATTAAATTTACAACATATTAGAAGTATTATTTAACACACTACGTATGTGGGATATTTTTTTAGTTCTTTGGAGCTAAAATCATTTCCCCCCGACCATATCTTCATATGTTATATGAAATTATTATTATTATTTATGGTAAATAAGATACTACAATTATTTTATTATTTATCAACTAAATAATAACTATTTATTATAATAATATTAACATATAAAAAAGGCGACTAAAAAGCCGCCTTTAATATAGCTATATATTTTATTTTACACTAGAATTGTTTGCCTATTGTTAGACCCCATGTTCTTGGTTGATTTGGATATATTGCGAATGAACCGGGTGAACCAGGTACCGGGAAAGCTGTTTGAACAAATTCATCTTCATTCAAATTTCTACCCCATAGTAACAGGTTCCATCCAGAATTCTTATCTGTTATTCCTAAACTTGCATTAAGCATTCCAACTTCCCTTGGTGCTAAACTAATTGGAACACCGTCTGTTGCCTGTATTTCATCTTCATAAACATATTCTGCTCTTATAAAACCATTCATAGAATTACCAAAATCAAATGTATAAACTCCAGACACTGTTATAGCTAACTCCGGAATACCTGCAGGAGTCCTACCAGTGAAGTCTTGAAATCTTGATAACACCCCATCAACGAAAGGACAGTCATCCTCTTTTGGTGGAGATAAAGTACCATCGCATGGACCCTTTTCAAATGATCCATACTCTGAGTCAATAAGACTGGCGCTAAAAGTTAGAGAGAAATCAGGAGTAAGGTAAAATAAAGAGTCTATTTCAATCCCTTTGTGAGTTTGTTCTTCAACATTCACAAGATTAAAACCAGTTCCAACAAATATGTTTGATTGAATTCCATCCACAGTCATGTGAAAAAAAGCTATATTTAAAAAACCATTACTAAAAATTGATTTAACACCAAACTCAATATTTTCTGCTTCTTCAGGACCTGCAAAGTAAAGGCTATTATCCATTGGTAAACCAGAATATACAGTTGCATTAGAAGATAGGTTTACCGATGACGCTTTAAAACCTGTTGAGTGACTTGCATAAATTGATAAATTTTCAGCAATATCATGAACTATTTTTAAAGAGTGAGTAACATCATCTGAGTCCCATTTTCCATCTTCTGTAGCATTTGGATAATTATAGAATGGAGGAAAAAATTGAAATCCAGATAAACGTGCTGTAGATGGATCAAGTGCGAATGGAATTGTTGCAAAGTTATCATTTATTTGAACATCAGAGACTACTGTTTTTTCATCTTTTGTATAATTTACTCCAAAAGAAATTCTTGTGTTTGAGTTAATATCATAATCAAAATTAGCAAAGATACTGAAAGATTCATTATCCATATCAAAATATTCATGCTGAAGTCCGTCATTTAAACCATACCAGCCTGCTCTTTGTTGAGCGGCTAGTCCAGGTATAATTGCTGCAATACCTCCATCAAGTGCTGGACTCCCTGTAGAAATTCCAGCTAAAACACCACCAATTTGAGTTGTAGTTAATGGTGGTAATGCAGTTCCCAAAATAGAGGTTTGTACTGCCGGAGGTAGGTTTGATATTTGTGCAAGTGCACCAATAGCAACACCACCAGCAATTTCGTTAAGGCTAGTAGGTACAGCTGATAAAATAATATCGACAAAACTACCAATACTTTCTTTATAAAAAACATCTCTATCATGTTTAACTGTCTCGTCTTGATAATAAGCTCCAATCATCCATTGAAATCTACCTTCGGTTTGGGAGCTTAATCTAAATTCCTGAGAAAAAGTTTCAAATTCGTCTCGTATCCCATTGGTTAAAAGTGGAAGAGCACTAAAGTCTACATCACCATTTACATCATGAGAATTTTCTCTATAAGCAGTAATAGACTTAAAAGCCACAGTTCCAAGATCCCAGTCGGCATGTAAAGACAGGCCTTTACCTTCAAGTTCTCCAGTAGGATCTATATTTAAATATGTTTCGTAACCATAAGGATTAACTGGGTTAATTATCGTTTGTGTACCCATTCCTAATTGACCAATTAAAAATGCTCCTGCGAGAGTAGCGCCACCATTTTGTACAGACGCAGTTGTACAGCAAAGTTCATCTGCAGTATCATAATCTAAGATTAGTCTAAGTGACAAATCTTCATTAATCTCAGTTAGAAGCTGAGCACGAATTGCTTGACGGTCTCTATCATTAATTTCAGTTCCTAAATACAGGTTTTTAACATAGCCATCTCTTTCATTAGAAGAGGCTGTTAACCTAAAATAGGTGTTGCTACTAATTGGTCCAGTTACGGTTCCACCAAATTTTTTAAGGCCATAATCACCAGCAGTTGCTTCAATTTTTGCGGAGAATTCATTTTCAGGTTTTTTTGTAGTTATGCTTATTACACCAGCAGAAGCGCTTTTACCAAATAATGTGGATTGAGGACCTTTAAGAACTTCTACTCTTTCAACTGACATTAAATCATTTAGTGCTGACTGATTTCTTGAAATCATAACTCCATCAATTGCGATCGCAACTGCAGGTTCAACACCCGGATTATTTGCTCCATTTCCAAACCCTCTAATTAAAAAGGTATTTTGATTAGCAAATTGTTGTTGGTTAATCTTTAACGAAGGAACTGAGCTTTGTAAATCAAGAATATCATTTATTGCAAGTTGTTCAATTTGCTCAACACCAATTACAGAGATAGCTAACGGTGCATCTTGAAGAGTTGTTTCTTTTTTTGTTGCTGTTACAACAATTTCTTCAATTTGTAGGTTTGTTTGAGCTTCTAGATTATTAGTGACAATTAAAGAAAGCACTAATGTGAAAAATACAAAGATATGGTTTTGCCAGCGCATAGTTAGTCTCCCCTATGTTAACAATTCTTTATTATTATTTTTATTGATGATTGCTAAAATTAAAAAATATACATTAATATATTGAATCTTTCAGTACAATGAAAAATATTGGAAAATTCTAATACTGTTGTATAAATACAACTAATTAATTTAATTTAATTTCTTTTAATCTTTGTTTTAAGAAATCATCAGCAATGATTCCTTTTGGAAAAATATTTGGATTATTTTTACTAATGCATGAATTAATTGTCTCTATAAAAAAATCAGGATTTAAATGAATAAAAAAAGGCATTGAGTATCTTGAATAATTCTTTGATTCATTGCTGGGGTTTACAACCTTATGTGTTGTGGAAACTAATTTTTTATTAGTTAATCGTTGAAGCATATCACCAACATTGCAAACAATAATATTTGGGTTAGTTTTAATAGGTATCCAATTATTATTTTGATCTAATATTTCCAAACCTTCCTGTTGTGTTCCAAGAAGAAGAGTAATCAGATTAATGTCCTCATGAGGCCCCGCTCTTAACCCATCATTTTTTTTATCAGTAGGTGGATAGTGAATTAGTCTTAAAATTGAGTTTCCTTGATTAATCTTTTTATCAAACCAATCTGGTTTCAAATTTAAATAGAGAGATATATATGATAATATTTTCTTTCCTAAAAAATCTAAGTCTTTAAAAAGATCATTTAGGGTTTGATCAAAATTTTCAATTTCACTTACACTCTCATTTTTAGGGACTGTATTAATATACTCTTTCTTCCAGTTAGACCTTCCATGATGCCAAAATTCTTTTTGATCAGGGCTGGATGCATTTACAGCTTTTTCAATTCCAAAGGGAGTATAGCCTCTTTGTCCTGCCCCTCCAACTTGATGATATTTCATTTTGTTCTTTAAGGATAAGCTAAAAAATTGTTTAGATAAATTTCTAGCATTTTCGATAGTGCTGATTTTTAAATTATGATCTTTAATTATAAAAAAACCGAATCTTTCACAACTTTTTCCTATGTCTCTAGATATTTCAATATTTTCGCGATCTGTCTCGTTTATAGAAATGATTGGAAGACTCATTTTTAGAATTCTTTTGTTTCTATGTTTAGCTGACCCTCAAGACCAGCAGATCTGTGTTTTTCACTTTCTAGATAACTTGGATCTGTTATCATTTTTAACATAGCTTTTCTACTTGGATATCTTGCAATAGCAATCCAGTCCCATAGCTCCTCAACCTCACCAAGCATTAATCTACTTATTACCCCTGAAAATATTGTCTTTCCTCCAACTTTTTTTAAATGTTCAATAACTTCCATTCCATAAATTGCATATGCCTCTTCTCCAGAAAGGTCTGTGTTTCTTTTATCCTCATATTCTGCTTTTTCTTTAAATTTTAGAAGATTAACCATATAGATTGGAGTATCAATATCTCCTTCTGTGAATTCTTTGATTTGTTGTTCATTTGGAGTGAGTGCATTTTTGTACTTCATAATATAATTATCCTTCATTACTATTATCGTTAATTTCTCTAGCTTTTATTACAAGCGCACCCAATGGAGTATCAATTGTAAATTTAATTGGTATCCACATTTTTTCTTTCTCAAAAAAGGTATACCAATATGTGATGGCATTATCTTCTGATGCGGTTTCTAAAAAATCACTCTCATTGTAACCAACTATTGCATTGAAAGAACCTCTGCAAATTATTGTTTCATATTCCAAGTTATTAATATTTAATTTTGATTTCTTTGATTTTTCACTCATAAGTATCTGATATGATCTAACGCCATCAAAACTTTTACTATTTTCAAGACATGGATTGTTAAATTTATTTGAAACTACAAAAGCGCTATTTGGATCGCTTGCACCTTTTCCATATTTTTTCAAAAATTCTTCAGTGGGTATATCTTCATTTCTATAGGGTGGATCAGCATTTACTGAGACTGGCAAACCTTTCTTATAATTAATTTCAGCAACTCTAGATTTATTTTTATTTTTTATTTCATATGAAAAATTATAAGAGTCACTAATAAGATTTTTATTGATATATTTTCCATTACTTTCAGCAAAAAATATAAAGCTTACAAAAACATCAACCAGCCCTGATGCCGTAATTGTTGTTTTTATTTTCCAGTCATCCTCAATTAATTCAGCGGAATAAAGAATATTTGCTACTTGTAATCCACCTAAATAGGCTGAATATTCAAGTTCTGTTTCAGCTTTTAGATTAGTGAAACTTAAGATAATAAAAATTGTTAGAAAAATGTTTTTCATAATAATCTATTTTAAATATTTAGACTATGTAATCAACTCTAGCCTGATTTATTTAAGAGAGCTATTATAATATTTAGGAGTTTAAAATGAATTATAAAGCAGTTATATGGGATTTTGGAGGTGTTATTACATCAAGTCCTTTTGAGGCATTTAATAAATTTGAGTTAGATAACAATCTGCCAAAGGATATAATTAGAACAATTAATTCTGAAAACCCTGATGATAATGCATGGGCTAAATTTGAGAGAAATGATATTGATATCAATGAGTTTGATGCTTTATTCTCAAAAGAAGCTGATAAAAAGGGGTTTCAAATTTCTGGAAAGCAGGTAGTGAAATTATTGACTGGAGATATTAGAAAACCCATGGTTGATTTCCTGTTATTTTTAAAAGAAAATTATAAGCTTGGATGTATCACAAATAATATTCAAAATAGTAAGGATGATAAGGTTAATCATCTTAATCAGGCCTCACAAGTTATGAAAATTTTTGATCATATAATTGAGTCTTCGAAGGTAGGACTAAGAAAGCCAGATCCTAATATTTATTATATGTCCTGTGATGCTCTTGGTGTGAGGCCGGAGGAATGTATTTATCTTGATGATCTAGGCATAAACTTAAAACCAGCGAGAAAAATAGGAATGACCACGATTAAGGTAATAGATCCAAATGAGGCTATTAATGAAGTTAAGAAATATTTACAAATAAAATAAATTACCATGGAAAATAAAAAAGAAAATATTTCTAGTTTAGGTCTTGGCATAAGAGTAAAAACACTTGTTAATTTAAGGTGGATTGCAGTTTTAGGTCAAACTATTACATGTCTTATTGTTCATTATTTTTTAAATTTTGAACTACCATGGACTGAGGTATCTCTAACAATAATAGCTTTGGCCATTTCTAATTTTGCTCTTTACCCAGGTTATTCTATTAATAATAGACTAAATGAAACATCTACAACATTCGTAATTGCAGCGGATATTATTCAATTAGCTTTAATGATCTTTTTTACTGGCGGACTATCAAATCCATTTGTAGTTCTATTTTTAACACACATAGCAATTACGGTTACAAGTCTTCCAATACGATCAACATCTATATTAATTATTTTAACTATCTTTTTAATAACTATTCTTGGGTTTTTTAATTACCCTCTTGTTAATGAAAATTTGGATTTAACTATCCCATTAATTTTCATCATCGGAATGTGGATCTCATTATTTGTTACTATCTTATTTTTAACTTTTTATGCAGGTGGGCTAACCGATGATTCACGCAAGACCTCAGCAGCATTGAAAATTGCAGAGGATTTATTAGTAAATGAAAAAAATCTCTCTTCTTTAGATGGCCTAGCAGCCGCAGCTGCTCACCACCTAGGAACCCCTCTAGGTACTATAAGTCTTATAGCAAACGAACTAAAAAATGAAATTGATATGCCTGATAGCGCAAAGAAAGATCTAATAATTCTTTCTGATGAAGTTGAAAAATGTAAAGCAATACTTGGATCTCTTGGTGAAAAACCTTCAAGTGACGATGATTTAATAACAAAAATTGAATTGCAGGCTTTATTGGAAGAGCTTGGTGAATTAATAAAAGCAAAAGGTATAGAGTTTCTTATCAATTTTCAGAGTAATGATCCAAATTTGAAAAAATTTTTATTATTGAGAAGATCTGAATTACTTCTAGGATTATCAAATATTGTTGAGAATGCTGCTGACTTTACCTCAAGTATTGTTGAGTTAAATGTTAATTATAATAATGAAAATATTGAATTAAAAATTCAGGATAATGGTAAAGGATTTTCAAATACAATTTTAAATAGGCTAGGAGATCCTTATGTTTCATCGAGGTCATCAAGTATTCAAAAAGATGATGAAGGATCAGGCTTAGGTTTGGGATTTTTTATTTCTAAAACACTGCTTGAAAGATTGGGAATAAAAATTACCGCCTATAACAGACCGCCTCCAGAGACTGGCGCAATTGTCTCTGTTTTAATACCTACAGATAAAAGACTTTAAATTTAAAAAAAGATAACCATATTAACAGTATGACTGATAGTGAAAAAAATAAAAATATCATTATTGTTGACGACGACCAGACCTGGTTGAATCAACTTTCTAGAGCTTTTGAGAGAAGGGGACATAATACTTATGTTGCAAAATCAGTAGTCGAAGCAAAAGATATTATTTCAAAAAGTGACATTCATTATGGTGTTATAGATTTACGTCTTGATGATGGTGATGGTCTTGAAGTTATCTTAGAACTTCAGAAGAAAAACTCTAAATCTAGATCAATAATTTTAACTGGTTTTGGAAATATTGCAAATGCAGTCTCGGCCATAAAGGTTGGGGCAATAGATTACTTATCAAAACCTGCTGGTATCGACGATATTTGTTCAGCTCTTTTTGCTCCTTCAAGTGAGAAAGCCTCACCTCCAGAAGAACCTATGAGCGCCAACAGAGTAAGGTGGGAACATATTCAAAGAGTATACGAGCTTTGTGATAAAAATGTCTCTGAAACAGCAAGAAGATTGAAAATGCATAGACGAACACTTCAAAGAATATTATCAAAAAGAGCTCCTAATTAGTTCTTAAAATATTTAAAAACTGTTCTAAGGAAGCTTTTGCGAAAGCCTGCATATTTTCTACTCTTACCGAAGAGTTTGTAAGTATATGAGATGTTTTCTCTTTCTTTCCTGCAACAGCAAAACATGAGTACCCTGGCGGATCGCCATATCCATTTCCAGTTGGACCAGCTGCGCCACTTTCACCTATCGCCCAATCACTTTTATACAAATCACATGATTTTTGAGAAATTAGTAATGCAAATGGTTCGCTACTAGACCTTATATTTTTCTCTTTTAAGTCTCTTATTCTTAGGTCAGTTATTGCTCTAATTGATTGCAGGGTGTAAATAACTTGTCCCCCCATGTAATAGGCTGACGCCCCTTCTTGTGATAAAAGAGCAGAGGATATTAAACCCCCTGAGGATGACTCAATTACTGAAACTGTTTGTTTATTTTTTTTTAATATAAGGGCTATCTGTGAAGCTAGCTCAATAAGATCATTCATTTAAATTTCCTTAATATAACGACTTCCTTTGATTGGTGGATCTTCTGGAGGACCAGCAAAACATTGAGCAATCGACATCCATTTTTCTGCAACCTTTCCTTCTACTTTTAATTTGGTATCTTTTATATTTCTTACTTGTGTAACCACTTGGCAAAATTCAGTCGCATCTCCAGTGATTGAATCTTCATTGTTATCTGTATTCCATTCCCATTTTTTATTGGAAGGAGAGTTAAGGATAATCATTGGTACTTTTTTAGGTACTTCAATAGATCGATTTATAAAAGTCCAGCCAAATGTATTTATCCCAATTATGACAATATTTTTAATTCTATCAGTATTAATCCTTTCAATACCCAATTGATCAAATATTTCTTGTCCGTGAGACCAGGTTTCCATATGTCTAGCTGATATGCTAGATCTTACACTCATATCTGGACCAGCCCATTTAACTCTTTTTTTTGGATCGGCTTTTGAGAATACCTCAGCAACTCTAGAAAATTCATCTTTCCATAGATTTATTAATTCTTTACCCGAAAGACTATTAGATAATTTTTTTTCATACTCACGAGCAGAAATACCACTTTTAACTGCTTTATAGAAATCGTTTATAAATTCAGAAAACTTTTCTTCATCATTTAGAGATAAATAAGCAGCATAATTGAAGACATGAAGGTGATAAATAACATCGTTTATAGTCCAGTCTTTAAATTGTGTTTTGGTATCAAAGACTTCCTCTTTTTCGTTTTTTAATATTTCGTATAAAGAAATAGATTCTTCTTTAAAATCTTCGCTTTGAGTATAAGTTTCTGTCATTGAATTTAATTAATAAAATAATAATAAATAAGAGGTACCCATATAAGAGACGTTGTTATAGCTCCTTTAATGGCTTGATAAATTATCCAAAGCCAAAAATAACGTTTACAAAATTCTTTGATACTATTTAACATACTAGAGCCAATTGGGTATTGGTAAATTATTTTCTTTCAAAAAACTAGAGTTAAACATTTTATTTTGATAGCGATTTGCAAGGTCACATAATATTGTAACTATTGTTTTTCCTTCCCCAAGTTCTTTTGCTAACTTCTTTGCCCCCGCAATGTTAATTCCCGAAGACAGTCCCAAAAATAAACCTTCAAATTCTATTAAGTCATATAAAATATTTAATGCTTCTTCATCTTGAATTCTGAAAGGGTAATCTACGCACATGCCTTTTATATTTTCTGTTTCTCTTCCTTGACCAATACCCTCAGTAATTGAAGAACCCTCAGCTTCAAGTTCTCCATTTTTAAAAAAATTATACATGGCTGCGCCCATTGGGTCAGCTAATCCAATTTTAATTTCTTTATTTTTCGATTTTAAGAAGGATCCAACTCCAGATAATGTGCCACCTGTTCCAATAGCACAAATAAAAGCATCAATTTTTCCATTTGTTTGCGACCATATTTCTGGGCCTGTTGTATAAATATGTGCTTGTCGATTTGCAATATTATCAAATTGATTTGCCCAAAATGCTCCATTTTCAAGTTTTTTATTTAATTTTTCTGCTAATCTTCCTGAATATTTAATATAATTATTATTATCTTTATAAGGAACAGCAGGTACTTCAATTAAGTCAGCTCCTGAGAATTTAATTGCATCTTTTTTTTCTTGAGATTGCGTATCAGGTATTACAATTGTCGTTTTGTATCCCATTGCATTTCCAACCAATGAGAGACCAATACCAGTATTACCAGCCGTACCTTCAACAATCATTCCACCTTTTTCTATTAAATTTTTTTTTTCAGCATCTTTAATTATATACAATGCAGCCCTATCTTTTACAGACTGACCAGGATTTAAGAACTCAGCTTTTCCATAAATCTTGCATCCAGTCTCTTCAGATGCACCTTTTAAGTATATCAAAGGTGTATTACCTATCATTTCAATAATATTATTTTTTTTCTGCATATTCCTTTTTGTCACATATTAAAGATTATATTTATCTTTAAAAATTACTTTTTTTTATCTACAAGAGTAAAACTAAAATTAATATAGAAAATATAATGAAAATATTCGATCATAAAATCTTAAAAAATAGTATTTACAGCCTTATTATTTTTATCTTTGTTATGCCTATTCTAGTTAAAGCAAGTGATAATGATATTGAAGAGATATTAGTTGTTGGAAGTCGTATAAATAACGAAAATTTAAAGAAAATTTTACCAGTCACAATAATTAATTCCGAAGAAATAAAAGTTTTAGGTATTGATTCTGGTGACGACCTTATTATGAGTCTTACTGAAAATGGTACCAATCGCTTTAATGATGCTGGCAATGCAATAGCTGGAGTAAATAGTGCTCGTGGTGATATGGGTGCATTTAATCTAAGAAATCTAGGAACTGGTAATACTCTTGTTCTTATGAACGGAAGAAGATTGATTAATTCACCAAGTTTTCAGTCCGAGTCAGTAGGGGGAAGCTTTGTTCCAGTTAACTCTGTAAATACAAATATTATACCTGTTAATGGTATTGAAAGAGTTGAGGTTTTAAGGGATGGTTCATCAGCAATATATGGTGCTGACGCAGTCGCAGGAGTTATTAATTTCGTAACTAAAAAAAATAAAGAAGGTTTCGAATTTAATTTTAAAAATTCTGAATTTGAAAATTTTGATAGATCTGATTACCAGTTTGGTTTTAATTTTGGATCAAACTTTAATTCAAATAGAACTAGTATTCATATTAGTTACAATCATTATGAAAGGGAACCAATTAAGGCTAGCGAAGATGAAAGAATGGGTATTTCTGATTGGAGAGACTTCCCTCAAATTGCCAATACTGAATGGGCAACGACAAGATTTAGAAGAAATTCTATAAATTCACCTTATGGACAATTTGATTTCGTAGACAATATAAAAGTATATGAGTTTTATAAAGAAAGAGGCCTAACTGATAGTTCAGGAGAATTTGAAATTTTTCCATCATCAGACCCAAAGTGTTTAGTTGATCTCGGAAATCAATCTTGTATTGCTAAAGATACTTCAACTAAACGATATAATTTAAATCAAGAAAGGTGGGTAGTATCAGATTTAGAAAGAGATAATTTTCAGTTTGACTTTTCGCATGAATTTAAAAATGGTGTAGAAGGTTTCACTGAATTTTCTTTTTACAGTTCTAAAACTAAACAAAATAATAGTCCATCGGCAGCATTTTCTTCCTCTAAATTAGTAGTTCCGCCAAGTAATTATTGGAATCCATTTGGTGCAAAAATCTTTGCTGATGGTACTACAAATCCTAATCGTTTGAGTGAAAATGATTCCCCTGGAATTCCAGAGGAAGGATTATCTGTAATTATAGATAACTATCGTTATGTAGATGTAGGGCCAAGAAAGATAAATGTAGAAAAAGATACTTATAGAATATTGCAAGGTTTTAGAGGGTCTTTTCATAATTGGGATTGGGAAATTGCTGGATTTATTTCCGAAGCTTCATCTGACGATATTACAAGTAATAGATTATCTAATTCTTTAATGGAGCAAGCTTTATCAATTTCAAATCCTGAAGCTTATAATCCATTTAGTGGTGGTGGAGATTTCGATAAATATCTTCTTACAGGTCAAGATGGAACACCGAGCATAGATGGTGCAGTTCAGAATGCAATCATCGATGTTTATAGGAAAGGTAAGAGAAAACTAAATAGTATTGATTTTAGATTTAGTAATGTTGATTTTATTAAAAGTCCTGGTGGATTTACTTCTTTAGCTCTTGGTACCGAGTATCGTGAGGACTCTTTTGAAGATGATAGAGACCCAAGACTTGATGGAACTATCCAATATACTGATAGGGATGGTGATACATTTCCATTTGTTAGTGATGTTATGAATTCCAGCCCTACACCTGATAATTCAGGGAAAAGGGATGTTTTTTCAGCTTTTGTTGAGTTAGGAATACCTTTGATATCAAATGAAATGAGGGTTCCTTTTATTAAAAATTTTGATCTTCAGCTAGCGGCTAGATATGAGGATTTTTCTGATATTGGCAGCAAATCAGTGCCAAAAATAAGTTTTGGTTGGCAGGTCGATGATAGTTTCTATTTTAGAGGATCATGGTCAAAAGGATTTAGGGTTCCTAATCTTGTCCAGGTTAATGAGACAATAGTATCGAGACAAATTTTTGGAGTTGATGCTCTTTTATGTCTTCAACAAATAAATAACAACGGTGAGATAGATTATTGTGATTATTCATTTCAAAGAGTTGCTAGGGGCAGTAAAAACTTAAGACCCGAGGAGTCTACGAATATTTCTCTGGGAATTATTTATGAACCAAAAAATGTTGATAATTTAGTCTTTACAATTGATTGGTGGGAGATTGAAAAAGAAGATACCATTGGTTTATTTGGAGAGGATAATATTCTTTTATCTGATTTAGTCTTAAGGATGGATACAAACAATATTTCAGATTGTTCTCTGGTTCAGTCAAGTCCATACGTTTTTAGGGACACTTTGGAAGAGAATGAAATTCAAGAATATCTTCAAGCAGGAATTTGTCCAGCAGGAAGAGTTACACGTGTAGAAGAACAATATAGAAATCTTGATACAAGAATAATAAGCGGTTTTGATTTTTCAGCTCGTTACTTTGTAAGAAATAATTTCGGAAATTTTAATTTTATATTAAATATTGCAAAGTTAGAAAAATTTAGACAAGAAGCAGGTAATGATTTTATTAAACTTATTGATGCTCAAGAAAAAGGTGTTATCCCTCAGGAATTAGCAATTACTGGTTTTTCTAATTTAATTGAGAAAGATGGTTCTCCAAAAATTCAAGCTAATTTTAAATTTCTTTGGAATAAAGGACCTTGGGGTCTTGGATTATTTGGTCGACATATTGGTGAATTCTATGAAACAAGAAATAAATTACGTGATGGAAGGCTATGGAAAGTTAGAGCTTATAATACAATTAATACTTTTATAGATTATAATTTTAAAATATCTGAGTCTCAATCAAGTCTAAGGTTTGGAATTAATAATATAGCTGATGAGAGAGCTCCGCTAGCATCTGATATATTCGGTTATTATATTGATAAGCATGACAATATAGGGAGGTCTTACTATATTAATTTTATGCATAGATTCTAAATAATGAGAATTTTTCTTTTTTTATTACTTTGCTTTTTTAGTAATGATATTCTTGCTTCAAATATACAGAATAATAAAGAATGTATAACTGAGCATGTTACAATTGACTTTAATTTTTCCGGAGCAGGAAATTCAACCTGTGAAGTTATATCTTCAGATCATATTAGGATAACAGTAGTACCTGAGTCAAAAGAGTCCATTAATCCAAGCCCCTGGTATGCATTTCGAAAGTCAAAAAATACGAAAAAAATTTTAGTTGAACTTAGTTACGGAGAATATGAGCATAGATATTTTCCCAAAATAAAAAAAACTAATGGCAACTGGGAAAAAATAAACGAAAGAGATATTTTAATTAAAAATGATGGTAAAAATGTTTTAATAAATCTATACCCATCAAAAGAGTCTCAATACATATCATCTCAGGAGTTAATTACTGAAGATTGGTATGAAGATTGGTACGTTACTTTAAAAGAAAATAATTTTTTAAGAAGTAAGATTGTTGGATATTCTGTTCAAAATCGTCCAATTAAAGCATTTTTTTCAAATCAAAATATAAATAATCCATACATTTTTATTTTAGGTCGTCAGCACCCCCCAGAGGTTTCTTCAGTATTTGCAATAAAGGGTTTTGTAAATGAACTAATTGGGAATATTAATTTATCAGAAGAATTTTTATCAAAATATAATATATTTTTTGTTCCTTTAATGAACCCTGATGGCGTTGAGAATGGTTTTTGGCGATATAATTATAATAAAAAGGACCTAAATCGAGATTGGGATAATTTTTTTCAACCCGAAACTAATTCAGTTAAGAATTTTCTTGATAATTTAAAAAATAGAAATCAACCTATTTTATATATAGATTTTCATTCAACTTATAAAAATATTTTTTATATTAGCGATGCACAACTTACAAATTCTTATCCTAATTTTTTATTAAATTGGTTGGAAAAATCTAGGTTAGAATTATCTAAAATTGGCTATAATTTTTCTATTAAAGAGTCTTATACAAAGAGCAACAAGGTATCGAAAAATTATTTCCATAATAAATATAATATACCCTCTATGACTTATGAAGTGTCAGATACTGAGGAAAGATCTAAAATTACTAAATCTTCTAAGATTCTTGCTAGGAATTTAATAACTATTTTATTAGACTCTGAAAATAAAATTATTGATATGGAGGAGAGGAAGGGATTCGAACCCTCGAGACGGTTACCCGCCTACACGCTTTCCAAGCGTGCGCCTTCGACCACTCGGCCACCTCTCCATTAAATTCATCTTAAATCTAATTTTCATCAAACTTAAGTGCTGATATAAATGCATCTTGAGGAATATTTACACTTCCAAACTCGCGCATTCTTTTCTTTCCTTTCTTTTGCTTTTCTAATAATTTCTTTTTTCGGGTAACGTCACCGCCATATAATTTTTCAGTTACATCTTTTCTAAAAGGCGGTATCGTCTCTCTTGCAATTACTCTGGCACCAATGGCTGCCTGAACAGGTACTTTGAATTGATGGCGGGGTATCAAATCTTTTAATTTTTTACACATTGTTCTACCACGCATATCCGCTCTATCAGCATGTACAATTATTGATAATGCATCAACTGTTTCAGAATTAACTAATATACTCATTTTAACTAATTTTTCTTGCTTATATGTATCCATTTGCCAGTCAAAGCTAGCATAGCCACTTGAAATTGATTTAAGTCGATCATAAAAGTCGAACACGACTTCGTTTAGAGGTAAGTCATAAACTACCATTGCTCTTGTTCCAGCGTAAGTTAATTCAACTTGATTACCTCTTCTTTCCTCGCATAATTTTAATACTGCGCCCAGATATTCATCAGGTACAAGAATAGTCGCCTTAATCCATGGTTCCTCAATATAATTTATTAAACTAGGGTCTGGCATATCTGCAGGATTATGAAGGTCAATACATTTCCCATCATTAAGATAAATTTTATAAATAACACTTGGAGCGGTAGTAATTAGATCAATATCAAATTCTCTTTCTATTCTCTCTCTTACTATTTCAAGATGAAGAAGGCCTAAAAAGCCACATCGAAAACCAAATCCAAGGGCCGCAGAATTTTCTGTTTCGTGCTGAAAACTTGAGTCATTTAAACTAAGTTTTTCTATAGATTCTCTTAAGTCTTCAAATTCTCCGCTGTCGACTGGAAATAAGCCACAAAAAACAGATGGTTGTGATGGTCTAAATCCTTTGAGTATTTCTTTACAGGGTCTTTTATCATCAGTTATCGTGTCACCTATCTGAGTATCTGATACCGTTTTTATACCAGCGATAATGTAGCCTAATTCGCCAGGTCCTAATTTATTTACTGGTACTTTTTTTGGAGTAAATACACCAATATCATCAATTTCATAGGTACTGTTTGTACCCATCATTTTTATTTTTTGTCCTTTTGTTAATTCACCATTTAGTACTCTAACCAGAACTATTACACCTAAATATGAGTCATACCAACTATCAACGAGTAAAGCTTTTGTTTCTTCAATATCACCACTAGATGGAGGGTTTAATCTCTCTATTAGAGCTTCAAAAATATCATCTATTCCCTGTCCTGTTTTAGCCGAGACATATATTGCATCTGACGCATCGAGGCCAATAACATCCTCTATTTGCATAGCAACTGTTTCAGGCTCTGCAGCAGGTAAATCAATTTTATTGATAACAGGAATAATTTCGTGGTTAAGATCGATAGCTTGGTAAACATTTGCAAGTGTTTGAGCTTCAACCCCTTGTGTTGAGTCAACAACTAATATTGATCCTTCACAGGCTGACAAAGATCTACTAACTTCATAAGCAAAATCAACATGACCAGGAGTATCAATCAAATTAAGCTGAAAATTCACACCATTTTTATCTTTATAGTTTAACCTTACAGTTTGCGCTTTGATTGTTATTCCTCTCTCTCTTTCAATATCCATGGAGTCTAAGACCTGATCTTTCATCTCTCTATCAGTCAGTCCATCACAACTCTGAATTAATCTATCAGCAAGGGTAGATTTACCATGATCAATATGAGCAATAATTGAGAAATTTCTAATATTTTTAATATCTGTCATTAATGAAGGTATATCATAAAAATTTTATAAAACTAGCTACGCAATTTTCCTTTCGTTGCGCTTTCTACAGAATTGATAACTTTAAGAGAAATATCTTCTAACTCAGAGTCAGTTAAAGTATGATCTGTTTGCTGGATTGTAATTTCAATGGCAATGGATTTATTTTTATCATTAAGGAATTGATCAAATATCTTTACGTTTTGTATAAGTTTATTATCAGATTTCATTGCTGCTTCAATAATCGTTTGAGCGCTTACCTCATTATTAACAACAAATGAAAAATCCCTTCTTACTGGTTGTAAATTATAAATCTCAGGTGCAGTTTGTATTAATTTTTTATCTAATAATAAGTTTATACAATCTAAAAATATCTCAAACCCAACCGCTACATTAAGATCTTTTTCTTTAATAATTTTTGGGTGAATTTCACCAAAGTTTGCAATGATTTCTCCTTTTTTTGACAATATTTGACCTGATCTTCCTGGATGGTAAAATTTTGGAGCGGAGTTTTTGATTTTAATTTTCTGATTGTTGATACCTATCTCTTCTAAAACCGAAGCAACATCCCTTTTTGCGTCAAAGACATCTACTTTTTTAGACCCTTGCCAATCTTTTCCAAATCGTTCTAGCTTATAAGTACCAGTTCTTATTCCGGATGCTATCAAAATTTGATCGTCCTCACTTTTACCAGAAAAACCAGGGCCCAATTCAAAAATGCCAAGATCTCCATATCCTCTTTTAGAGTTTTCATCAGCAATATTTATTATTGAAGCAAGAGGTGTTGGTCTCATATCAGATAATTCTTCTGAGATTGGATTGATAATTTTTAAACTATTTTTGCCGCCTCCATAATTTTTTGCATCCTCTTCATTTATAAATGAATAAGAAATAGTCTCTAACAAGCCTCTTGAGGCAATAGCTCTTCTTATTAGTCTTAAATTTTTTTGTTCATCAGTTAATATAGGCTTTGAAGGTTGTTGTTTGTTAAGCAAAGGTTCTGATTTTATGTTATTTAGTCCATAAATTCTTACAACTTCTTCAACAATATCTTCATTTATTGAAATATCGGGCCTCCAAGAAGGTATTGTTATTTCCCAATCTTTTGAAACTTTAAAACCTAAAGAATTTAAAATTTTATTAGTAATTTTATTCTCAATTTTTAGCCCTGTCATTTCTCTAACTAATTCGGGTTTAAAGTTAATTTTTTCATTTACGAATTTTCTATTATCAATAAATGATATTTCTCCAGCGCTACCTCCACATAATTCTATTATTAAACTAGTTGCATAATCTAAACCTTCTAAAACATATTCAGGATCAACACCTCTTTCAAATCTATACCTTGAATCAGACATCATATTTAACTTTCTTCCAGTAATTGCGGTTTTGACAGGGTCAAAATAAGCTGACTCAAGAAATATTTCGGTTGTACTCATTGAAGATCCAGAATCTTCTCCACCCATAATACCGCCAATACCCAGTACTTTTTCATCATCAGCTATTACACACATTTCATTATCTAATTTATAATTTTTACCATCTAAAGCTTGAATTTCTTCACCTTTTTTTGAGCTTCTAGCACCAATTTTTTTTGAGATTTTTTTTAAATCATAGACGTGAAGTGGTCTGCCTTTATCAAAATTTATATAATTTGTAATATCAACTAAACAATTTACCGATCTTAAGCCAATAGCCTCAAGTTTATTTACTAACCATTCAGGACTTTTAGTATTTTTTACATTTCTTATTATTCTTCCAGAGAAAATTGAACATGCATCATCTTTATTTTTATAATCAAGAAATATTGGAAATTTTTCTTTAGAAACAGATATCTCTTTTTTATCTCTATTAACAAGCTCACCAACACCTGCTGCTGCTAAATCTCTTGCTATCCCATAAACACCAAGACAGTCTGGTCTATTTGGTGTAATAGCTATTTCGATTTGAGTATCATTTAAATTTAATTCATCAGCTATAGATTTACCGGGTTTTAAATTATTAGATATCTCGGCGATTCCTTCAGAGTCTTCACCTAAGCGTAACTCTTTTTTTGAACATAGCATTCCAGAAGATTCGATACCTCTAATCTTTGCTTTTTTTAATTTAAAACCAGAATCTGGAATAGTACTACCAACAGGTGCGTATATAGTTGTTAAACCTTCTCTTGCATTTTTTGCGCCACAAACCACTTCAATTTTTTCTTCACCAATATCTACTAGACACAATTGAAGTCTATCTGCATTTGGATGTTTTTTTGTAGAAATAATTTTTGCTACTTTGAAGTCTTTATATACAGAATTCTGATCGAAAGCTTCTTCTACCTCTAAACCAATATTTGTAAGGGTTTCTAGTATAGTATTTATATCTTTATCTGTTTTTAGATATTCTTTTAACCAAGATAGAGTAAATTTCATTTTTTTAGACCTCTCGAAAGAGTAGGTAAATCAAGAAATGAGAATCCATAGTGACTCAACCATCTAATATCACCGTTAAAGAATGTTCTTAAATCAGGAATTCCATATTTTAATTGGGCTAATCTATCAACGCCAAGACCAAAAGCAAAACCTTGATATTTACTGGGATCAATATTTGAGGATCTTAAAACCTTAGGGTGAACCATTCCTGCTCCTGCAACTTCAAGCCAATCGGAGCCTTCACCTATTTTAAGAACTGGACCAGATCTATCACATAATACATCAACCTCTAATGATGGTTCAGTAAAAGGAAAGTAACTTGGTCTTAATTGAATTTCTATATTATCTAATTCAAAAAATGATTTAAAGAATGTTTCCAAAGTCCATTTTAAGTGTCCAAGATGAGTCTTTTCATCAACAACTAAACCCTCTATTTGATGAAACATTGGCGTATGGGTTTGATCAGAATCACATCTATATGTTCTACCAGGCGAAATAAACTTAAAAGGTGGTTTACCTTTTTCCATAGTTCTTACTTGAACAGGACTTGTATGAGTTCTTAGAACATATTTTTCTTTTGTATTGTCATTGTTTAAATAAAAAGTATCATGCATTTGTCTGGCAGGATGTGACTCAGGGATATTTAGAGCGTTAAAATTATAGTGTTCAGTTTCAATATCTGGACCTTCTGATATTTTATAACCTAAGGAACCAAATATTTCAGAAATTTCATCAAGAACTTGTGATACAGGGTGTATTTTACCATACTTTGATTGGTTGACTTGAACAGGCAGTGTGACATCAATCTTTTCTTCTAATAATTGTTTTTCTAATTCGATATTAGCTAGTTCAATTTTCTTTAAAGAAATAGCTTCAGAGATATTTTTTTTTAAAATATTTAGCTTGGAGCCTTGCTCCTTTCTATCCTCAGGACTGAGTTTTGACAAATCCTTCATTAAAAGAGAAATCTTACCTTTTTTACCAAGCTCAGCAATACGGATTTTTTCAAGAGAGTCTTGATTTTCTGCAACAGAGATTTTTTTTAAAATCTCTTTCTCTAATGTTTCAGAATAAGTCATAAGTTTCACCCAAGAACTATAAAAGCATTAAATAAATGATTTTAAAACAAATTTAGTTTTATTTTAATGTAGATTGAGCTTTTTCAACTAATTTCTGAAAACCTGCAGCATCTGACACAGCTAACTCTGCCAAAACTTTTCTATCAATTTCAATACCTGCCTTCGATAGTCCATTTATGAATTGTCCATATGTTGAGCCGTTAAGTCTTGCAGCAGCATTAATTCTTTGAATCCATAAGGATCTAAAACTTCTTTTTCTTGCTTTTCTATCCCTATAAGCATACTGCCCAGCTTTTTCAACAGCTTGGTTAGCAATCCTAAAAGTATTTTTTCTTCTTCCCCAATAGCCCTTCGCACTTTTGATAACTTTTCTATGCCTTGCATGGCTTGCTGGTCCACCTTTTACTCTAGCCATCTATCTCTCCTTAAGCGTATGGCAGGAATTTTTTTACTATCCTGCTGTCAGAATTGGAAAGAACAGTAGTTCCTCTTTTATTCCGGATTTGTTTAGGGGTTCTTTTAATCATGCCATGCCTTTTGCCAGCCTGAGCACGAGTAACTTTACCTGAAGCGGTAAGTTTAAAGCGTTTTTTAGCTCCGCTTTTTGTTTTTAATTTGGGCATTTTGCATTCTCCTGTATTTATATAATTAAAGGAATAAGCTTTATAGATAAACACGGCATGCCCTGCCGGATCATCCAGTGAAGATTATTTATATCACTTTTATAAATAATTCAACCAAAGAAGTAATTATCTTGGTGCCAAGACCATAATCATTTGTCTTCCTTCAAATTTAGGATTTAGCTCTACTTTAGCTATAGGATCAATTTCTTCTTTAACTTTTTGTAAAAGATCAGCTCCTCTATTTTGATGTGCCATTTCCCGCCCTCGAAATCTAAGTGTAATTTTAACCTTATCGCCTTCGTTTAAAAATTTTTGTACACTTCTCATTTTTACTTGGTAGTCATGAACGTCGATATTAGGACGAAGTTTAATTTCTTTAATATCAATTGTTTTTTGTTTTTTCTTTGCTTGATTAGCTTTTTTTTGGCTTTCATATTTATACTTGCCATAATCCATTACCTTACAAACAGGTGGATTTGTTTTTGGAGAGATTTCAACTAGATCTAATCCTTGTTCTTTTGATATTTCTATTGCTTGAGGTGTAGGTATGTTGCCTTTTTTTTCACCAGATGAATCTATTAGCAGGACTTCCTCTGCTGTGATTTGATCATTGACACGTGGTCCTTTTGAGGATGGTGGCGTCGAGTTATATTGTCTACTTATGGAAACGTCTCCTTATTTAATAATTAATCTAAGATTGCCTTCTAAAAATATGATGTCAAGAAATTCATTCAGAAATTAACAATCTTTTATAAACTTCTAATGTCTTTTTGCACATATTTTCAAGTGAAAAATTATTTTTAACATTTGAAATAGCCCTTTCATGCATTTTAGTTAAGTCTTTTTTATCCATTGTGATAGATTGCTTAATTGCTATTGATAAAGCTTGTGGATCGTTAGGTTTAACTTTAAAGCCCGTAAAATTATTACCATTTTTAATTGTATCCTTAACAGCGCCATGATCAGAGGCTATAATAGTTTTTCCGGCAGCTTGGGCTTCTATAGGAATTCTCCCAAAGGGTTCAGGCTCTATTGATGGTGATAAAACTATATCCGAAGCAAGATAAGCAAGTGGCATATTTTCTATTCTTTCAACTAATTTAATATTTTCTTGCAACTTAAATTTAGTAATTATGGAATTTAATTTTTTAATATAATTTTCTGCGCCTGCTTTTTCTCCTGCGAATAAAAAAATAACATGATCAAAAAATTTTTCTTTTTTTAATAGATTTATTGCCTCTATTGTTACCAAATGTCCTTTCCATCTAGTTAGCCTAGCAGGAAATAATATAATTATTTTGTTATCATCAACGGACCACATTTTTCTCATATTGCTAATTTCTGTATTAGAAAATTTTGATCTTTCGAATGACTCAACATTAACCCCCCTAGAAATAATATCTATTTTATTTAAATCTATATTATAAATTTTAGAAATTCTCTCAGCAGTGTAAGCAGAATTAGCTATAACGGCATCGCCTTTTAACATTATTGAGTTATATATTTTTTTTATAAAAGAAGAATTACTCACATGACCATGCCAGGTTGTTAATACTGGTATACCGATTTTCTTTGCAGCAAAAATTGCAGACCACGCCGGAGCCCTTGATCTAACATGAATCAAGTCAATTTTCTTTTCTCTAAAAATTTTTATAAATAGAAAAAAATTTTTTATTATCGAGTAAGGATTTTTTTTATCAATTTTTAATTTTATTACTTCTATATTTTCCTTCTCAAGTTCACCTATAAGCTTTCCTCCTGATGTTAAGACAAGTGAGGAAAATTCTGTATCTTTAAGAAAACTAGTTATTTCTAAAACAGTTCTTTCTGCCCCACCTATTTCCATATTTGGAATTATTTGTAGAATTCTTTTATTTTTATAATTAAGATTTGATTCTGACATATATTGTAAACCTATGAAAAAAATACATGATACATTAAAAACCGTAAATGATAATTCTTTAGCCTATATTTATAATTATAGTTCTAAAAATAAATATAATCTTATATGGTTTGGTGGTTTAAATTCTGATATGTACGGGACTAAAGCAGAAGCTATTTCCGAATATGCAGATTTAAATAATTATAATTTTTGTCGGTTTGATTACTCAGGGCACGGACTTTCATCTGGTAGTTTTGAGGATTTTAATATCTCAGATTGGTTAAACGATAGTATTAATATTTTAGATAATATTTGTAATGGACAACAAATCTTTATTGGCTCATCTATGGGCGGTTGGATTTCATTATTATTAGCTCTTGAAAGAAAAAAAAGGGTTAGTGGCTTAGTTTTAATTGCGCCAGCAGTTGATATGACGGAAATACTCATGTGGAACAATTTTAGTGATAATGAAAAAAATATGATCAGTAAAAAGGGGTATTTAGAGATTTTTTCTGATGAGTATCCTCCATATAAAATCACTAAAAATCTTATAGATGATGGAAGAAAATATTTATTAATGAATCAACAAATTTCTTTAGATTGTCCTGTGAATATTATCCACGGTATAAAAGATGAGGCTGTTCCATGGGAATTATCTATAGAGCTGTCTAAGAAAATCTCATCTAATTCTTTAACTCAATCATTTATAAAAGATGGAGATCACGGACTTTCCCGTCCTACGGATCTTGAATATATATTTTTCTCAATAGAGCAGATTATCAAGAAAATATAATTATTTTAGTTTATCCATTCTTTTATTACATCTTGATTTTTTTCTTTTGATAATGAAATTTCTCTAATTTTTTTTAGCTCCTCTCCATCAGTAATTTGATTTAGGGCCCAAATAGCTGCTCCTCTAACAATGGGCGACTTATCAAATATATTTTTACTTATTTGATCTTTTGCATCTTTTAATTTTGCATTTCCTATAGCTATTAAAACATTTCTTAAAAATCTATCTCTACCTATTCGCTTAATAGGGGATTTTGAAAACATTTTTCTAAAACTATAATCATCAAGAAGTGATAATTTCTTTAAATCATATAATTCGTTTTTATTTCTTTGTTTAAATTTTATTTCCTTCGATTCTTTTGCAAATTTATTCCATGGACAAACAGCCAAACAATCATCACAGCCATAAATTCTATTCCCAATTTTCGATCTCAGATGAACTGGAATAATACCTTTATGCTCTATTGTGAGATACGAAATACATTTTCTAGCATCTAACTTATAAGGCTCTACAAAAGCATTGGTAGGACAAACTTCAATACAATTATTACAATTCCCACAATGATCATTTTCTTCAGTATCAATTTCTAAATCTAGGTTAGTGAATATTGACGCTAGAAATAACCATGACCCATAATCTCTTGATACTAAATTTGTGTGTTTGCCTTGCCAACCTAAACCAGCTTTTTGTGCAAGTGGTTTTTCCATTATTGGGGCTGTATCAATGAAAACTTTGATTTCTGAATTAGTTTGACTCACAATCCATCTTCCAAATTTTTTCAAATTTTTTTTTATTACATCGTGATAATCATCTCCTCTTGCGTAAACAGATATATTACCCACATCTTTTACTTTTAGGTTATTCATTGGGTCATGATCAGGGGCATAATTTACTCCAAGAACAATTATGCTCTTTACATCCTGCCAAATTTTTTTGGGAGATAATCTTCTTTCTAAATTTTTCTCTAGCCAATCCATATCACCGTGGAAATTATTATTTAGAAAATCTTTTATATAACGATGATCTTTCTTATGAATTTCTGGTTCAGTAATTTTGATTATATCAAATCCAAATTCTTTTGATTTTTTTTGTATTTTCTCTTTAGAAATCGAGGAGAGCATAATTTCCTCTTGGTGGAATTCCAATAATTTTATCTGTAAGGATTGATCTAAAGCTTGGTCTACTTTTTATTCGTGAGTACCAGTGTTTTATTTCAGGAAATTTTTCCCAAGGCATATCACCTAAATAATCTATACAGGAAATATGTGCGGCAGCAGTTAAATCTGCTAGTTCAATTTTACTATTAACTAACCAAAATCTCCTTTCCAGAAGAAATTCAAAATATTTTAAGTGATTATTTAGGTTGTTTTTAGCTAATCGAATATTATCCGTATTAGGTAATCCTCCGCCTTTTTCAAGTGACCTAAATCTTTTTTCTACTCTTTCATTTATAATGATCTTACTTACTTCTATGTGGAATTTATTATCAAACCAATCAATCAATCTTCTATTTTCGGCTCTATTAGAAAGGTCTTTTGGAAGAGTATCCTTAAATTTATTTTCTATATATTCAGAGATTGCATAATGGCCGCAAAATTTGTTTCCCTCATATAACATTACAGGAACTTCTCCTGATGGATTTAATTTTATAAATTCCTTTCTATTTTCCCAAAACCTTTCAACTATAAGATCAGCACCGATCTTTTGCTCTCCTAAAAAGAGTCTAATTTTTCTACTAAAAGGACATAAGGGATAATGGTATAAAGTTGTCATTTTTTTATAAAAATATAAATTTTGCTAAAAATATTAATGTTAAAAACCAAGCGCTTGTTGATATCTCCTTATGCTTATTTGATGCTAACTTAATAACTGTATAGGTAATAAATCCAAGAGCAATACCATTAGCAATAGAGAAAGTAAGCGGAATCATTATAATTATGATTAGTGAAGGTATTATTTCAGAAGAATCTGACCAATTTAACCTTTCAACATCACTTAGCATAAGGATGGATACATATATAAGTACACCAGCTGTTGCATATGGTGGAACCATCTCTGACAAGGGAGATAAAAATATTGAGACTAAAAAGGCACTTCCTGTAACGACAGCTGTCAATCCAGTTCTGCCTCCAATTTCAATTCCAGCCGAACTTTCAACGTAACTTGTTACGGGTGCACAACCAAAAAATGATCCAAAAACACTAGAGGTACTATCGGCTTTTATTGCTTTATCAAGATTTTGTATCCTACCAGAATTTTTTACTAATCCAGCCCTATTTGCCATACCTAATAAGGTTCCAGTAGTATCAAAGAAATTCACAAATAAAAATGAAATAATAACACTTATCATTGCGACATCAAAAGCACCTATTAAATCTAATTTCATAAAAACAGGAAGAGGGTCAGGAGGAAGTGATACAATACCAGTAAATTCTTCCAATCCGGTAAATACCGCAATAGAAGTTATTGTAAAAATACCAATTATTATTGATCCAGAAATTTTCCTAATAGATAAAATAGAAATTATGAGAAATCCTAAGATTGATAATAAGACACTACTTTGATTTAAATTACCCAAAGATAATAAAGTTGACTCATTTCCAGAAATTATTCCTCCATTTTTAAGGCCTATTAATCCAATAAATAAACCTACGCCAGAACCCATAGCAATTCTTAGGTTTAAAGGAATACCTTCAAGCATCCATTTTCTTAGAGGTGTTATACTCATTATTACAAATAAAATCCCTGACCAAAAAACTGCCCCAAGAGCAATTTCCCATGAATAACCCATTCCTCCTACAACGGTATAAGTAAAGAAGGCATTTAATCCCATTCCAGGGGCAAGACCTACTGGCCAATTTGCATAAATACCCATGAAGAAACAGGCCAAAGAGGCAGCAATACAAGTACCAACAAAACTCGCACCATAATCCATACCACTTTCTGCCATCATTTGAGGATTGACGAAAATTATGTAAGACATTGTTATAAATGTTGTTATTCCAGCTAATAATTCTTTTTTTATTGATGTGTTATTAGCTTTTAGATTGAAAATTTTTTCTAACATTTTTAAATATTAAGTCTTAATTCTTTAATTTGTAACTTTTTTATTATAATCATATTCAAATATTACAATTAATAAATGTTAAACTTTAAATTGTATAAAATAAAAATATTAATTTACTAAAAAGTATGGAATCATTTTAAATTATTAATGTTTATTTAGACAATAGGCATAGTTCTTGCTTAGTTACATATATAATATTTTTTATAAATTTCGGGGTTGGTTATGATTTCATTTAAAACGTTAAAAATTACCATTATTTTTTCTTTATTCTTTTTATTAAACACTCAATTATTATCAGCTGATGAAGCTATCAATACTCAAGCTCAGTCAGATGAAACTAGTTTATCTATTATTTCTAATAATGAAAATTCTCTTATAATAGATGAAATAATTGTTACTGCTGAGAAACGAACAGAAAGCCTTCAAGATGTTTCAAAGGCTGTCACTGCTCTTGGGGCTGATGAGTTAGAAACAAAAAATATAGTTGACTTTGTCGGGTTAAGTGCAATTGCGCCTGGTGTTACTGTCGCTAAAAACGAAGGTTATAAAACTGTCATCTCAATTCGTGGTGTAGGTGATGAAACAAACCAAAATGCAATTGCTGCACCTTCTGTCGCGCTTCATATGGATGGAATATTTATTGCTTCTAAGTTTTCTTTAAGAACTGATTTCATTGATTTGGAGAGAATAGAAGTCTTAAGGGGTCCACAGGGAACTCTCTTTGGACAAAATTCTACAGGTGGTACTGTAAATGTCGTTAGTAAACTTCCTAGCTTCGATGGTTTTGAAGGCAAAGCTGATATTACGTTAGGTAATTATAATTTATCAAAAGTAAGGGGTTCTTTTAATACACCATTGTCTGAAAATGTAGCTACTAGAAATTCTTTCGTTATAACTGATAGAGATGGTTTTACCGATAATGTAATAAATGGACAGGATTTAGATGATGCTAATCATATAAGTTTTAGGTCAGATTGGTTATTTGATTTAACAAGTAATTCCAGTTTAAGATTATTCTTTCAATACTTCGATGCTGATAATAATGGTGCAGCAATGAAAGGGTTAGATGATAAGACACCTGATCCTAGAAAATTAGCACAAGACTCATTATCGGATTATCAATTAACATCTGAAGTTTTTGGAGCTATTTATGAAGTTGATTTGGGAGCAGCAAGTCTTAAAATTTTAGCTAGTTCTCAAGAAGACGATATTTACGTTGTAAGGGATAATGATAGACACAACTTTGGTGACGTCCATGCTGAAGGTCCTCTTGCGGGATTACCATATATTGCCGCTGAATTTAGACCTGAAACTTCGCTTGTTGAAACAAAAACCTTTGAAATAAATTTAATTTCTAACGAGCCCCTTTTTGGAACTATTGATTGGATATTAGGTGCATTTTATTTTGACCATGAAATTGAAAACCATATCTATGAGGTAAAAGATGTAAATAATGTAAAGCTTGTTGATCTTATGGATGGTAAATTTACTCCATATACTCATGCTCCAATATGTGCTACAAGTCCATTTGAAGGAATCTGTTTTGCCGCTTTTGGAGCTGAACTTGGATTTGTATCTGATGCATTTCCAACAAGAGAGTCTCAATCTATATATGGACAAGCAACTATTAATATTAATGAAAAAACACGATTTGTAAGTGGTTTTCGTTATACAGAGGACTCCTTTTCTAGTGATGTTACAAACTTCTTTGGTTTGCAGTCTTATTTAATAGAAGATGATCTTGAGAAAACCACTGGAAGAATAGCTATTGAATACGATGTAGATGACGATACTATGACTTATTTATCATTTACAAAAGGTTTCAAACCTGGAGGCAGTAATTTAACTTTTGGATGGCCTGTTGATAATGAACAGAATTTTGGTGCAAATCCTGCGCCTCAATTAGTTTTTCCCCTATTTGAAAGTGAAACAATTGATGCTTATGAGGTAGGACTTAAAACTGATTTATTGGATAGCAGATTAAGAGCAAATATATCAGCATTCTTTTATAAGTATGAGAATCTTCAATTCCAATCAACTGATCCAGATGTGTATAGAGGCGGGGTTGCTAATATACCTGAGTCAGAAATGAGTGGTTTAGAAGTTGAGTTTTTAGGAATTTTATCTAATGAATTCTCTTTTGATTTGAGGTTATCTTTCTTAGATACAGAAATTACTTCTGATTATGAAGCGCTGGACAATATTAGAGCAGAATTATATTTCTTTGGTGAAGAACCAATTAGATACAGTCTAAGAGAAAATATTAAGGGAAATAAACTTGCAAAAAGTCCTGAATTTAATGCAAATTTTGGTTTGATGTATGAAAAAATTCTTTCCTCTGGAAAATTACTAACTGCAACTGCTGAGGTGGTCCACCGTGGTGATTTTCAACAGAGAGTATTTAATAATCCTTTTGTTGATAATGTTGAAGATTATACAATTTATAATTTAAGTCTTAGTTATGAACTTTCTGAACAAATTGGTCTAAACATAATTGCATTAAATATTTCTGACGAGGATGGTATGAATTCAAGTATGACAGATGTCTTTGGAGTTGCTGGTACAGGTATTGAACTAATTCCACCAAGACAAGTTATGGGCAGAATTAGTTACAACTTTTAATAAACTTATATAGTAACAATTTTAAACTTTAGTTTGTAGATATATTCTTGACTTTAGATTTAGAATATAATGGTTAGAGTCATGAAAAAATTGTTCATAGATTCAAATAAATTGTTAGAAGATTCTTTTCAGCTTGCATGGAATATTTATAAAAGTGGTTTCAAGCCAGATTATATAGTTGGTGTATGGAGAGGAGGAGCACCAGTTGGAATTGCTGTTCAAGAACTATTAGACTTTTTGGGAGTTTCGTCAGATCATATAGCAATTAGAACTTCTTCATATACTTCTATGGGAAAAAGATCCAAAGAGGTAAAAGTATTCGGTCTGAACTATATAATTAATAGAGTTGAATCAGAGGACTCACTTTTAATTGTTGACGATGTATTTGATACTGGACTTTCAATTAACCAGGTTATTGTAAATTTAAAAAAAGCCTGTAAAAAAAATACTCCAGATATTAAAATTGCCACACCCTATTTTAAGCCTTCGAACAATAAGACTAAGATAAAACCAGATTACTATATACATAAATCTGATAATTGGTTGGTCTTCCCACATGAGCTAGATGGATTAAATATTGAAGAGATCAGAAATAATAAACCAGAAATGAAGAATTTAATTGATAAGATTACTTCTCTTAAATAAAAAATTCTTATATTCTTAGTGATTTATTATTAAAAGGGTTTGAATGACTAAAATCTATTTTCATAAACATGATTTACCAACTGATATTAAATTTCAAGATTCTGTTGCTGTTGACTCTGAAACACTTGGATTAAGACCAGAAAGAGACCCTCTTTGTCTGATTCAACTTTCATCAGGTGATGGAAATGCTCATCTTATTCAGCTTGATAGGGATAAATACGATGCTCCAAATTTAAAAAAAATATTAACGGATAAGAGTTGTTTAAAAATTTTTCATTTTGCAAGGTTTGATGTAGCTGTCTTTAAGAAGTATCTTAATATCGATTGTGAACCAATTTATTGTACTAAAATTGCTTCTAAACTTGTCAGAACTTATACCGATAAGCATGGATTAAAGGACTTATGTAAGGAGACTTTAAATATCGATTTATCTAAACAACAACAAAGTTCTAATTGGGGTGCCGAAGAGTTAACTGAGGATCAAAAAAAATATGCAGCTTCTGATGTTATTTATTTACATGAAATCAAAGTTAAACTTGACCAGCAATTAATAAAAATGGATAGGCAGGCTTTAGCCGATCAGTGTTTTTCATTCATAAAGACTAGAGTGGATTTAGATTTAAAGGGATGGCCAGATATTGATATATTTAGTCATTAATTAAATGATAAATAAAGACCAAATTCAAAATATCCGAATTAAAAGATTAAGAATTATTTTCCCCTTGATCGCACTAGTAATAGTTTCTCTGATATTTTTTCAGTCTGTCAATATAGCGACAACAAAAGATAAAAATTTAAATCTTATTTTATCAGATCAATCTAATGATGGCGTTCTTAAGCCCTCAATGATTGGCGAGACTTCCTCAGGACAACCTTTTGTTTTAAATGCTCTCAAGGCGAGCCCTTTAGGTCCGGATCTTAGAGATATAGAATTAGAAAATGTGAGTATTACCCTTGGTAAAGAGGGGGTTCAAACGATAAGTGTAAATTCAAGAAATGCAAAATATTTTGCCAAAAATAATATTGCTATTTTCTTTGATGATATTGTTTCTAAGACATCAGATGGTTATGACTTTATTGCCCAAGTCGTTAATGTAAACTTAGAAACTGGTTTTACTTTCTTAAATGGACCTGTTCAAGGAAGGAAAGGTGAAATTGAATTTGATGCTGGTCATGTAGAGATACATGAAAGAGGCAATAAGATTTTTATATCCTCGGGGGTTAAGCTAATTATACCTGCTAGCTTTATAAAACAAATTAATGAGGAATAGAGATGGTAAGTTTATTTAGAAGTTGTTTAATTTTTACCTCTATTTTTATATATTTTGATGATCAATTATTGGCTGATGAATCTATTTCTTTTGATACAAATATTAATGCGCCTCTTAAGGTAGATGCTGATAAAATGTATATTGATAAAATTGCTTTAGAAGGTGGGCTTTCAGGGTCTGTAAGTATAAATCAAGGTCCGTTAAATTTAAGAGCAGATCAAATGGAATTTACTTTTACGGATAATGCCTCAATGCCTGTAATAAAAAATTTATATGCTTCTAATGGCGTAGTGATTTCAAATCAAGATATGACAGCAACTGGAAATAACGCTTCCTATAGTGTAAGTAATAACGAAATTATTTTATTAGGGAGTGTTACCGTCGTAAATAATTTTACAACCTTGAAAGGTGACAAACTTTTAATTGATTTAGAGACTGGTGCAATTAATTTTATTGCTGATGATAATCAAAGTAATAGAGTTAAAGGCGTTTTAATGCAGAGTGAAAAAAAAGATGAATAGTGATATGATTGGCAAGCCTTCAGTAATAACTAATAATGACAAAGGTCTTGAGATAAAACGTATAAGTAAGTCCTACAATAATCGTCCTGTTGTAAGAGAGGTTAGCTTTAATATAAATAAAGGTGAAGCTGTTGGTCTACTAGGACCAAATGGTTCAGGCAAAACTACTATCTTCTATACTATTATTGGTCTAATAAAACCAAACACAGGATCTATTTTCTTAAATGGTTTTGATGTTACAGATTTACCCATATATAAGCGTTCCAAAAATGGTATTGGGTATTTGCCTCAAGAAGCTTCAATTTTTAGAGGAATGAATGTAGAGGATAATATAAAATCTATCCTTGAGATTGTTGAAACTGATAAACAGGTTATTGAAAGTAATTTAGATCAATTATTGACAGAATTTGATATTAGTCATTTAAGAAGAACTCCTTCATTAGCTTTATCGGGTGGAGAGAGAAGAAGAGTTGAAATTGCTCGGTGCCTTGCAGGGAAACCAAATTATATTTTATTGGATGAGCCTTTCGCAGGTATTGACCCAATTGCACTAAGCGAAATTAAAGAATTAGTTTCTCATTTAAAGGATAAAGGTGTTGGTGTTTTAATTACTGATCATAATGTTAGAGAGACTATGGGTTTGATAGATAGAGCGGTATTAATCCATGAAGGCTCTGTTTTAATTGAAGGTAAACCAGAAGATATCATTAAAAATGATGATGTTAGGCGAGTTTATCTTGGAGAGCGTTTTTCGATTTAATATTATGATCACTAATATATTTGAAGATTTTACAAATTCAGTAATAAGTTGTTTTAATAAATATTTTGATTTCGAGACTAGATCATCAAGGAAAGAATTCTGGTATTGGCAACTATTTAGAATTTTAATGTTTTTATCTATTACTTATTTAGAAAGTCTTGGCCTAAGTGGACTACTATTTATATCCAACTTTATTTTTTTAATTCCAGAAATTGCTGTTTCAATAAGAAGATTACATGACATAAATAAATCTGGTTGGTGGATACTTCTGACCATAACAATTATAGGTATTATCCCTCTCATTTATTTTTATTGTATAAAGGGTGATGATGGTGCTAATGATTATGGCCAAACAAATTAAGGATTAAAAATTTGAATTCTTTTAAAAATATTGCCAAATACTCTCTTAAAGCTTTGAAGTGGTTATGGATATTGGTTTCTTATATTCCAACTTTTTTAATTAGAACAGTTACTGTTTTAATCATTATCCTGATTATATTTAACTATTTTTCAAAATTCACAACAAATATTAAAACTGGAACTGCATTACTTTTACAAATGGATGGTGTGCTTGTTGAGCAGGCAAAAAGTAGAGGTGGTTTTGATTTTTTTTCTCAGAGTAATGAGCCTAAAGAAATTGAAATAAATAAAATTATTAGTGCAATTAAATTAGCTGGGAATGATAAAAATATAGAAAGTATTGTTATTGATCTTAGCAATTTTGTTGGGGGATATCCAGCTGATATAATTTATCTTTCTGAAATTTTATTAAAATTTAAAGAGAATAATAAGAAAAGTATTATTGCGATAGCAGATTATTATTCGCAGCCTTCGTATATATTAGCTTCTACTGCTGATGAAATAATTGCTCATAAGAATGGTGGGGTTTCTATTTATGGATGGTCTTCCAAAAGAGTATTTCTAAAGGATTTACTTGATAAATTAGAATTAGAAGTTATTGAGTTCTCTAAAGGTGAATACAAAAGTGCTACTGAAATTTTTACAAGGAACTCTATGAGTGATGCATCAAAAGAAGCTAATAAAAAATTACAAAGTTCAATTTGGAAATATACTTCAAATTTTATTGAACAAAACAGAAATCTAGAGAGGGGTAAAATTGATTTTTATTTAGATAATATTGATATTTTAGCAAAAGATAATAATTTTGATTTTGCTAATCTAGCTATCAGTTATGGCCTAGTAGACAGTTTAAAAACTAGATCTGAGATTGAACAATACCTCAGTGAAAAATTTCCTCATCCACAGGAAGATTGGCGATATATTAATTTAGATGAATATTTAAAGACTGAAATAACAAATAGTGAAAATTTAATTGGAGTAATTTCTGTTGCAGGAACTATTATGGATGGTAATCAACCAAGAGGAACTGCTGGTGGAGAAAATATTTCTTCATTGATTAAAAATGCTAGAAAAGAAAATAATCTAAAGGCGCTTATTTTAAGGGTGAATACTCCTGGAGGCAGTGCTTTTGCATCTGAACTTATAAGAGAGGAACTTATAGAAATTAAAAATCTTGAGATACCTATCATTGTTTCAATGGGAGGTGTTGCAGCTTCAGGTGGATATTGGATATCAGCAGAATCAGATTTTATATTTGCTCATGAGACTACTGTAACAGGTTCAATTGGTGTCGCAGCTCTTTTATTAAATGCAGAAGAAACTTCAAAAAAAATAGGATTAAATGAAGATGGAATTGAAAAAACACCTTTTTCCTCTGGTTTTAATACTGGTGTTCTCTTAACGACTCCCTCTGATAGATTTGTTGATTTAATCCAAGGCTCAGTGGATAGACTTTATAATGATTTTGTAGATATTGTATCTAGGGGAAGAAATCTATCGGTAGATCAGGTAAATGATATAGCTAAAGGAAGAGTTTGGTCGGGTAGTGATGCTTTAGATATAGGTCTTGTTGATGATATTGGATCTTTTGATGATGCTTTAAATAAAGCAAAAGAGTTAGCTAATGTTGACGATTATACAATTAAAATATTTGATCAAAAAAGGAATGATTTTACCTTTTTGAAAAGAATTTTTGGATTAATGGGCATTCAGAAAGAAGATATTTTTAGTAGAAATTTATTTTATGACTTACAAAATGACTTTTTAAAAACAACGAAATTGTCATTGAATCTTAATGACCCTGATAATTTATATTTTCTCTGTGATGAATGTATAGTTAAGTATTAATCTAATTACTTGCCCCGAAGCACCTATAGGGTTATAACTCCATCAAATAAATCAATATACCGAACGGAGTGTAAAATGGCAGTTCCAAAAAGAAAGGTAAGTCCTTCTCGACGAGGAAAGAGGAGAGGAGGTCATAAATCAGAAAATCCTACTTATGTAGAGAATAAAGACTCTGGTGAACTTCACAGACCGCACCACATTGATCTAAAAACAGGTATGTATAATGGTCGCAAGGTTTTAGAGACTAAAGAACCAAAATAATATTTAATTTTGATTTTTTCATCAAAAACAAGAGGTCTAATTCTTTTATTAATAGCATCTATAGTGTGGGGCTCTACTTTTGTTCCTCAAAAAATTGCTATGCAAGACTGGTCAGCACTACAATTTACTTCCTTTAGATTTTTAATTGGAGGAATAATCCTATTTTCTTTTATCAAATTCTCACCAAAGAACATTAAATCTAATTTAGAATTTTTAATTATTTCTTTGATAAGTGGTTTGGTTCTTGCACTTGCGGCTTTAACTCAACAAATTGGTATTGTAACAACAACAGCTACTAATGCAGGTTTTTATACTAGTTTATATGTTCTAATTGTTCCTTTTATAGGAGTTTTTATTTCTAAATCTCTTCATTGGTCAATTTGGCCAAGTATCATTGTGTGTTTTACGGGTTCAGTTCTTTTGAGTTCATCGGGTGATAGTATAAGTCTGTCTAATATAAGTAATGGTGATTTATGGGTAATTTTTAGTGCTATTTTTTGGGCAATTCATCTACATATAGTATCATTTGCAGTATTAAAACTGCCAATTTTCAAATTTTCTATAATTCAGTTTATTATCTGTGGATTCTTACTATTTATTTATGGAAGTATTTTTGACAGTCAAAATTTTTTAGATTTTACGAATGTTTCAAGTTCAGGAATTTTTTACCTTTTTTATTGCTCTCTTGGCTCAGTATGTATTGGCTTTACTCTACAGATGTTCGGTCAGAGACTGGTGGAGCCAACTCCTGCTGCTTTAATAATGAGTACTGAAGCAATTTTTGCTGCAATTTTCGCTTGGATAATATTATCGGAGGTCTTAAATTTTAATGGGTTAGTTGGTGCTAGCCTTATATTTCTGGGTGTAATTTTTGTTCAATTAGCTCCAAAAGTTAAAATATAGTGAAACTTTCTACCATTCATTTCTAAGCTCTCTTAACTTTAAAAAAACATCTTTTGTACTTGGATTTTTTGGTAAATCTGGAAAATCATCTCTTAACTTACTGATGATTTCTTTATTTTTTAATCTAAAAAAAGAATTTATTTCTTTTTCAATTTCGATAGTTGAAATTAATGCTTTTTCAGGATTTTTAATTAGTTTTCCTTCAATCATTTCTCTAGCTTTATAATTTTCAGGTTCTCGATCTAAAGTAAATTTTAAATTATTCTCCCAATAATCGTGACCCGGATAGATTCTCGTATTATTTGGTAATTTAAATAGTTGATTTATAAAAGTATCATACAACTCCTCAGGATTTCCTCCACCTTTACAATGTCCTACACCAGCATTAAATAATGTGTCTCCGCAAAATAACGAGGGGTTATCGTTATTTGCAAATAAACATACATGGCTCATTGTATGCCCAGGTGTATCTAAAACATCTAAAATAATTGATGAACCTACTCTAACACTGTCGCCAGCTGATAAGCCTATATTAATTCCATCAATTGAATCCTTTGCATTCTTGTGAGCCAAAAGCTTAGCATTGGTAGATTCTATTATACTTTGATTGCCCCCAATATGGTCCCAGTGCTCATGAGTATTCAATACTTGTGTTATTTCCCATCCATTTTTTTTGCAAATCGCTAGGCATTTTTCATGGTCTAAGGGATCAATTGCCATAGCCTCGCCTGTTTTGGGACAAACAATTAAATAATTAAAATTACGAAATTGATTACCAGTCCATATTTGTTCTACAATCAATAATGTCTCCTGCGGAATTTTGAAATTAAATTAGAGTATATAATATGAAAATAAATATTGAAAATTTTAAAATATTTTATTCTAGTTTTTTAGGTAAATCTATTACTCAAATAATTTTAAAAAAAATTCATACTTTATGGCCAAACTTCAATAATTCAAGAAATGCTGCAATAGGCTTCGGTTTCCCTTTTTTAAGTGCCTTTAAATCTAATATTCAAAGATTATTTTTTCTTGTTCCCAATAAATTTGGATTATTTAACTTTTTTATAAATGGGAAAAATCTAACGGCTTCAGTCCAGGAAGATATCCTTCCTTTAGAAGATCTTTCAATTGATAGATTACTTGTTGTTAATTGTTTTGAATATTTGTCTGATCATAAGAAATTTTTAAGGGAAGCTTGGCGAATTTTAGACAAAGATGGAGAAATTATAATTATAACTCCAAATACTTATGGTTTATGGCGTTTTTTTTATAAAAAAAAATTGAATTCACCAACAACTTTTAGTTCTTATGAATTGGACTTATTATTATCAAATAATTTTTTTACACCTATAAAGACAGAATATTGTTTATTCCTACCACCTTTAGAAAACAAATTTTTGACTAATAAAATAAGATCATTTGAGGTTCTAAACAATAGATTAACTAAATACTTCGCTGGTTTAATAATTACAAAGGGAAAGAAAAATTATTTATCTCCAGTTTCAAGCAACAATAAAATAGTTAAACAGAAAATTAGAGGTGATATTAGAGCTTAATTTTTTATTAAAAAAATTGCCTCTTCTCCAAAAAAATTTGACCAGCTATTTGGAGCACCGTTAAAGGATTTGATGTTATTTGAATTAAGAACAATTGTTTTCTCAATTTTAATATTTAATTCACGACATAAATCAACAAAATCCAGTATACTACATAAGTGAATATTTGGTGTATCATACCAATTATTTGATAGTTTTTCCGTAATTGGCATTTTGCCATAAGTAGCAAAACCTAGCCTTACTTTCCAATATCCAAAATTAGGAATTGAGATTATTGCTTTTCTGCCGATTCTAATTAATTCAATTAAAATATTTTTTGGATTATTTGTTGCTTGAATAGTTTGGCTTAAAATAACACAGTCAAATGACTGATCAGGATATAAACTTAAATCGCTGTCAGCATTTCCTTGTATTGCAGATAGTCCTTTTGCAACGCATTTATTCACTCTTTCTTGTTTAAGCTCAAGTCCTTGACCTTTAACATTTTTTTTATTTTTTAAAGATTTAAGTAATTCTCCATTACCACAACCGACATCAAGTATTCTTGCCTCTTTATCAACAAGTGAAGTAATTAATTCTAAATCAGTACGATTGTTAACCATTATATATTTGCCTCCAAAGAGACTGAATTAATAAATCCTCTCATTGCATCATCAAACTCTGGCTCTTCTAAAAGAAATGCATCATGACCCTTGTCAGAATTAATATTAACAAAACTAACATCAGCACCTCCTGCGCTTAAAGCTCTAACGATCATTAAATTTTCCGATGGAGGATAAAGCCAATCCCCAGTAAATGATGTAATTAAAAATTTAATATTAGTTTTACTGTAAATTTCTGTAAGACTCTTTTTGTGTGTTTTTTCTAGGTCAAAATAATCCATTGCCCTAGTAATATACAGGTAAGAATTTGCATCAAATCTATCTACAAAGGTCTGACCTTGATGTCTTAAGTAACTCTCAATTTGAAAATCAGCATCAAATCCAAAACTTATCTCTTCTTTATCTTGAAGTCTCCTGCCAAATTTCTTTGTAAGAGAGGCCTCTGATAGATAAGTAACATGGGCTGTCATTCTTGCAATCGATAGTCCTTTTATCGGGTTAGAACCGGCTTTTATATAATTACCTCCATGCCAATCTGGATCAGCCATTATTGCTTGTCTACCAAGCTCATGGAAAGCAATATTTTGTGCTGTATGTCTTGAGGATGTTGCAATTGGTATTGCAGAGTGTATTTTATCTGGATAAGAGGCTGCCCATTCAAGAACTTGCATCCCCCCCATCGATCCCCCAATAACAGACAAAAGTTTTTCTATTTCAAGGTATTGAACTAACCTCAGTTGTGCATTAACCATATCAGAAATAGTTATAACAGGAAAATTAAGTCCGTATTCTTCACCAGTTTTTGGATTTATAGAAGTTGGACCAGTAGACCCAAGACAACCTCCAAGAACATTTGCACAAATTACAAAATATTTATCGGTATCAATCGGTTTTCCGCTACCAACCATCCTAGCCCACCAGCCATCCTTATCTGTAAGTGGATTTTTACTCGCCACAAACTGATCTCCAGAGAGGGCATGGCAGATTATTATTGCATTTGATTTATCTTTATTGAGCTTACCGTAGCTTTCATAAGCCACGGTCAGCTCGTCTATACTTGTTCCACTCTCGAGTAGAAGAGGCTTATTATCTGTAAAGTATGAACATGGTAGTTTGTTTTGATCATTATTCATAACAATAAGATAACCTCTTATCGGAAATATTAGAATTAATATTTAATTAATTCTTTAAAATCTCCAACCATAACCAATACTTACAGCAAGTGGATCAAGATCTACTGATGCAGTTGCAACTCCAGCAGGGCCAGCATCAATTACTGTATCGGTAGAAAGTTTATATTTCTTAATATCAATATTAAAAAAATTATTTTCATTAATAACATAATCAAAACCAATATTTAGAGCAAAACCAAAGTCATCTTTATAACTTATACCTACAGCATCGCCAGGATTATCATCATAGAAAAAAGTATAATTTAATCCAGCGCCTATATAAGGTAAAAATCTACTTTCACTGTTAAAGTGATATTGCAAAGTAAATGTAGGTGGAAGAACATTTACTGTACCTAAATTAACATCACCAAGGGCTGTTCCAATTGCTTTTACACTGTGTTCAGTGGTTCCAAGAATTGCTTCAATAGCTATGTTATCAGTTAAGAAATATCTAATATCCAATTCTGGCACTGTATCATCATCAACTTTTGCTTCACCACCAATAGAAGTAACTGATTTTTCATCAGGGTCTAGATTTAAAACCTTGAGACCAATTAACCATTTTCCAGCACTTTTGAATGCTGTAGTTTCTTGAGAATTTACTTCAAGTGGACTAATGGATATAAATAAAACTAACATCATAGATGATACCAGCGATAGAGTTTTTTTAAATAATTGTGTTTTCATTTTTTCCTCTCTTTAGTGCTTTTAGGAAATCTAGGGTGCACAATCTGAAAATCAAATACCCAGCTTTTTTAGAAAGCTAAACTTCACTATAATAACAAACGAGAGGAGAAACCTTTTTTTGCTTAATAAGCCACATTAAAGTTACCACCTTCGCAGGTCAATGCAGGTTGGCAGGGATTGCTCCCTCTCGAAATGTTATTTTTTAAATAAAGCTAATTTTTAATAATTGCAAATAAAATATGCTTAGTATTGAATTTTAAATTTATGTTATAAGATCTTAATAAGTTATATAAAAAACTAAGATTTCTGTTTATAAGATTTTAATAATATAAATATTAATAGAATAATGTTGGAAATTATGGATAAACCAATACCAAATAATTTTTTAAATGATCTAGAGCCCTACAAAGGAGGCGCAAGAAGCGTTAATGGTATTGAGAAAATATTTAAACTTTCCTCTAATGAAAATCCATTTGGTCCAAGTGATAGTGTTGTTAATGCTTATAATGATGCTATAAGTGATATAACTATATATCCTGATCCATCAAATAAATTATTAGTCTCAAAATTATCTGAATTTTACTCAATTAACCCAAATAATATTATTTGTGGTTGCGGTTCAGATGAAATACTTCACTTACTTGCTAGAGCCTATTTATCTGGAAACGATGAAGCAATAGTTTCTGAGAACTCTTTTGCTGTTTACCCTTTGGCTATCAAGGCATCTGGTGCAAGAATTGTAAGAGCTAAAGAGTTAAATTTTCAAGCACAAACAGAGGCAATTTTAGGCTTAATAAATAATTCTACAAAGATGATTTTTATAGCTAATCCAAATAATCCTACAGGAACAATGATTTCATATGAGAATTTAAAAAATCTTCATAAAAAACTTCCACCCAATATATTATTAGTCATTGATGAAGCATATATTGAATATGTAAATGACAATAATTATTCTTCATTTATTTCTCTTGTTGAGAATAATAATAATATAGTGGTAACCAGAACCTTCTCGAAAGCCTATGGACTTGCGGGGTTAAGGGTGGGCTGGGCTTATTGCCCTAGTGAAGTAATTAATGTTTTAGGTCGTTTAAGAATACCCTTCTCAGTAAATTCAACAGCCCAAAAAGTAGCAGTTGCTGCTATTGATGATCAAAAACATATTTTAAAATCAATTGATCATAATAATTTATGGTTACCAAAAATTACTGAGGAATTAGAAAATATTGGATTTCAAACAATTCCAAGTAGTTGTAATTTTGTTTTATTCGAGGTTTCAGAAAAATTAAGTTTTGATGCAAATTATGTCTTTGATTTTTTGTGTTCCAGGGGTCTAATACTAAGACAAATGCATGAATATAATTTACCAAATTTTTTAAGACTTACTATTGGAAATGATGAAGCAAACAATCTACTAATTGAATCCTTGAGGGAGCTTCCAAAATAATATGAAAAATAATTTTGATAATATCTGCATTATTGGACTTGGACTGATAGGCGGCTCGATTGGTCTTGGATTGAAAAAGAAAAAAACTAAATCTAGAATTGTGGGATATGCTAAAACACAAAAAACACTTACTAGGGCAATCGAAAGAGATCTTGTTGACAGCGTAGAAGAAAATTTAAACAAAGCAGTTAAGGACGCAGATCTAATAATTTTAGCAACACCTCTCTCTACATTTAAACCAATTATTAAAGAAATTAGACCGTTTTTGAAAAAAGGAAGTATTGTTACTGATACTGGGTCAGCTAAGCATGCTGTTATTGAAGAGTTAAAAGATTTAATCCCTAAAGATATTGAGTTTATTCCAGGTCACCCTATAGCAGGTACTGAAGAATCAGGACCAGACTCTGGTTTTGCTGAATTGTTTGAAAACAGATGGTGTATTTTAACTCCAACAAAGGATAATTCAAAAAAAAGTATTAATAGTATTAAATCTTTTTGGGAGTTACTTGGTTCTAAAGTCGAAATTATGGATGCCTTACACCATGACAAAGTATTGGCAATAACAAGTCATATACCTCATCTTATTGCTTTTAATATTGTTGGAACAGCAAATGATCTAGCTAATGTAACGGATACCGAGGTTGTAAAATATTCAGCCGGTGGATTTAGAGATTTTACAAGAATTGCGGCGTCTGATCCAAAAATGTGGAGTGATATTTTTAAATATAATAGTGAGGCTGTTTTAGAAATGCTAGATTTATTTTCAAACGATTTAAGTAAATTAAAAGACTCAATTTTGAACAAAGATACAAAAATGCTTTTCTCTAGCTTTGAAAAAACTCGAAATGTTAGAAAGAAAATTATTGATGCAGGGCAAGATTAGATAAATAAATAACTAAATCACCAGTTACTTCTGTCTATTAGAGTTTTTGTTTCACTCTCAATCGCAATTTCTAATTTTTCTTCAAATTTTTCTCTATCTAAACCTGGCTTAATAGGTTCAATAAATTTTACAATGATTTTCCCTTTATTTCTTTTAAGACCTTTTGTCTCCCAATATACACCAGAATTTAAGGCAACAGGAACACATGGAATATTTAGAAACTTATATAAAGCAGTGACCCCTGGCTTATATTCATTTTTTTGCCCAACTTTACTTCTTGTCCCTTCAGGGAATATTACTATTGGCCTATTTGCTTTTTTACAGTCTTTACCTTGCTTTATTAATTTTTTTAATGCTTTGCTATGGCCTTTTCTGTCGAGCCATATCATTTTGGCTTTAATTGCGTGAAGCCCATAAAAAGGGATCATTATTATTATTCTTTTTAAAACCATAGCTGCATCTGAAAAAAATGCAGTAAAAAAAATTGTATCCCATACCGATTGATGTTTCGACGCTACCACAAATGGACCGTTAGGAATATTGTCAGTGCCTTCAACAACCCAGTCAAGGCCATCAAAGTTTTTAAAAAATGACAACATTATTTTAGACCAAAAATTTATAAGTCTTGCTGTATATTTTCTAGGTAAAACTAGAAATGGGAGACCTAAAACAGCAATAATTGCTGTAATTAAAATAAGCAATATTACAGATAGTAATGAGATAATTTTATTTCTAATTTTCATAACTATAATTTTTTTTAAATAAATATTGTAGTCTTATTAAATTGTATTTCAAATATTCCAGGGTTAATTTTTCTATATTATCAAGAATTGTCTTTTCTTTATGAAATATATTCCAAGGATAAATCATAATATCTGGCGCATTTTTCTTGAATTCATAAACACTTCTTGGCATGTGATACGATGATGTAACTAAAATGATTTCATTATATTTATTTTTAATTAACCATTTATTTGCTTCAATAGAATTTGTTTGGGTATTTCTTGATTTTTTTTCATAATAAACACAACAATTAAATAAAATATTCTTATCTTCAGAATTATTATTATTTAGAATTATTCTTAAGTCTTTTCTTGTGACTATTGGATTCACTCCTGAAATAAAAAGGGCATTTCCGATTTTTTTTTGTAATAATTGAAAACCTTCTTCTAATCTTTTTGACCCTCCAGTTAAAACTACAATGGCCTTTTTATTTTCACTCATTATTTTATTTTGATGGCCAAGATTTAGAAAATTTAAAACATCAATGCTTGTTAAAGTGATAAAAATAAATAAGGAAATAATTTTGACTTTATTCGAATTTAAAATTTTTTTACCCACGCTATTAATGTCTAATAAATATATTTTATTTTCTATCTTAATAATCATTCTTAGTCTATTTAAAGAATATTAATTGAAAAAAAATCTGAGAAAATCCTATGAATAAAACTCTTTCTAATTTTTTTCCTTATGCAATGCTTTTTTGTCTAGTTGTTATGTGGGGATCAGCTTTTGCTGCTTTGAAAATTTCTTTAGAAACAATAAGTCCACTTAATGTAATGTCCTTAAGACTTATAATTGGAAGTATTACGATCTTATTATTTTTCTTAATTTTGAATAAAAAATTACCAATCTCTCTAAATTTTTGGTTATGGAGTTTTCTAATTGGTTTTTTAGGTCTTTCATTACCATTTTCAATTATTGCATGGGGAGCTCAATTTATATCATCCTCTTTGGTTGCAATTTTAATGGGAATAAATCCAATTATAACTTTAATATTATCCTATATTTTACTCAAAGATCGATCATTTAATTTAAGGATTATTTTTGGTATTTTTTCAGGATTGTTTGGTATTATTTTATTAGTAGGTCTCAATAGTATATACAATTTAACAATTAATGATAATTTTTTCATAGGCCAGATTGCGGTCTTAGGTGGCACATTTTCGTTTGCTTTGGCTAGTGTAATTATAAAAAATGCACCTATAGAAAATTCTTTTGAGAGATCACTCAGCTCTTTAATATGCGGAAGTATTATTGGTCTGTTAATTTTATATTTCTCTGGGGATAGATCATTATATTATACGCAAATTTCTATTAAAAGTATCACATCCCTTACTCTTTTGGGTGTATTCCCAACAGGCATAGCAACATTATTATGGTTTAAAATAATTTCCTTGAAAGGACCACTTTTTTTATCGCTTGTGAATTATTTAATACCAGTATGGGCTCTGTTTATTGGTATATTTTTTCTAGATGAGAAAATTAATTTTGTAATTGGCTTTGGTTTAATTTTTATTACAATGGGAATATGGCTAATAGAGAAGAGGTAATTAAAAAATGTACTTAATAAAACTTTTCTTTGCTTTGGTTGTAGCTTTTTTATTTTCTACAACAATTACAAGTATTTTTATACTTTTTCAAAACACTATCTGGAATATATTTTGGTTGAAAACCCAGGGCTTTGATGTTTCTTTTTTTATTTTAATTGACTCACTTTTACATGATCTTCGAGGCGGTCTTACGCCAATCCTAATTCAATGGGGTGTACCTATAAATATGTATGCTGTAATTTTTATTGCATTATTTTTTGGTTATTTTTTAACAGCTATTATAAGATTAATTATACCCATTAATTCGATATTTTCTTATGGTTTTGCCGGTTTTCTGAGCGTTTATGCAATTATCTTTTTTACAAAGATGACTTTTGATGAAATTGTTTTGATTTCAAGTGCAAGAGAACCGTTGGGACTATTGATATTTTGTTTAATTGGATCTATCGGAGGAATATTTTTTAATCAGTTCAAAGAAAATTTTTTAAGGATTCTTATTAATGAAAAAAATACATAAATTTATACTTGTTTTCACAATCTTTTTTTCACTGAATTTCTATGCGAATGCAAAAGATAATAATTATAAACTTGAGACCTTATATGATGGCCTTGATATGCCCTGGGATATTGATTTTCTTCCCAACGGAGACTTTTTAATTTCTGAATTAACAGGAAAATTAAAAATCTATAATCCAAGCTTGAAAACATTCACTACAGTATCAAATCTTCCCTCAGTTTTAGTGAAAAGTCAGGGTGGGTTATCTGATATTGAATTACATCCAGATTTTGAAACAAATAATCTTATTTATTTTTCATATTCAATTAAAACAAATGAAGGAAATACTCTTCGTGTATCAAGAGCTAAACTTCTTGATAATGCCCTAAGTAAGATGGAGGTTATTTTTACAGCAAATGCTTTTAGAGAGACTTCTGCTCATTATGGAGCAAGATTATTATTTTTGAATGATAGTACTTTACTGATTTCATCAGGAGATGGTTTTAACCATAGGGAGAAAGCTCAATATTTAGATAATCATTTTGGTAAAATAGTTAGAATTAATGACGATGGAACAATACCAAGCAATAATCCATTTTCTAGAAAAGATAAAGCACTTAGAGATATTTTTACCTATGGCCATAGAAACCAACAGGGCCTTACAAAAGATATTAATGGGATTATTTATAGTCACGAACATGGTCCAAAAGGGGGTGATGAGTTGAATATAATTAATCCAGGTTTGAATTATGGATGGCCAGCAATTACCTATGGCATTGATTATAATGGTTCAATTATTTCACCATTTAAGAGAAAGGAGGGAATGGAACAACCAATAAAATATTGGACACCCTCCATAGCTGTATCAGATATGACTTTCTATTATGGTGATCTATTTCCTGAATGGTATGGTAATCTCTTTATTTCAGCTTTATCACCTGGTGATGTTAGAAAATTGGTAATTAGCGATAATAAAGTTGTTTCTGAAGATATTATGTTTAAAGAGATTGGTTCAAGAATAAGGAGTATAAAGTCATCAAATAATGGTGATTTAATTATTTTAACAGATGGTAGAGGAAAGAAAAATTCTGGTAAAATAATTAGAGTTTTACCAAATAAATTATAGGTTTTAAAAGTATTTAATGATTATTCAATGCCCATCATGTGGTACAAATTTTTTTTTAGATGAAAAAAAATTTAATGGATCACCTAAAAAATTAAAATGTTCAAGATGTTCATTTATTTGGACTTCGTCTTCAAAAGGTGAACCAATTGATGTTCCTAAATTATTTGAACCCTCTTCAACACAAGGATTGAAAGTTAAAGATGAAAACCAAGAAAAATTTGATAAAAATATAAAACCCGATCATCCTCTACCGGTTTTATTTAATAAACCAAAAACAAATAAATCAGATTTTATTTTTTGGATTTTATTACTATTATTATTTGGCTCTTTTATTTTTGGATGGAATAAGAGAGTATTACTTGTAAGTAAATTCCCCTCTATTTCACCTATTATAGAAATCTTTGATCCCTCAATAAAGTTTAGAGGTATAGAAATTAACAATTTATCAAGTAGGGTATCTTCTAATCAGGATGGTTCTCCATTAATAGTTTCTGGTTCACTTATAAATCAAGAAAATTATATTAGAAAAGTACCCTCTGTAACCGTAATCATAGAGAGTGATGATAGAACAGTGTTAATGAGAAAAAATATTAAATTTAATAACGAGTTTTTTGACTACTTAGAAATTAAGGATTTTGAAGTTAAGTTTGATAGTTTTCCTGAAAATGCTTCTAATATTTTTGTTGAGATTGTCGAATAGTTATACCCATTTTGAAATTATATCTTTATTAATAATAGTATCTTCATCTATTCTTTTTCTAATAATTTCATATTCACCATTATTTATTAATAATTCATCAATACTCGCACGAGTGTTATAATTTGATGATTGAACTGATCCATAAGCCCCAGTTGAACAAATTGCTAAAAAGTCACCTTCATTTATATTTTTTAAATTAATATCTTTAGCAAAAAAATCCCCTGTTTCGCAAACAGGCCCTACAAGATCATATTTAAGTGGTTGAGAATTATCAGGTTCCTTAAGTGTCATTACCTCGTGATGAGCTCCATAAAGAGTTGGCCTAATAAAATCATTCATCCCTGCATCCACAATTGTAAAATTTTTAATACCGGATTCTTTTACATGTAGAATTTTTGTTATTAAAATTCCTGCATTAGCAGTTAAAAACCTTCCAGGCTCAATAATTATTTTACAATCTATATTGCCAAATTTATCTGATAATAATTTTCCATATTGCTCTATATCTAAAGGTATCTCGTCATTGCTATATTTTACCCCTAGACCACCTCCAACATCTATGACATCTATTTTAAAACCCTTGTCTCTAAGCATATTGGTAATTTGTTTTAAAATATCAAAGGAGTGACTAAAAGGTTCTAATTGATTTATTTGACTACCAATATGTGCATCAATTCCTTTAATTTCTATCCCGGGAAGCGAAGAAGCATATTCATAAATTTTTAAAGAATCTTTCCAGCTTATACCAAATTTATCTTGAGCTTTACCTGTAGATATTTTCTCATTTCCGCCTGCCGAAATATCTGGATTTATTCTAATCGCTATTGGTGCTTTTTTTGATTGTGTTACAGCCTCATTAGAAATTTTTTTTAGCTCACTTATCGATTCTACATTGAACATTAAAATATCATTTTCTAATGCATATTTAATTTCATTGGAATTTTTACCTACCCCCGAGAAGACTATTTTATTTGGGGCAATTCCAGCCTTTTGAGCACGTTTCATCTCTCCAATTGATACGACATCAGCTCCTGATCCCATATTTGCAAAATTTTTAATTATAGATTGGTTGGAGTTTGACTTTACAGCATAACAAATTTCATAATTTTGAAGATTAATTGCATCATTTAAAGATTTATATTGATCTTTTAGATAATTAAGTGAATAGCAATAAAAGGGTGTTTCTATTTCTTTTGTAATGTCTTTTATGATTAAGTTATCAAAAGTAAGATTACCTTTTTCATAATCTAAATTAGTCATAATTTTCTTCCATTATAAAATCAAAATGTAAGACTTGGTTGAAATTTTGTGGTGGTAATAAATCTCCTTTTCTTCCACAACTAATCAAAGTTATTAAAATTATGAGCATAATAAATGATTTCTTTTTATTTATCATTTTCAAGTCTCTTTATCCACTGATTAGCTTGTTTTAAAACATTTTTTGATGATGTACCGCCTTCAGATATTTTTCTTTCAACAGAATCTCTAACATTTAGAGCTTTATATATATTTTTATTAATTCTTTTGTCTATTTTTTTTAGTTCCTCTATATCTATTTGATCAAAGTCAATATTTTTATCAATACATATTTTTACAATTCTACCTGTGATTTCGTGAGCTGTTCTAAAAGGAATATTCAAATTCTGTACAAGCCAATCAGCAAGATCAGTAGCAGTTGAAAATTGCGAAGCAGCAGCTAATTCCATATTCTTTTTATTTATTTTTAATGAAGTTATCATCGAGGTCATGGATTGAAGGCATAACTCGAAATTTTCTAAGGCATCAAAAGTTGGTTCTTTATCTTCTTGGAGATCTTTTGAGTAGGCGAGAGGTAAACCTTTCATAACAATTGACATATTGATAAAAGAGCTAATCAACCTTCCAGTTTTCCCTCTAATAAGTTCAGCTAGGTCAGGATTCTTTTTTTGAGGCATTATTGATGATCCAGTTGTTAGGTTATCGGGCATATCAATGAAACTAAAGCCACTAGACATCCACATTACTAACTCCTCAGCAAGTCTAGATAAATTAATTGAACAAATAGTAATGGATGAGATTGTTTCTAAAACAAAATCTCTAGATGAAACTGCATCTAATGAGTTTTGCATCGGCTTATTAAAGCCAAGAGATTTTGTAGTCATTTTTCTGTTTATTGGAAAGGAAGTACCTGATAATGCTCCTGATCCAAGTGGGTTTTCATTCAATCTTTTGTTACAATCAATAAATCTAGTTTTATCTCTTGATAACATTTCCACATATGCGAGAAGATGATGACCAAATGTAATTGGCTGAGCAGTCTGCATATGTGTAAAACCAGGCATTAATATGTTATAACTATTTTTAGCTTTTTTCGATAATGCATATTGCAGGTTGGAAATTTCTTTTACTAATTGGTCATTCTTTTTTCTTATATAAAGTTTTAAATCAGTTACAACCTGATCGTTTCTTGATCTAGCAGTATGTAATCTTTTTGCTGGATCCCCAATTTCCTTTTGAAGTTGAGCTTCGATATTCATATGGATATCTTCCAATTCTGGATTTAATTGGAAATTTCCTTTTTTAAATTTATTATTTATCTTTTTTAAACCCGAAATGATTGATAAGGAGTCTTTTTTGGAAATTATTTTACAACTTGCTAGCATTGTTGCGTGTGCAATTGATACTTCAATATCTTCTTCAAATAGTTTATAATCAAAATGAATTGATGAATTAACTCTTTGCAAAAGATTAGATGGTTTTGAAGTAAATCTTCCTCCCCACATCTTATTTTTTGATGGTTTTTTTTTCATTTTTTTTCAAACCTGTTAACAATCTTAGGCAATATCATATGCATATATCAAAAAAACCACTCTTAATAGGTCTAATCTTTATATCTTTTCTTGTTTTTCTATTTTTTATTTCTTTTGAAAGTAAAAAAAATAACTTAAATCATGATAAAGTATTTTTTGAGCCTAATAAAGAAGCAAACCTTAGCGAAATTAATTTTTATGATATTGAAGGAAATCAATTTTTTTTAGAAAATTTTAAAGGAAAAGTTTTACTGATTAATTTATGGGCAACATGGTGTTTGCCTTGTAAAATTGAAATGCCAGCCCTGGATCGTTTACAAGAACTCATTAGTGATGAACAATTTGAGGTTATTGCCATCGCAGTTGAGAAAACCAATATTCTTAAAATTCAAGAATTCTATGAAGAAATAGATATTGAAAATTTAAAAATTTATCATGATAGTTCAACTAAATCAGGTCTATATTCCAAAGCAAAAGGTCTTCCTTTAACAATTCTAATGGACCACGAAGGAAGAGAAGTAGGTAGAAGGGATGGGCCTTGGGAATGGGATGAAAATAGGGTTATAGAAATAATTGAGAGTTATAAGCAACTCTCAATTAATTAATCTAAAGCAGCATCTAAATCTGGTATAGCACTAAATAAGTCTGCTACAAGACCATAATCTGCTACTTGAAAGATAGGTGCTTCTTCATCTTTATTGATTGCTACAATAATCTTTGAGTCTTTCATACCTGCTAGATGTTGTATAGCACCCGAAATACCAACAGCAATATACAGCTCAGGAGCAACAACCTTTCCAGTCTGTCCGACTTGATAATCATTGGGAACAAATCCAGCATCAACAGCCGCTCTAGATGCACCTAATGCTGCACCTAATTTATCTGCAACACCTTCAAGAAGAACAAAATTTTCTCCAGATTGCATACCTCTTCCTCCTGATACAATGACTTTAGCAGAAGTGAGTTCAGGTCTGTCTGATTTAGTCAGTTCATCTGATATGTGTTCGGATAGTTTTTTATTTTCACTACTATTGATGTTTTCAATAGGAGATGAGTCTTGATCTCCAACAGCTTGAAATGACGGAGCCCTTACAGTGATAACTTTTTTATTGCTCAGGGACTTTACAGTTTGAATTGCATTGCCTGCATAAATAGGGCGCTCAAAGGTTTCTGAGTCGATAACATTAATAATTTCAGAAATTTGAGGAATATCAAGTAATGCTGCTACTCTTGGCATAAAGTTTTTTCCAGTTGTTGATGCAATTGCCAGAATAGCGCTATAATCATTCGATATTGATACAACTAAATCAGCGTATGTTTCGGCCAAATGATTTTTATATAATTCATCATCACATAAAAGAACTTTTGATACACCTGCGATTTTTGATGCATCTTCGGCTATATTTGCACAATCTTTTCCTGCAACTAATATATGAATTTCTTCACCAATTTTAGTTGCGGCATCCATAGCTTTTTTATTTGCATCGGCAAGTATTTTATTATCATGTTCTGCAATTAATAAGGTTGTCATTTATATAACTCCTGCTTCATTTTTTAATTTATCAACTAATTCTTCAACTGTTTCAACCTTGATTCCAGCCTCTCTTTGAGCTGGTTCAGAAACTTTAACAATTTCAAGCATTGGTGATATTTCCATATTATAGTCCTCTGGAAGTTTTTCATCTATTGGTTTTTTCTTAGCTTTCATAATATTAGGTAATGAAGCATATCTTGGTTCATTTAGTCGAAGATCAGTAGTAATGATAGATGGAAGTGTAATTTCTAACGTTTGAAGTCCACCATCAATTTCTCTAACAACATTAGCTTTGCCGTCACTAATTTTCAACTCTGATGCAAACGTACCTTGTGACCAACCTAAAAGTGCTGCAAGCATCTGACCGGTTTGATTGCTATCATCATCAATAGCTTGTTTTCCTAAAATTATTAAATCAGGATTTTCCTCTTCACTAACTGCTTTAATTATCTTTGCAACATTTAATGGTTCAACTAATTCATCAGTTTTTACTAAAATTCCTCTGTCAGCACCCATTGCTAGGGCAGTTCTTAATGTTTCTTGTGATTGTTGAGGCCCTATAGATAAAACAACAATTTCTGAGACTGAACCTGCTTCTTTTAGTTTAATTGCCTCCTCGACAGCTATTTCGTCAAACGGATTCATGGACATTTTAACATTGGATAATTCAACGCCCGAATTATCAGATTTAACACGAATTTTTACATTATAATCAACTACTCTTTTTATAGGTACCAGTACCTTCATTTTTTAATCTCCAATAAATTCAATGTATTAAGTTGCAGAAACTAAAACCACTATTCATTTGTGTCAATCTTACAATTTAAATAGATAATATTAATTTTATAAATTAATTTATTTTTATTGATCTACCTTTGTTTTTCCAGGTTTCCATAGGACATCACCTTGCCCTCCACGTTCAGTTTGATTCGCGTATCGCGCAGCTACAAAGCACAGATCTGATAATCTATTAACATATGCAAGTAATTCTTTTGAAACTGAATTTTTTTCCTTTATTGAAAGTTCTACCATTAATCTCTCGGCTCTTCTAATTGTAGTTCTTGCTAAATGAAGAAATGATGATGCTGCAGTTCCACCAGGTAAAACAAATGATTTTAAAGGACTTAGACCTACATTAAGCTGATCAATCTCTTGCTCTAATCTGTCAATTTGTGATTGTGAAATAGATAATTGAATATTAGCATCTTCGCTAGGAGTTGATAATTCAGCTCCTAAATCAAATAATTCATTTTGAATAGAGCTTAAAAAATTATCTAAAATAATTAACTCTGAAGTTTTTGTATATGATCTGACTACTCCAATAATAGAATTCGCCTCGTCGATTGTCCCATAGGCTTCAACTCTAATATTATTTTTAGAAATTCTTGATCCATCACCAAGGCTTGTTAAACCTTCATCCCCAGTTTTTGTATAAATTTTATTTAATGTGACCATCAATTTATTTTCCAGGCTAATCTAAGGCCAACACTTGTTAAGCCTTGATTTGGGTCACATAAGCTTCCGTTAGACATGTGTTGTGCTGAAATTTGTAAAACTTTATTTTCTGCAATTTTATAACCAAATGCAATCATTTCTCTAAAGTTTACTTTGCATCCAAAACCTAGTTCATTATTTTTTATATCCTCTTCACCAGAGTGAAGCGCTGCTCCAAATGCTAATTCACCAGAAAATTTTCCTTTTTGAAACAAATTCCATGTTGAGCCAGCATATAATAAATGAGTATTATTTGCCAAACTTATATGGGTACCGACATGAGGTCTTCCAGCATAAGGGTGCCACCATTCAGGACGATCAAAAATTTTTTCAACTGATAAGGCTGCTCCACCCTCTATTCTTCTCTCAACATCATGCATTGAGAGACCTAATCTATACTCAGCAGCCTCTAAATCTATAAAAGGGACCAAGAAAAAGATAAGCATGAAAATTGATTTACTTTTACTCAATTTGATCCTCCATAAAAATTATCATAATTTAATTATAATTATGTATAGAATTCAATCTAATTAAGCATAAAAATTAATTTATTTATCTATTGGCACTTTCCATTAGCCTTCTGGCTATAACCTGAGCTTGTATCTCCGCAGTTCCCTCAAAAATACTCAATATTCTAGCATCAGCTAAAACTCTACTAATTGGAGTTTCGGTTGCAAATCCAATACCGCCATGAATTTGTAAAGCATTGTCGGCTGATGACCAAGCCACTCTGGCACCCAAAAGCTTTGCCATTCCAGCCTCCATATCACATCTCTGTTCTGAGTCTTTTATGTTCGCTGCATGAAAAGTTAACTGTCTAACAATCATTGTTTCTGCAAACATCATAATTAATTTTTCACTAATTCTTGGAAAATTTATAAGTTTTTGACCAAATTGTTGCCTATCATTAGCATATTGTAATGCCAGATCGCAGGCATTCTGAGAAACTCCAATGGCTCTTGCTGCCGTTTGAATTCTTGCAGACTCAAAAGTAGACATTAGTTGAATAAAGCCTTTACCTTCTTCGTTTCCAAGTAAATTTTCCTTTGGAACTTCAAAATTATCAAATGCAATATCAAATTCCTTCATACCTCTGTAACCAATTACATTAATTTCTCCTCCACTCATTCCTTTTGCAGGGAAAAAATCATCTTCAGTTTCTCTTGGTTTTTCAGCTAAAAACATTGATAAACCTTTGTGATCAGATTTCTCTGAGTCAGTTCTAACTAATAATGTCATTAAATCAGCTCTTGCACCGTGCGTGATCCAAGTTTTATTTCCATTAATAAGATATTTATCACCTTTTGCATTTCCCCTTGTTTTTAGATGAGCTAAATCTGAACCTATATCAGGCTCTGAAAAAACTGCTGTAGGAAAAATTTCACCATTAGAAATTTTTGATAAGTATTTCTGTTTTTGTTCCTCAGTTCCTCCTATTAAAATAAGTTCAGCGGCAATTTCTGATCTTGTACCCAATGAACCTACTCCAACCCAACCTCTTGAAAGCTCTTCGGAAACAATACACATAGCTTTTTTTTCTAAACCAAGACCTCCGTACTCTTCAGGAATAGTCAGACCAAAAACTCCTAAATCTGACATTTTTTTTATTATTTCAAGAGGGATATAGTCATCATTCATATGCCATTCATGAGCAAAGGGTGTTATTTCTTCATCAACAAAACGTTTAAATTGATTTTTTATTTCTTTGTAAGTTTCGTCCAGGCCATCATCAGGTTGAATTCCAGATTCAATACTCTGCTGAAGAAGACTCATTACTCTGTTTTTCTCAAAACTAGTTGATCTTTGAGTTAATGATTTTGTGATTTTAATAAAATCCTCTATTTGTTCTCTAGGAATCCCTAATTCATCAGGCCTTATAGTTTCATTCTGACTCATAGGTATACCATGTATAATTTGTTGACAATATTCACCAGCACCTACGCCTGCAATACCCTCTTCTAAATCAGTTAAACGGTTATTTGATTCTAGATATTCTATCCAATTTGATAATTGTAATAATGACTCAACGTAGGTTGCATACCACGAAAGACCATGCGCTATGTGTTGGTTTTCATTTAGAGAATTAATATCGCTTAAATTTTTATTTTTATTCCTAGCATTTGTAAAAATTTCTCTTGATTTATTATATGCATCTTTAAGTTCAATAGCTAAAGAATTTTTGCTCATATCTATACTCCAAGATTATTAGAATGTTGTTATCACATTTTTATAAATTATGGCTAGATCATTTTGTCACACTAAATATCATCAGGAAATGCTTCAATTGATTGAATAAGAGATAAGATTTCATCATTTCTAATTTTTTTATCTCGTAAAGACTTAATTGAAGTCGATTTATTGGTTTTTGATAATTTTTCTCCACTTTGCTCTCTTAAGAGATTATGATGGTACCATTGTGGTTCGGGCAGATTTAGAACTATCTGTAAGAGTCTATGAATTGATGTTGCTGGATAAATGTCTAGTCCTCTTGTTACTAAATTTATCCCTTGTTCTGCATCATCTATGACAACAGATAAGTGATATGAAGTCGGTATTTCTTTTCTTGCTATTATAAGGTCTCCATACAAGTTAGGTTCTAAAATTCTTTTTCCTTTTGGCTCTAAGCCTAATTCATCAAAAAAAATCTTATTCCCAAATTTTTCTTGAGCTAGAACTATGGCTTTTTCTACATCTAATCGCCAAGAAAAGTTTGAACCACTTAGCATTAAATTTGATCTTTCTGCTTTTGATATATTCTTATAAATTTTTGGATAAATATATTGACCGTCAGGATCAATTGGCCATGAAGATTTGCTTGCTGATTTTTTTGATATAAATTTTTTAATTTCAGATCTTGTTGCCCAACAAGGGTAAATTAAATTTAAATCTCTTAATTTTTTGATATATTTTTCATATTTTGCGAAATGTTCTGATTGTTTAATTATACTTTTTTCGTATTTTATTTTTAACCAATTTAGGTCTTCAAAAATACTATCTTTAAATTTTTTTTTACATCTCCCAAGATCAATATCTTCAATTCTGAGAAAAAATTTTCCACCAGTTTTTCTAGCTAATCCCTCTGATATTAATGCAGAGTATGCATGTCCTAAATGTAAATATCCATTTGGGCTTGGAGCAAATCTAGTATTATATTTTATCATTATTTTCTTAAAAAAAATTTGTGTTTTATGTAGATTTATAATTAAATAATGATATGAGTAATGCAACAAATTTAATCTCAAATAAACATCCAGATTCTTGCCCAGCATTGGTTCTCAATGCTGATTTTAGGCCTTTATCATATTATCCGTTATCTCTTTGGTCTTGGCAGGATGCTATAAAAGCTGTTTTTTTGGATAGAGTAAATATTGTATCAAGCTATGACAGAGCAGTTCATTCGCCAAGTTTTGAAATTAAACTTCCTTCTGTTGTATCTTTAAAAAACTATGTTAAGCCTCCGCAATGGCCGGCTTTTACTAGATTTAATTTATTTCTTAGAGATAAGTTTAGTTGTCAATATTGTGGTGCAACTTCAGATCTTACTTTTGATCATTTGTTACCTCGCTCAAAGGGAGGGGAAACTACTTGGGAGAATGTTGTAACTGCTTGTTCAAAGTGCAATTTAAAGAAAGCAAATCATTTATATCATGTAGCGAACATGAAACCTATGCAATGGCCATATAAACCAAATGTTCATGAACTTCATAAGAACGGTAAGTTGTTTCCTCCAAATTATCTTCATGAGAGTTGGATGGATTATTTATATTGGGACTCAGAATTAGAGGCTTAAATTTTTTCTGATATATTAATTGCGATTTTACAACCTACTTTAACAACTTTTTTGAAGGCATTTAAAAAGGGTGTATTTTCCGATATCTCATTTTTTGCAATTTCCTCATGCTCAAGTTCATCTGCATGAAATTTTTTAACTATTTCTAGTATTTCAGGTTCTTTTCCTGAATTTTCAAGTTCTGAGATTTGATCAGAGTAATGTTTATCTATGACTTCTTCAACAGCTTCAGTACATGCCATTAGTGAGTTTCTTCCCCCTAAAGCGGAAACTACACCTAGTGTAAATCCACTTAAATGCCATAAAGGCATTAGAGCAGTTGCCCTAGTTTTTTTCTTCTCAACTAATTCATCAAATTTTTGTGCATGTGCTTTTTCACCTTCAAGCATCCCATATATAAGTGGAAGGGTTTTTTTGTCTCCTATGAGCTCCAAGGTCTTAATTTGCCCTTTATATATTGCTATAGCGCCATGCTCTCCCGCATGGTCAACCCTAATAATTTCATTAAGTCTTTTCTGATCCATCTTTTTTCCTTAATGTTATTAGAACAAAAATAGAAGTTAATAACGATACAATAAAATTATAGCCAGCTAAAGAAACTCCAAAAATTCTTAGAGAGGCATCATCACATATTGGAACTGAACTTTCTTTTAATGTTTCTAAAAGATTATTACTATCAAATATCATACTAGAATTGCAAGTACTTAAACCAGGCCATAGATCCCACTCAATACCAGCATGCCAAGCAGCAAAAATAGCATTACAAAACAAAGCAATAGAAATTATTGATAATAAGATTTTATTAAAATTTACAGTTATAAAAAAAGGTATTGATGCAGTAATTAACGCTAAATACCATGCCCACCTTTGTTTTAAACAAAGATCACATGCTTCATATCCCATAATCTCAGTTATATGAACTGATATCAAAACTATCAGTGATATAATAATAATTGTTTTATTTATCATTATAAAATCTCTTTATAGATAATTATGAGTATAAACAATATTAACAATAAAATAGTAAACAAAAAGGTATAATCCTTTATGACTTTTTCAGCTTTTTTTCCAAGAAATTTGCATAATAATGCTTCTATGATAAATCTTGGACCTCTTGAAATGAGGCTAAAGAAAATAAAACCGACAATTGATATATCCACTAACCCTGAAGTTATGGCGGCTATTTTATATGGAATGGGTGTAAATCCGGCTACAAAAATAAATAAATATCCATACTCATTAATTGACTTTGAGAATAAATTAAATTCATCCTTTAAGTTAAATTTTTCAATAATTTGTATTCCAATTTCATCATAAAAAAAATGTCCGATCATATATCCTGCTACTCCTCCCAGAACAGAAAAAATAGTTGTATAAATTGCCAGTTTTATTGCTCTTTCTTTATTAACAAGAGCCTTTGGTATTAAAAATATATCAGTAGGGATTGGAAAAAATATACTTTCAAAGAAGGATATTAAGTATAAATAAAAGTCACTTTTTTTGTTTTTAAAAAAATCAAAAATATTTTTATTAAAGCTCATCATTACATTTCCAATGGTGCGGGTGGGGAGACTTGAACTCCCACTCAGTTACCTGAACCAGATTTTGAATCTGGCGCGTCTACCGGTTCCGCCACACCCGCGCAAAATTTTGATTTACTGAAACTATTATTAGTACTTTGGATTTAATTATATTTGAAATCTAAATATACTTTGTTTAAGATAAACCATGAAAAATTTTATTATAAGCTATATTTATAGACTTTGGGATAACAGGGTCAAGCCGATAAAAGCCATTAAAGCTATAAGGGCTCTAAGCAAAGATAACGAGGATACAGAACAGGTCTTTCATGTTATTGATGCCTTAAAAGGTCGTTCGGATAGAAAATATTTTAAAATTTTTTCTAAATCTGAAATTGGAAAAAAAATTCTAAAAGAAAGAATTCATCTTGTAGATACTTTAAAGGATAAAAAATTTCTTTCAAAATTACCAAAAAATACCCTTGGTTATAAATATTATGAGTTTATATACAAAGAAAATTTATCTCCTGAAGAGCTTATTGATGCTAGTGAAAACAGTAAAAAAGAATTTGGTAATAGAACTGACGATGAGATATTCTTTAATATTAGAAAAAGAGATATGCATGATTTATGGCACGTAACAACTGGTTACGGCCGTGATGCATTAGGTGAATTATCACTTTTAGCGTTTACTTATGCTCAAGAACAAAATAGAGGCGTAGGAGCTATAGCTTTATATGGTTATTGGAAAGTCGGAAGGGAATTTCCTGATTTTAATCTTAGAAAAGTTATTCGTGAGGGTTACAAAAATGGAAAAAAAGCAACTTTGTGGTCATGTGAAGATTGGGAGAAACTTATCAAACTACCCATAGATGAGGTTCGAGAAAAAATTAATTCAAAAAAACCAGAACTTTATTTTAGTGCGTTAAATGACTTAGGAGCAGAACCTATAAAATTTAACGATGATGAAGTTTTGGCTAATTAGCTTACTTATGATTAATATTTATGGATTAAAGAACTGTGATAGTTGTCGAAAAGCATCTAAATGGTTAGACAATAATGGCCTCGATTATAATTTTTATGATTTTAAAAACTTTTCTTTATCAGATTCATTACTATCAAAATGGATTGAAATTCATTCATTAGAAAAGATATTAAACAAAAGAAGCACAACTTGGCGAAACCTTAGTGAGAGTTTAAAAAATAATTTTGAAAAAAATTATATTAAAATTATAATTAAAAATCCTTCCCTGATTAAAAGACCGATTTGGGAATTTAAAAATTTACCAGAAAGAGAATTAACTCCTGGTTTTGGTAAAGTACATCAAAACTTTATATTAAAATAAAATAGGCGGGAAATGTTACAAAGAATTAAAAATGAATACATTTATATTTCTACATTCGGTAGAATTTTTAATGCTCTAAGATCTATAGAGTCTAAGCCAGACCAAATTGTTCCCTTACAAATTGCAGAATTTGCAAAAAAAACTCCTAATGCTATTGCAATATATTATGAAGATAAGCAAGTCTCTTATAGAGAATTAATTGATAGATCCAATAAATATGCTCAATGGTTTTTAAATAATAATTTATCAAAAGGTGATGTTGTTGCATTAATGATGGAAAATAGACCTGAATTTCTTGCTTGCTGGATTGGAATAACTCAAGCTGGTGGAACCGTAGCTTTAATAAATACAAATTTAAGCGGTCAACCACTTGATTATTCTCTTGGTATATCTCAAGCAAACAATCTAATTCTTGGTAGTGAGTTATCAGAAAATTTCTCAACTACAAGTGATGAAACAAAAAGTAATTTTAATATCTGGATTCAAGGTGATTACAATGACTCAAATTATTTTGAAGATTTAGATCAGTGTTTAAATGATCTTTCTGCTGATAAACCAGAAATTGACTATAAAATAACAAATGATGATGATGCTTTGTATATTTATACCTCAGGAACGACCGGTAACCCCAAAGCAGCAACTATTTCTCATAAACGATTAAGATTAATGATGTTGGGATTTAAAGGTGCTATTCAACCAAATAAAAATGATAGAGTTTATAATGTTCTACCCCTTTATCACTCTGCTGGAGGGGTGATAGCTGTTGGCCTTGCCTTAACCTCTGGGGCTTCATTAGTCTTGAAGAGGAAATTTTCTGTAAATGAATTTTGGGATGATGTTCATAAATATAAAGTTACTATTTTTCAGTATATAGGTGAATTATGCAGATATTTATTGAACGCCCCTTTTCATAGATATGAAAAAGATCACCATCTCAGGATGGTTACAGGAAATGGTCTTCGTCCTGATATTTGGGATGATTTTAAGGATCGTTTTAAAATTAAGAATATTCTTGAATTTTATGGTGCTACTGAGGGCAATGTATCTTTAATGAATTATGATGGAAAGTCTGGCGCAATTGGTAGAATTCCAAAATATATGGAAAAAATTCTTAATGTTCACATAATTAAATTTGATGTTGAAAAAGAGGAGCCGATTAGAGATGAGAACGGTTTTTGTATTCCTTGTAATGTCAATGAAGTGGGTGAAGCGATAGGCGAGATTGTTTTACCTGGAAGTTTTGAAGGTTATGTTGATAAAGATGCAACTAAGAAAAAAATACTTGTCGATGTATTTACAAAAGGTGATCAATATTTTCGTACAGGTGATTTGTTAAGCAAGGATGAGTTAGGCTACGTTTATTTTGCAGATAGAATAGGTGACACTTTTAGGTGGAAGGGTGAAAATGTTGCAACTTCAGAGGTTGCCGAAGCATTTGCAGGTTTTGATGGAATTTTAGAGGCAAATGTTTATGGAGTAAGTATTCCAGGTAGCGATGGAAAAGCTGGTATGGCTGCATTATCAACTGATAAAGACATAAATTTAGATAATTTATATCTGTCCTTATCCTCCTCTTTACCTTCTTATGCTCAACCGCTCGTTTTAAGAATAAAAAAAGAAATTGAAATTACTGGTACTTTTAAACATCGTAAAGTTGAGTTAGTAAAAGAGGGTTACAATCCAAAAGAAATAAAAGAGCCAATGTATTTTTGTGATCATAAAACACAAACTTATTTACCATTAGATGAAGAACTTTTCGCGAAAATACAAAATAAAGAATTAAAACTTTAACAAAATTTTCTAAAGATAATTATGGAATATAAAATAATTTTAATTCTTATTGTAATCCTACTTGGAACATTAGGGCCAATTCAAACTGGCGTTAATTCTACTTTGTCGAATTATTTATCGCATCCATCTCAAGCTGCTTTTATAAGTTTTTTAGGTGGAGTTATTATATTCTCAATAATACTAGTTTTTTTAAAGCCTTCTATTCCAAACATAGTTGATCTCAAAAAGGCTCCTATATGGTCTTTTTCAGGTGGCTTGATGGGAGCATGCATTGTTTTCGGTGCTATATTAATTGCTCCTAAAATTGGAGCAGCCACATATGTAAGTACATTTATTACCGGTACGATAATTATGTCTCTTATTTTAGATCATTTTGGTTTAATGGCTTTTGAGGTGAAACCTTTAAATCTATGGAAACTTTTTGGAGTTTCATTAGTAATTACTGGAATGATGATAGTTAATTTTAAATAAATTATTTAGGTTTTCTGAAAAAAAGATATATTCTTTTCCATCTAAAAAAGGCCAAGATCAAAGCCGTTAGAAGTCCCGTTAATGCACCTGTAAAATGCCTTCTAATAAAATAGTATTTAATAAAACTCAGTGGAAACTCAAAAATTAATCTTAAAAATAAAATTGATTTATTTTTCTTTTTTAAAGAGTCAATTTGCATTTTTATATAATTATCTTCCTTTTTAATCAGATGAGTAAATGATCTTACTGATTTATGTAATATAGGATTTTTAAGCTTTATAACTTTGTTTAAATTTGTCTCTACTGAGTCATGGACCTCTGAGTCAGAAAATCTTCCAAAATCAATATTATATAGTCTCACACAAAGATGATGTGCAGAGAACCATCTGGGACTTTTCCAATTTGGGTATATAGGAATAACCTCCATAGAATAAAAATTTGACTCTAAATTTTTTGAAAATATATCTCTTATTTCTAATTGAAGATCATTTGACAAATATTCATCTGCATCAAGATTAAGTAGCCATTTATTTTTAGCACAATCTTCACCAAAACGTTTTTGTGGACCAAAACCATTCCATTTATTATAGAGAACCTTACACCCTAAGTTTTCAGCTATTTCTTGCGTACCATCTGTTGATCCGGAGTCTATAACAATAATTTCGTTAACAAGATCTTTGACAGACTTTATTGTTTTTATTATTCTGTCAGCTTCATTTTGAGCAATTATAAAACAACTAATTGGAAGTTTATCGTTCATTTTTTACCTAAATAATTTATAATAATACCATAGAATTTGTAATGGATTATTATTTTATTTTGTCATAATATTTTGTAATTATTGGGATTCAAATGAGACTATTTATTTTATTTTTTAATTTTATTTTTTTAACTTTCTTAAGTTTAGAGGCTTCAGAAAATAAACAAGATTATATAGTAGATGAAAATGCTAAAGTAAGAGAGTCTACTGATGAGCTTATAATTAGAGAAATAACTATTGATCCAGAAACACACCCTGGTAACGCATTATATCAGGAGAATTGTGCAATTTGTCATGATGGTTCAATTCAAAAAGCGCCAGCATCTAATTGGCTTGAAATGCTTATTCCTCAAGCCTTATTGAGAACAATAAATGATGGCATAATGGCAGAACAATCTGCACATTTATCAAAAGAAGAAAAAATACAAATTGTTGAGTATATTGTCAGAAAAGATAGAAAAGATTTTCCTAAACAAGCAGAGCTCAATTATTGCGAAAATAATAGGATGAAATTTGATTTAAGAGAAGCTCCAGCACCCTACGGTTGGGGATATAATACATCTAGATTTGTTCCAAAAGACTCTGGAAAAATTGATTCAAAAAATATAAAAAATTTAAAGCTTAAATGGGCTTTTGGTTTTCCATATTCTCAAAGAGCGAGATCTCAGCCACTTTTTGCAATGGGTTCGATTTTTGTTGGTAGTCAATCTGGCGATATATATGCTTTAGATATTGAAACTGGCTGTGTGAAATGGAATTTTTCTGCATCCGCTGAGGTTCGAACAGGAATAATAATGGATGAGTGGAAAAATGGTAAAAAACCTGAAAAGCGTCCATACATTTATTTTGGTGATATACTTGCAAATGAGTATGCTCTTGACGCACAAACTGGTGAATTAATATGGAAAATAAAAACTGATGATCATCCTAATGCAACCAGGACGGCAACTTCAGCAAAATTTGAAGATATCCTATTTATTCCAGTTTCTGGTCTAGAAGTTATTCCTGCATTTAATGATGATTATGAGTGTTGCACTTTTAGAGGTGGACTTTTAGCGGTTGAAGCTAGTACTGGAAAAATTCTATGGAAGAAATATTCGATCCCTGTACCTGCAAAATATTCAGGTACGACATCAGTTGGTACAAGAATGTTTGGACCATCAGGGGCACCAATATGGACATCACCCAATGTCGATAAAAAGAGAAGATATGTTTACATTGGGACCGGTGAAAACTATTCGACCCCAGCAGATGACTCTTCTGATGCAATTATAGCTTATAATATCGACACAGGTGAAGAAGTATGGAGAAGACAGACATTAGCTGGTGATGCTTGGAATCTTGCTTGTATGGGAAAAGCTTTACCAAACTGTCCAGAAGAGAATGGCCCAGATATGGATTATTCAGCAAGTTCTATTTTAATTGATTTGGGTGACAAGGACATCTTAGTCGCTGGTCAGAAATCTGGTTTTGTCTATGGTATAGATCCTAATACAGGTGAAATTATTTGGTCAAAAGCTGTATCAGGTGGAGGAACCCAGGGAGGTATCCATTTTGGAATGGCCTCTGAGGGAAAGACTTTATACGTCCCATTAAATGATATGAAAGATACTAATGATGGAAAAGTATGGTTAAATAGAAAACCTGGTATGCATTCATTAAATACAGAAACTGGTGAAATTTTGTGGTCTACAATTACTGACAAGGAATGCAAGGAAATAGATACCAATTGTGATCCAGGAATTTCTGCTGCCGTTACAGCTGTACCTGGTGCAGTTATAGCCGGTCATCTGGATGGAATGATAAGAGTTTATGATAAAAATAATGGAGACATTCTTTGGAGTTTTAACTCTTTAGGGGAATATGAGAGCATTTCGGGAACTCCAGCTTCAGGTGGTAGTTTTAGTGGATCAGGTCCTTCTGTAAGGAATGGTTTTATGGCAATAAATTCTGGTTACGGCATATACAATCATATGCCAGGTAATGCGTTATTGTTATTTTCGATTGAATAAAATCTTTAGGAAGCTACATTTCCATGCTTTTGAAAGGCTTTTTCAATCTCTTTCTCAATTTCTTCAGTTAGATTAATTTCAATTGAGGTAACTGCCAACTTTAACTGTTCCATACTAGTTGCACCTATAATATTTGATGTTACAAAAGGTCTTGTTGTAACAAATTGATTAGCTAATTGAGATGGATCAATATTATATTTTTTTGCAATCGAGAGGTAATCTTCGATTGCATCTTCAGCGTATGGGCCTTCATATCTTTGCAGTCTATTAAAGAGCTCTTTTCTAGACCCTTTTGGAAGTTTTCCATTTTGATATTTTCCAGTTAAGTAACCTTGCGCAAGTGGAGAGTATGCTAATAATCCCACATCCTCTCTATGCGCGATTTCTGAACCACCCATTTCAAATGTTCTGTTTAAAAGGTTATATGCATTTTGGATGGACTGAACTCTTGGTGTAGATGAAATATTTGAGTGATGAAGGAATTTCATTGTTCCCCATGGCGTTTCATTCGATAGTCCTATGTATCGTATTTTTCCTATTTTGACTAAATCATTTAATGACTCAAGAATTTCACTAATTTCATTTGATGGTTGATCAATATGCTCATAATTAATACTTCCTCCAAATAAATTCATTGGTCTATCAGGCCAATGAAGTTGATAAAGGTCTATATAATCAACTCCTAGCCTGGAGAGACTTTTATCAATTGCCTCAAAAATTTGATCTCTTGATTGTTCGGTAGGCTTTTCGTTGTCTCTTAGCCAGTTTAATGGTGATCTGCCTGAGACTTTTGTTGCAAGTATAACTTTATCCCTAGATTTTCTCTCTTTAAACCATGATCCAATAATTTTTTCAGTTGAACCTTGAGTTTCTTTTTTTGGAGGTACAGCATACATCTCAGCTGTGTCAAAGAAATTTACTCCCATATCCAATGCATAATCCATTTGATCATAACCATCCTGTTGAGTATTTTGTTCTCCCCAAGTCATAGTTCCTAAACAAATTTCACTTACATCTAAATCCGTTTGTCCTAGTTTTCTTTTTTTCATATTACCCCTCTTTAAATTTCAATCTGATATTTGTCTTTAAAATTATTACCAATGATATAAATATTGATTTGACCTAAGCCATTCTCTGCTATCATTATAATTTGGAAGTATCTTAATAACTTCTTTCCAGAAATCCTTAGAATGATTGAAGTGAATCAAATGGCATAATTCATGAACTATAACATAGTCTATTATTTTTTCGGGTAACATTATTAGTTTCCAATTATAAGAAATATCGCCATTATATGCGCAACTTCCCCATCTATTTTTATATGATCTAACTTTAACTTTTTTTGGGTATAAATTCATTTTTTTAGCCTGACTAAAAGTTTTTTCCTCTAAAATCTTTTTTGATAAGCCCCTATAAAAGAGTTCCATTTTCTTTTTAATTTTTTCTTTATTATTATCTTTATTATTTATAGTTAAATAAAGAAATCCATTTTCTATATAGGCTTCTTTTTTATTACCAATATTAATTCTAAGTATCAAATCTTCACCTAGAAATTTAAAAATTTGTCCTTCAATAAATTTTTTTTCTGATGGGTTTATAATAGACTTTTGAATATCAATTTTATTTTTAATCCATTTATCTTTTTTTTGGATAAAAGACATTATACAGCTGTGGTTCAAACTAAACGGTGCTTTAACCTCAATATTTCCATTTTTAACTTGTATAGATATTGTCTTTTTTCTTTTAGTTCTGGTTATTAAAATATTCATTAGACTTTATTAACTTATTGGTGATCCCGACAAGATTCGAACTTGTGACCCCCAGATTAGGAATCTGGTGCTCTATCCTGCTGAGCTACGGGACCACAAATTCAAACTATAAGCAAGATCAAAAAAATCAAGTATTTTGATAAATTTACAAAGTCTTAAAGAGGCGCCCAAGCTAATAAGCTAGTATCATTTAAATTAGTATTAGGAGCTAACTTAACGTCAGATTCTTCAGCCATAGTTTTATAGTCTAACCAAGACACAACTGCTTCGACAGGAGTCCCTGGACCAGAATCAAAAACTAATGGACCATATATATTTGCAGTATAAATCAAATCTTCATCAGTAACTCTCTGGGTAGCTTCATGTCTTGCTCCAGCTGGCTCATAAAACCAAATGCCTGGTCCATAACCTTCAGGAGGTCCAGAACGAACACCCAACGCACCATTTAAGACTAGAAAATCACTTGCACCAATATGAGTGTGAGGAAGAGCAACACCATTGTGTTTAACAATCATTGAAACAAATCCAGTTTCTTCACTTACTCTTAATAATTTTAAACCCACATCAGGCATTGAAGGCATTACAAGCCAAGGAATTTCTCTAGTATCTACAAAGTGAGGATGAGTAACATTAGATGATATAACTGACCCTGAATCTGAGCTTACAAGAGCCTTAGCATTTGAAGATGCTATCGTAAGTGGCTCTGATGGTCCATCATAAGCCTCCTCAGGACCACGTTCCCAACATTCCGCGCTGGAATTAGGTACTAATGGAATTTTATTATTTTTTGCTAATTGAAGCATATCAATGCTTGTTAAAATTGATTTTATTGAATCCTTTTCATCAAGAAATGCTACCCCACTGTAAAAATTTGCTAATACTTCACAATCATCAATTGCTTTTATAGAGTTAACCTTTGAGTTGGCAGGAATAAAACCCCATGTTCCTGGAGCTAAAATACTTTCCTCTCCATCTTGTTCGTAACTGAGTTGCCCAGATAAAACTAGTAAATCCATTCCACCTAAATATATTGAGGTAGGAAAACTTGAATTAGCATCTAATTTAAAAATGAGCGAAAACATTCCACTTTCGGAACTTGCTCTTACTGGTTTTATAGATAAACCATCAACATTCGTTAATGGTATCCATGGTAATTTATTTGTATCTAAAGATCCTTCAGCCCCATTAGGATTATAATCAGGATTAAAAACTTTTTTCTTATTATTCATATAACACCCTCTCATTTTTAATTTTCAATGAAAAATAATAACTTAGTCAAGCGTTAGTTAAAATAGATCATTTACTTTGACGATAGTTTATCAACCCATTTGTGATAATGTTGCTGAATAGGTTCATTTCTACCAAATATGAATTCTTTATTAGCTTTGGAATTAATAGAGTCTTGAATCTTAAAATTCATTGGATAGTCTTCGTCCACTATGGCTTTCCTTGCTAGTTCTGAAAAATCTTCTGCTTCTTTAATCTGCTCTTTTGTCTTAGGTTCTTTTAAACATAAAATATGCTGAGTAGTAATAGTTCCTTTTAAATCAGGAGTTGGGAATACTATGCTCACTAAACAGTGTTGATTTTGAATTGCTGAAACTGATCCATTTGGAAAAATAGTATGAATAAGCCTAATATGATTTTCAGGTTCCCAATCCTTTTCATCAATTTTAGATAATTCGTTAATATTTTTTAAACCAAAAGCAAACCTTTGATGAGGACCATATGTATCATGAGCAATAAGGTTGACAATTGTATTTTTGCCGACAGTTTCAGGATGGACCATATGATGATGGTAACCATCAAGATAACCATCCCAACAGATTTTCCACCTAGGTCCATTTATAGTTGTACTTTTAAAAATATACCAATTTTTTAAGCCTATATCGTCTAATTCAGATTCAAATTCATTCATCCAGTCAGAGAGGTTATATTTAATATCTGGGTTTAAACATGCCCAAATAAATCCAGATTTTTCTTCGCAAAATAATTCAGTTAATTTTATATTTTTTGTATCAATATCACCAAACGTATCTGACTTGAAAATATTAATAAGACTTCCTTTATTATCATACATCCATCCGTGATAGGTGCAGTTAAATTTTGATTTTTCTCCTCTACCTTCTGGACAAACAGGTGCACCTCTGTGTTTGCATATATTAATAAAGGTTCTCACTACCCCATTTTCGTCTCTTGTTATAAGTAATGGGGTATCAATTGCTTTAGTGGACTTATAGGAATTCTTTTTCTTAAGTTCAGCACTTAGCGCTATTGGCACAGGATGATCATAAAAAATTTTACTGACTTCTGAACTAATAATATCATCATCAATATAATCATTTACTTTTTTGATCATGATTTGATCAGCCTGGTCTGTAGAACCATTTAAATTATGATTTAATAATCTTTTGGCTAAACTAATTAATTTTTTTCTTTGATGACCCAATAAATCTCCCCTGTAAGAAACTATTTTTAAACTTCAGTATTTATTTCTTCATTTCTACTATTTGAATTATTTAATATAGTTTCCATTTTTTCAATAGCTTTTTGCTCATCAGTTTTTTCTATAACAGCTACTTCCCTTGATAATCTCTCTCTAGCAGCTTCATATAATTGTCTTTCTGAATAAGACTGTTCTGGTTGACTATCACTTCTGAATAAATCCCTTACCACCTCTGTGAGAAGTTTTATATCACCTGAATTTATTTTAGCCTCATATTCTTGAGCTCTTCTACTCCACATAGTTCTTCTGATTTTAGCTTTTCCAGTCAGTATTTCAAAAATTTCTTTTAGTTGATTTTTTGTTGAGACTTTCCTTACTCCAATTTCTTTAGTTTTTTCTATTGGAACTCTTAATATCATTTTTTCCTTTTCAAACTCTATTACATACATTTTAAGCATTTGACCTGCTATTTCTTTCTTTTCTATTTCTAGAATTTGTCCAATACCATGCGAGGGATAAATGACATATTGTTCTGGTAAAAATTGTTCTTTTTTACTTTTAACTTTCTTTTCAACAACCTTCTTAGGAGCAGTCTTCTTAGAAGCAGCTTTCTTAGAAACAGT
>CACBCD010000003.1 GCA_902537725.1 uncultured PS1 clade bacterium
TATTTGTAGCAACAATTTTTCTTGCATCATCAGGTATTTTTAATATTACAGCCGCAGCTGTCATGGGAGTGGCTTTAATGTTAATTTTTAGAGTCCTAAATGTAAAAGATGCAGTTATGTCACTTGATCCAAGAATTTATCTATTAGTGGCATCAACAATAATGCTGTCAATAGCTTTACAAGAAACAGGTGGAGCAAAGTTTATAGCAGATAATATTTATGATATGACATCTAACCTATCAATAATATCTGTTTTATCCATACTTTTCATTTTTGTTGCAATTATTACTAATTTTATAAGTAATAATGCTACAGCAGTCTTATTTACACCCATAGCAATTAGTTTAGCTATGGATTTAAAAATGGAACCTGAGCCGTTTATTTATTGTATAATTTTTGCAGCAAATTGCTCTTTTGCAACCCCTATGGGGTATCAAACAAATTTAATGGTTATGGGTCCAGGAAATTATAAATTTAAAGATTTCCTAATTTCAGGAATTCCATTAGTAATAATATTATGGCTCACTTATACTTTAATGATTACATATTTAGGTTTTTAAAAATTAAAAATGAATAAAATAAATAAATATAATTATAATTTTTATCTAACAAATACAGAACCATGTCCTTATTTAACTAATAGAGATGAAAAAAAAATTTTTCTTATAATGGACGATATTAATAAATCAAATGAATACGAGCATCTTATTAAAAGTGGCTTTAGAAGAAGCCATAATATTTTATACAATCAGGTATGTGCAGATTGTAATTTATGTAAATCGATAAGAATAAATGTTAATAATTTTAAATTATCAAAAAGCAACAAGAGAGTTTTAAATAAAAATAAAAATCTTTTTATAAAAAAATTATCTAATAATCCTAGCAAAGAACAATTTGCACTTTTTAAAAAATATCTTGAATTTAAGCACAATGATAGTGAAATGAATGAAATGGATTTTCAAGATTACTGTAAAATGTTCGTTTCAAAAGGTATTAATACAAAAGTTTACGAATATTTTTATAAAGGTGAATTAGTTGGTTGTGTTATTTCAGATTTCCTGGAAGGATCTATTTCAATGGTTTATTCATTTTATAGTGAACTATTTCTAAAAAACTCTTTCGGAAAATATATCATTTTAGATCATTTTAGATTAGCAAAAGATTTTGACATGGACTACGTTTATTTAGGTTATTGGGTGGAAGGTTCAAGCAAAATGGAATATAAAAATAGCTTCAATTCTTCTGAAGTTTTAATTGATAATAAATGGACAATTATTTAAATTTTAAATTTTATTTCGGGAAAAAAAATGAGAAAAAATATAAAATTTGGAAGAAGAAATTTCCTTCTTGGAGCCGCTTCATCAATTGTAATTGGTTCTGCGCTATCAACACCATCAATTTCAAAAAATATTAGAAGATTAAATATGGTCACAACATGGCCTAAAAACCTACCTGGCTTAGGTACTTCACCAGAAAGAATAGCTGTGAGAGTCAAAGAGGCTACTGAAGGTAAACTTGAAATCAAAGTATTTGCTGCAGGTGAACTTGTCCCTGCTTTTGAAGCATTTGATGCTGCATCTAGTGGATTAGCTGATATGTACAATGGTGCAGAATATTATTGGCAAGGAAAAAATATAGGCTTTAATTTTTTCACTGCTGTTCCTTTTGGAATGACTGCAAATGAGTTGAATGCATGGATAGATCATGGTGGAGGTCAAGAGCTTTGGAATGAACTAACACAGGATTTTAATGTTATCTCTTTTCAGTCAGCTAATACTGGTGTTCAAATGGGTGGATGGTTTAATAAGGAAATAATTACCCTAGAAGATTTGAATGGTTTAAAAATTAGAATGCCTGGTCTAGGTGGAGAAGTTTTAAGAAAAGTTGGAGCTGCTGCTGTAGCAATTCCAGGGGGAGAAATTTTTTCTAGTTTGAAATCAGGAGCAATTGATGCAACTGAGTGGGTTGGACCTTGGAATGATCTTTCTCTTGCTTTTTATCAAGCGGCAAAATTTTATTATTGGCCTGGATTTCATGAGCCTGGTGCAGGTTTAGCTACTGGAATAAATCTCGATACTTGGAACTCTTTTTCTAATTCTGAACAATCAATTATTAGACAAATACTTGCTTTTGAAAATCATTATACTTTGGCTGAATTTAATCATCATAACGCTATCGCACTTGATACATTAATAAATAAACATAATGTACAGATGAGAACTTTTTCATCAGAAATAATGAAGTCACTTAAAAAATTATCTGATGGAGTTTTAGAAGATGTTTCAACAAGAAGTGAAATATCAAAAAAAATATTTTTATCTTTTAAAGATTCTATGAGTAGACTCAAAAAGTGGTCTAACAAATCTGAGCAAGCTTATATGAAGGCAAGGGGTTAAAGCTTGTTAAACTTTGTTGTAAATTTTTTCGAGAAATCGAATAAAGTAATCGGTGAATATATTTCATGGTTCATAATATTTATGGTTATAATTCAATTAACAATTGTTATGGCAAGATATATTTTTGGTATTGGTTTTCTTAAATTACAAGAACTTCTCATTTATCTTCACGGTCTATCATTTACTCTTGCGGCCGGTTATACGCTCTTAAATGATGAGCATGTAAGGGTTGATTTAATATATAGGCCATCATCAGATATGTACAAATCAATAATAAATATTTTAGGTTCTCTATTCTTTTTAATACCATTTTGTTTAATTACTTACTCAACAAGCCTTCCATATGTTCAACGTTCTTGGAAAATTTTCGAAGGATCACCTGAAACAAGTGGATTAAATGCAGTCTTTTTATTAAAAACAGCTTTAATTATTTTTCCTTTATTATTGTTAATACAAGCTGTGTCGATCATTTACAGAAACATAAAAAAAATTATTGAGTCAAAAAATTGATAGAACATCTTGATTTATTAATGTTTGGATTTGCTTGTATTATTCTTTTGCTTGGCTATCCAGTAGCTTTTTCACTAGCTGGATCAGCAATACTTTTTGCCTTTATTGGTGATTATTTTGGTGTTTTTCCAATGCAGTTTCTGAGAGCTATTCCTCAGAGAATATTTGGTACTATGACAAATGAGATACTCATGGCCGTTCCATTATTTGTTTTTATGGGCACTATGCTTGAAAAATCAAAAGTAGCAGAAGAACTCTTAGAAAATATGGATAGAGTTTTTCAAAATATAAGGGGTGGATTAGGTATATCTGTTTCAATAGTTGGAGCTTTACTTGCTGCATCAACTGGAATAGTAGGAGCTACTGTGGTAACTATGGGTTTATTATCACTACCAACTATGCTTAGTAAAGGATATGATCCAAAAATAGCAACTGGTACAGTTGCTGCTGCAGGAACACTTGGTCAAATTATCCCCCCGTCAATTGTATTAGTATTACTCGGAGATGTATTATCAAACGCATATCAAAAGTCACAATTAGATATGGGAGTTTTTTCTCCTGAAACACTCTCCGTTGGAGAATTATTTGCAGGAGCACTTTTACCAGGAATAGTATTAGTATTATTCTATATTTTATATCAAATTATTAAATCATTTACTGATCCATCATCAATACCAGATGTTATTAAAAATCAAGAGAAGTCAAAAAATGAGAAAAATATAATACTTATTCTTTTTCCGCCTCTTTTTCTTATAATATCAGTTTTAGGATCAATTCTAACTGGTTTTGCAACTCCAACTGAAGCTGCATCAGTAGGAGCTGTTGGAGCATTACTTCTAGCCACATATAAAACATCCAATAATAATTTTTGGCCATTATTAGCTGCAATTCTTTTTATATTTTTAATTATATCTTCAGTTTTTTTTGATTTGAGACTCAATAGAGAAAATGTTGACCTTCTTACTAAATTATCAATCTATGGATCTATAATAATAATAATTTTCTTTGGTTTCTCAATTTTAAAATGTTTATCTAAACTATATAAAAATAAAATTTTAATGGAAACAGCTTATTCAACTACAAAAATTACTTCAATGGTGTTTATAATACTTATTGGAGCAACTTTTTTTAGTTTAGTTTTCAGGGGTTTGGGGGGTGATGAGACAATTGAAGGATTATTAACTTCTATTCCCGGAGGGGTCATTGGTGCTGTAATCGCAGTAATGATTACAATGTTTATTCTTGGCTTTTTCCTGGACTTTATTGAGATTACATTCGTTGTGGTACCAATTGTTGCGCCAATTTTATTTAAAATGGGTATTGATCCGATATGGCTTGGTGTAATGATGGCAATAAATTTACAAACTAGTTTTTTAACGCCACCATTTGGTTTTGCTCTTTTCTATTTAAGGGGTGTTGCTCCAGATAGCATTAAAACAATTGATATTTATAAGGGTGTAATACCTTTCATATTTATACAAATAATAATGTTACTTTTACTTTCTATTTTCCCAATAATTGCAACATGGCTTCCAAATAAAATTCTTTAATTTAGTTTTGGAAAACCTTTTGGTACTAACCTACCCGCTTGAGCTCTTTTACCAATCCAGTCATCAATATTATCAAAAGTTCTTATTCTTCCAGCACTGTCTTGAATTTTTAATCCATCACTATACTTAAAAGTATCTAAAAATAGCAGCTCAGTATCCTTATATTTCTGAATTCTTACACCTTTTCCTTTGCTTAATTCTGGTAACTCATCTATTGGGAAAATTAACATTTTTTTATTCTTACCTATGGCTACGACACTTTCTCCTTCTATTTTTTTACAAATAATTAATTTCTGATTTTCTTTTATATTAACTATTTGCTTACCAGATTTTCGGTTAGAGAGCATGTCATGACATTTTATAACAAAACCATTGCCTACTGATGAGGCTATTATATATTTTTTTTCACTATTAAAAGGAAAAATATTAACAATAGAGTGTTCTTCCTCAATATCTAAAAGAATTTTTAGAGGAGTTCCATGCCCTCTACCTGATGGTAAATCAGCAGCATCAAGGGAGTAAGCCTTTCCATTAGAAGAGAGAAAAATCATTTTATCATTAGAGTTTGCATCTATTGATAAAAATAAAGAATCCTCATCCTTAAATTTTAAATCTTTTAAATCCTCAACTTTTCCCTTTAAACATCTAACCCAACCTTTTTCAGATAAAATAATGGATACAGGTTCATTTGGTAAAGAATATTCATTTTGATAAGTAACCTCTTCTTTAAGAAGAGTAATGTCAGTTCTTCTTTCGCCTAATTTTGTTTTTTTTGAAAATATTTTTTTTAATGATTTAATTTCTTCTGAAATATATTTCCATTGATTATCATTTGAATTAATAAGAGTTTCAAGTTGTTGTTTTTTTTCAGAGAGATCATCGAACTCCTCCTTAATTTTTATTTCTTCTAATTTTCTTAATAAACGTAATCTCATATTTAAAATTGATTCAGCCTGGAAATCGGTAAATTTATATTTACGTATAAGCTCTTCTTTAGGATTTTCAGTTTCTCTAATAATTCTTATTACTTCTTCCATATTTAGATAAGCTATTAAAAAACCATTTAAAACCTCAAGTCTTTCATCAATCTTTGCCAATCGATAATTTGAAATATTTAAAAGAACTTCTTTCCTATGATCTAGCCATGATAATATTAGGTCTCTTAATCCATGGACAATCGGTGTATTATTACTTAAAGCATTTAAATTAACCGAAAACTTTGTTTCTAAATCAGATAAAAGAAAAAGACTGTCCATTAAGTTTTCAGGTTTAATTTCTCTGTTTTTAGGAATCAAGACAAGCCTTATATCCTCTGAAGATTCATCACGAATATCCTCAAGCATAGGTAATTTTTTTTCTATAATAAGTTGTGCAATTTTTTCGATTAATTTTCCTTTGCTAACTTGATAGGGTATCTCAGTAACAATAATTTTCCATAAACCACGTTTTTCATTTTCAATTTTCCACTTTGCTCTTAGTCTAAATCCACCCTTTCCAGTTTTATATGTAGTGATTAGATTACTTTCAAACTCTAGTACTTGACCGCCTGTTGGAAAATCTGGACCAGGAATAAACTCCATTAATTTTTGATAACTGGCATTTCTATGTTTTATTAGATGAAGTGAAGCATTACATAATTCCTCAACATTATGAGGAGGTATTGATGTTGCCATTCCTACAGCGATGCCAGACGATCCATTTGCTAAAAGATTTGGAAAATTTGATGGTAAAACAACTGGTTCTGTATCAACCTCATCATAAGTTGAACGAAATTCAACTGCATCCTCATCGATACCTTCAAGTATTAATTCAGCAATTGTTGTTAGTCTTGCTTCAGTGTATCTCATTGCTGCAGCATTATCGCCATCGATATTTCCAAAGTTCCCTTGTCCATCAATTAAAGGCCAACGGACAGAAAAATCCTGAGCTAAACGAACCAATGTGTCATAAATTGCCTGATCCCCATGTGGATGAAAACGACCCATTACATCACCAACAACTCTAGCTGATTTTTTAAATGAGGAATTTGCTTTGAGACTTAATTTAAACATTCCATATAGAATTCTTCTATGTACAGGCTTTAACCCATCTCTTGAGTCTGGAAGTGCTCTATCCATAATTGTTGTCAGAGCATATGCAAGATACCTTTCCTCAAGAGCATCTATTAGCTCTATATCTTGATACTGATCAATTAACTTCATTTTTACCCTAATTTTTAAATAAGTTATTTTTTAAATGTTCAACTAGTCTAATTCTTGATGATGAAAGATTCTTTGCTTGTTGTGAATATACTCTTTTATTTAAAAAATACTCTGTTAGCTTTAGACCATCAATTATATCCTCTTTACTAATCGTACTGTCTATTTTTTTGAAAAAATTTGGAAGTCTCAAAAGTCTCTCCTCCCAACCTACCGCACCTTCCTCGCTTACAGCCCTTCCAGATTTAGGAGATACCCAAGATAAATTTTTATTTGAACCATTTACTGCGCAAGTATTTAAATCAAGCCCGTATCCCATCTTCTCAATGAAGAGAAGTTCGAACTTTATATAAAGGATTGACCATACAAAAATATTATCAAGATTGTTAAATAATTCATTAGCTAATTCATAAATTTCTTTACATTCTTCTCTTTCTGGAAAAATATCTAGTAATGCACAAATCGAATTTAATATTTCTAAATTTGTAGAGCTATTTAAGTATATTGATGACCTAGATTTAATTAATTCTGAATTAAAAAAACCTAAATGCTCAGAGAGCCTAGCTCGCCAATTAATATTAATAAGATTACCTGGGACATTAACCCCCATATTACCATTTTTTTTACTTAACCTAATTAATCCTGAATAAATTCCATGATTTTTAGTTAAGACTTTCATAAGACTGGCGCTATCAGAAAACTTTCTTAAACTAATAATTAATCCTTCGTCATTTAAATTCATTTTAAAATCTCATTAATTAAAATTTAAACCAATATCTTCATAATGTTCCTTTTTATTTAACCAGTCTTTCTTATATTTAACATTAATCTTTAAATTAACTTTTTGATTAAGAATCTTTTCAATATCAATTCTTGATGCCGTTCCGATAGATTTGATCATTTTACCAGCTTTGCCAAGAACAATACCGACATGATTTTTTTTACCAACATAAATTGTTTGATTAATGGTAATTGATCTACTTTTATTTTTTATCCAGTCTTCGGTCTCTACGGTTGATAAATACGGAATTTCTTCATGTAAAAATAAAAAAATTTTCTCTCTTGTTATTTCTGAAGCAATTCTAGCCATTGGTGTATCAGCTGTCTGATCCTCTGGATAAAGCCAATAATCACTATTAGATAATACTGTTGATTTTTCTATAAGATCTTTTACGCCATCACCGCTTTTAGCTGAAATTAGAAATGTTTCTTTAAAATTATAACAATCATTAAAATCTTTAACCTTTAGCAAAAGTAATTCTCTATCAATCAAGTCAATTTTATTAAGAACTAAAAATATTTTCTCTTCTAAAATTTTAATGCTTTTCAAAAAATTAATATCAAGATCATTTATGGACTTTTTACAATCAATTAGTAAATAAATTAAATCCACATCATTCAAAATATTATAAGCATTCTCAAGCATAGCTTTTTCAAATTTTGTTTTTGCATCAAAAATACCTGGGGTATCTATAAAAACCATTTGAGTGTTACCAATTATTTTAATACCTTTAAAAGCTGATCTGGTTGTTTGGGATTTATGAGTTACAATTGCTAGCTTTTCGCCAATAATATTATTCAATAAAGTAGATTTACCTGAATTAGTTGGCCCGATAATTCCTATAGTAATATTCTTTTTATTCATTTTCTATAATCTTTAACATTTTCTCAGCAGCATTTTTTTCAGCCTCTTGTTTTGATTTTCCTATCGCCAAAACTGAATTAAATCCATCAACAGAAACAGATATCGTAAATCTTGGATCATGATCTTCTCCCTGTATAGATATAAGTTTATAGTTAGGTAGTTTTTTATTCATAGATAAAATTTTTTCTTGAAGATCACTTTTAGAATTAGATAAATTATTAGCTTTTTCGACTGAAGAAATCATTTCTTTCCATAAGTTTAGAACTATTTTTCTAGTATTACTGTAGTCAGAGTCTAAAAAAATTGAACCTATTAATGCTTCCATTATATTTGATAAGATTGATGATTTAATCTGGGAGTTTTTTAGTTCTGATTTTCCTAAAATAATAAATTTATTTAAACCTATATTTTCAGCAACTTTTGCACATGTACTTCTCTGTACTAAAAAACTATATTTTTTTGATAATTCGCCCTCTTTTAAACCTGGATACTTAAGGAATAACTCTTCTGAAATAACTAAACCTAAAATTCTATCACCTAAAAATTCTAATCTTTCCATTGAGGAAATTTTTTCTGTTGAAGCACTTGTGTGAGTAAGGCTTTTTGTAAGCAAACTTTTATCATTAAAATTATATTTAATAATTTCCTCGAACATTTTTAAGTTAGCTTTATTGGATAAATTATTCATTTTATTCTTTTTAGAATTCTCTTCCACTCTACAGATGTTTTACAATTTGTTTGACCAATTTTTCTCCAATTCCATGAGAAAAAAATTAATTCAGCTCTTCCGACAAGATTGTCAAAAGGAATAAATCCAACAGATTTTATATATCTGCTATCTTGAGAATTATCCCTATTATCACCCATTACAAAAAAATGATCTTTTGGAACATTATAAACACCAGTATTATCAGCATATGATGGTTGTCTAGAGTCTAAAATATTATACTTTTTTCCACTCGGTAAAGTTTCTTCTATGACTTTTAGTTGTTCATTTCTACAACCTAAAGATTTTCTTTTTCTGTTAATTAAATTATTATCATCATAGGTTCCAACCTCTTTATAAGATAATTTCTTATCATTTATATAAACCTCGCCATTTAAAATTTGAACTTTATCGCCCGGCATTCCTATCACTCTTTTAATATAGTCGGTCCTTCCATCGCTAGGTAATTTAAAGACAACCACATCCCCTCTTAATGGCTCAGATGAAAAAATTCTTTTTGGAATTATCGGAATACTGAAAGGTAAAGAATGTTTTGAATAACCATAAGCATATTTAGATACAAAAATATAATCGCCAACCAAAAGATTTTTAAGCATTGACCCAGACGGAATATTGTAGCTTTGGAACAAAAATGCCCTGAAAATTAATGCAATTAAAATAATCCAGAAAAGTGATAAAAAGAAATTCTCATTTTTTTTTACATTAATTTTCTTATTCATTTTTAATTACCTCAATAATGACATTTGCCTGAGCCCATGGATAATCATCGGTAATTGATAAAGAAATATTGTGCGTGCTACCAATTGGAGTAAGTTTTTTAAGTCTTTCATAAGCACCACCTGTTAATTTTAATGAGGGTTTTCCACTCTTTTCATTTACAACTTCAATGTTTTTCCAATAAACGCCTAAACGAAATCCAGTACCTAGAGCTTTTGAACACGCCTCTTTTGCAGCAAATCTTTTTGCATAAGACTCTATTCTTTTTTGTTTTTTATCTGATCTAATTCTTTCATTTTTGGTAAAAATTCTTTTTATAAATCTTTCACCAAACCTATCAATTGTTCTATCAATTCTTCTAATATCAATTAAATCAATTCCATGACCAACAATCATTATTATTCCTCGAGAGACCTGCCAATAGTCATAGACTCTTTAATGGTTAATATAGTTTTATCTAGACCATTAAAAATTGATTCCGCAATAATAAAGAAGCCAATATTTAACTCCTCTATTTCGTTTATTGAACTTACCAACTTAGTTGTTTCGTAATTCAAACCATGTCCAGCATGGGCTTCAATTCCATTAGAAAAAAGTTTTTTTGAAAAGTTTTTAATTTTATTAAATTCAAAATCAAAGCCTTTTTTATCTTCCATTTCATATAGTCTGCATAAAGTTCCACAATGAATTTCAGCACAGTCTATTTTAAGATCATAACATATATCTAAATTGATATCTTCAGGATCAATAAAAAGAGTAGTTCTCACTCCAATTTCTCTTAACTTATCGATAATTGGTTTTAATTTATTATAGTTGTTTATTACATCTAGGCCACCTTCAGTGGTAACCTCCTCCCTTTTTTCTGGAACAATACAACATGAGAAAGGTTTTATTTTTTCAGCAATTTCTAACATCTCATCAGTTGCCGCCATTTCCAAATTCAGTTTTCCAGGTAAATTATAGGCAATCTCTTTTATATCTGAATCATTTATATGCCTTCTATCTTCTCTTAGATGAGCGGTGATACTATCTGCTCCAGAGTCTAGGGCTAACCTTGCGGCATTAAGTGGGCTAGGAAAGTTTTCTTTTCTTGCATTTCTTAAAGTAGCAACATGATCTATATTAACTCCAAGCCTAATATTATTTTTTATATTATTTTTCAATTAATTACCTTTCTTTAACTTATTTTTTTTTTAAAAATTTCAATAATATAATTTATCAAGAAATAACAAATTAATGATAATACTAAACCTACAACTAAAATTCCTGAAAAAATTGGAAATGTTGTTTTAGCAAAGTAAATCAAATAATCAAACCACCCTTCGAAATTAGTTTCATTTGAAATTGTCAACATTCCCATAGCCATCATTGGAAAAGATATAAAGCTAGCAAAGAAATTCCCTACAATACTTGAAAAAATATTGACTTTTAATAACCAAGAAATTAGCGCGGATATTATAAAATGTAAGCCAAAAAATGGAGTAAATGCTATAAAAAAACCTACAGAAAATCCCATGGAAATAGAGTATGAGGTATCCGGTAATCGCATTAATCTTTTCCAGAAATATGAAAAATTCCTCAGAAAACCTTTTTCAGGCCAAAAATATAATCTTATTTTTGAATAAATATTTAAGGAGTTTTTTCTTTTAAACATTAAGAAATATTTCTACTTCCAGGTTTAATTGCTGGAATATTTTTTAAATTTTCAGGAATATTATCTTTGTTAAATGTGGGTATATCTATTGATGTTAAAGAAATTAATTCAATATCTAAGTTAGCTTTTCCTGAGGATCTATCAATTAAACATGCTTCTCCAACAATATTTCCTCCAAAGCTTTTTATAACTTCAATGCTCTCATTTGAAGATAGACCGGTTGTTACTATGTCTTCAACTAGAAGACAATTTGAATTTGGCTTTATACTAAAACCTCTTCTTAACTCAAATTTACCATTTACACGCTCTAAAAAAATTGATGGAACATTTAGATACCTTGCAATTTCATGTCCTATAATTAAACCACCCATGGCAGGTGAAACAACTAAATCAATTTTAATTTTAATAGTATCTAGAATTTTTTTGCCAAGAGAGGTCGACAATCTTTGGGCCCTTAAAGGCTCTGAAAGGGCCAATGCACATTGTAAATATTTCGAAGAGTGCAAACCAGAAGACAAAATAAAATGACCCTCAAGAAGGGCTCCAGCTTCTTTAAATTCTTTAATAACATCTTCTTTTTTCATTACAGTTAACCTATAAACCTGTTTACAGCTTCAACGACCGGTAAACCATCTAAACTCTTAACAATATCACTGATATGCTTATTATCATTAACATTAATATCAATAATTAAATTATAAAAATCGCTATCCTTTTCATTTAAGATTAAATTAGTAATGTTTCCTCCATAATCAGCTATAGTTGATGTAATAGAATTTAAAACCCCTACTTCATTAATGATGGTTATTCTTATTCTTGATGTAAAAGTAAAATCAATATCTTTCTTCCATTCAAGCTTGATCCAGGACTCTGGTGATTTCTCATAATTAACTAATTCAAGACTATCTACTGGAAAAATCGTTATTCCCTTTTCAGGAAGGATTATTCCAACAATTTTATCACCTGGGACTAAAAAACTATTTTCAGCAAATTGAGCCGGCATATCAGAATGAAGACCCTGAACAGGAATTGAAATATTTTTTTCAATATAATAATTTTTTTTTCTTTTTTTTCTTTTGTTATTTGGAAAAACAAGATCATAAACCTGTGAACCTGATGAATCACCGCTGCCTACAAGTTCATATAATGATTTTAATGAATTAACCTCTAGAGCACCAAAAGAACGTTCAAGAATATCTCTAGTAGGTTTTTTTCTATGAGAAGAAAAAACACTTTTAATTATTGCTTTTCCTAGAAGTCTCTGGTTGTGAGACTTTTTTTCTTTAATCGATCTAATAATTGCTGATTTAGCTTTACCTGTTTTAACAAATTCTTGAAGAGATTCTAAAGCAACGGGTGATTTTGATTTTAATATTTCAACTTCATCACCATTATGTAAAACGGTTCTTCTTGGTTTATCGACGCCGTTTATTTTTACTCTGCTACAAAAATTACCAAGATCTGTATGAACAGCATAGGCAAAATCCAAAGCTGTTGCATTTCTTGGCAGCGCCACTAAAGTTCCTTTTGGTGTAAATGCATAAATTTGATCAAGAAAAAGTTCTAATTTTGTATTTTCCAAAAATTCCTCTGTTGCTCCATCACGGTTGAGAATATCAACAAGATCATTTATCCACTCAATCGAGGATAAATAATCTCGCTCAACATCGTCATTATCCTTATAAATCCAATGAGCAGCTAGACCTCTTTCAGCAAGATCATTCATTTTTTCAGTCCGTATTTGAACTTCCACTCTCTGGTTTTGCGGTCCTATTAATGTTGTATGAAGAGATTGATAGCCATTTTTTTTAGGTGTTGAAATGTAATCTTTAAATTTACCTGGAATTGCTTGCCATTCGCAGTGTAAGATTCCTAATACCTCGTAACATTCTTGAATTGTTTCTACACAAACCCTAAAAGCAAAAATATCAGATAATTGTTCAAGAGATTTATGCTGAATTTCAAGTTTTTTCCATATTGAATAGGGTGTTTTTTCCCTTCCAAAGACAGAGCACTTAATTTTATTTTTCTTCAGAGTTTTCTCTAACTCTTTTTTTGTAAATTGAACTATTTTACTTTTTTTCTTTTTTGAGATTCTTAATCTTTCTATTAAAATATCTCTAATTTTGGGTTCAAAAAATGTAAATGATAAATCTTCTAATTCTTCCTTAAGTTCCTGCATTCCAATTCTTCCGGCTAGAGGTGCGTAAATCTCAAGAGTTTCCCTTGAAATTCTCTTTCTTTTCTTTTGATCTTTTATAAAATGAAGAGTCCTCATATTGTGAAGGCGATCTGCTAATTTTATCAACAAAATCCTTATATCACTGGCACTTGCAAGCAGTAACTTTCTAAAATTTTCTGCTTGCTTTGTACTATCAGGCTTTCCTTCCAGTAATGTTAACTTTGTTACGCCATCAACTAATTTGGCAACCTCTTTTCCAAAATTTTCTTCTATATCCTGAATAGTTGCACTAGTATCCTCAATTGTATCGTGAAGCAAAGCACACACCACTGAAGTAGTATCAAGTTTTAAATCTGAAAGAATTCCAGCTACCTCAATTGGATGAGAAAAATAAGGATCTCCCGAGGCTCTTAACTGCCTTCCATGCATTTCTGTACCAAAAATATATGCTTTATTTAAAATTACCCTATCAGCTTCAGGCTTATTAACTAAAATACGGTCAACTAATTGCGATTGACTCATAAATTATCCACTCATTAATAGGATCTTCTATTATTTTTTTTATCAACCATATTATCTTGCATGGCCTTTAATAGATCCTCTTCACTCATTCTTTCTTCAATAGGCTCTTCTTCAGTCTCCTCTGCTTCATCAATTTGATCTTGAGGTGCTAAAGATGGGGACGCTTTTGTATTATCTTGGACTAGTGGAATATAGTCTTCATCAGCCTCATCGACATCTATTTGAGTTTGTAAACTTGAAATTTTTGAGTCTTCAAGATCAGAGGGAACAAGCTTTTCATCAGCAATTTCTCTGAGTGCTACAATAGGATTTTTATCATTATCTCTATCTACAAGTATTTCGGATCCCTCTGACATTTCACGCGCCCTATGGGCAGCAAAAAGAACAAGATCAAACCTACTGGTAATTTTATCAACACAATCTTCAACAGTTACACGAGCCATTTTGTTTCCTCTAAATAAAATCAATCTAGTAAATATGCCTAGATTTAAATAAATGCAAGCATTAGATTAATATATTGATTAATATAACTAATAAAGAATTTTAAAACAATTCAAAAAGGAATACATATTGATTGAACCAAATAAAAATTGCTCGAAATGTAAAAGATTAAAAAAATTTCGAGATATCAATATTAAAAAATATCCCAACTGGTTTAACGGTGCAGTTCCTTCAATTATTAATAAAAATTCAGAAATTTTAATCGTTGGCCTAGCGCCCGGTCTTAATGGAGCGAATAAAACTGGAAGACCATTTACTGGTGATTACGCGGGATTAACTCTTTTTCATACATTGAAAAATCATGGTCTTTTAAAGGGTTATTATAAAGAAGATGGAAAAGATAATCTAACACTCAAGAATTGTAGTATTACTAACGCTGTTAGATGTGTTCCGCCAAAAAATCTACCTAAATCAGATGAAATTAAGAATTGTGAAAATTTTTTAAAATCAACAATCTCTTATCATAAAAACCTAAGAGTTATAGTGGCGCTTGGATTGATCTCTCACAAAAGTATAATTTCAACATTTAATTTAAAACAAAAAGATTTTAAATTTGGTCATTCAAATAAATATAATTTATCAGAAAAAATAAAGCTTCTAGATAGCTATCACTGTTCAAGATATAATATTAATACAAAAAGATTATCTCAAAAAATGTTTGATGAAATTTTTATAGAAGCAAAGAAAATTTTATTAAATTAGTTATTTTTCTTTAAAAGTCTTGATTTTTGTTTATCCCAATCTTTTCTTTTCTGATCCTGCCTCTTATCATGTAGTTTTTTTCCTTTTCCTAAACCAATAGATATTTTGGCAATTCCTTTCTCATTAAAAAATAATTTAAGAGGAATTATTGTCATTCCTTTTTTTTGAGAGGCATTTTTTAATTTGTTAATTTCTCTAGAATTAAGTAACAATTTTCTTTTTCTTTTTGGTTTGTGGTTCGTGAAAATAGCATTTTTATAAGGAGGAATATTGGAGTTAATTAAAAAAATCTCACCTTCTTCTTCAGAAGCATAAGACTCTGCTATATTTGCTTTATTTAACCTAAGACTTTTTACCTCTGACCCTAGCAATACTAAACCAGCTTCAAAAACCTCTTCTATTGAAAACAAATAATTAGCTTTCCTGTTATCAGCAATTACCTTTTCTCCTTTGATATTTTTCTTAGATCCACCGGATTTTGATGACATTAGATTAAATCCAAGTCAGAAATAACTTTATCTAATATTTCCTTTGTTTCCTGTCTTATGCTTACCAAAGGGAGTCTTAATTCATCTTCAATACGACCCATTTTAGATAAAACATATTTAACTGGTGAAGGACTAGTCTCAATGAATAATGCATTATGCATGGGTTCAAGTTTTTTATGAATTTTTAGAGCCTCATCATAATTTCCTTCAATACATAGATTTTGAAAATCAGAACAAAGTTTTGGAAGAACATTAGCTGTAACTGAAATGCAGCCATTACCTCCATTTTTCATAAATTCAAATGCAGTAATATCCTCTCCAGAAAATTGAAGGAAACCGTCTTTACACTGTTTTTTTTGCTTTTCAACTCTCGATAGATCACTTGTTGCATCTTTTACGCCAATTATGTTCTCTAAATTTGATAACTGACCCATTACCTCAATAGACATATCAACTATAGATCTTGGGGGAATATTATATATTATTATCGGAATTCCCATTGAAGCTCTGTTAATTGCTTTAAAATGTTCATAAAGCCCTTCTTGAGTAGGTTTATTGTAATAAGGTGTTACTATTAGGGCTGCATCAGCTCCAACTGACTCAGCATGCATAAGAAGGCTTATTGCCTCAGAAGTAGAATTTGATCCAGCACCAGCTATTACAGGTACTCTATTATTTACCTGATCAATAACAATCTCAACAACTTCCCTATGTTCACTATGATCTAAAGTTGGACTTTCACCAGTTGTGCCAACTGGAACAATTCCATGAGTACCTTCAGCAATGTGCCAATTAACTAAATTCCTTAATGAGGTTTCATCAATTTTACCATTCTTAAAAGGGGTAACAATGGCAACTATGGATCCTTTAAACATTTTTTTCCATTAAAATCATATACTTAAAACAAAAATTTAGAGTACTTTACTCACTAAATCTACAATAAATAAATATTTACTATATTTGAATTGTTTTAAAATTAAAATATTTAAATAAACTGTTTTTAGTATAAAATATAATTTCATTTAAATGGGAGAGAATTTTGGATAAATCTACTTTCAAGCCAACACCAAGGACAAAACATCCAGATCCAGTTATCAGAGGTGATAAAATTACTGGTGACAGATATTATTCAAAAGATTTTATGAAAAAAGAATGGGATCATGTTTGGACAAAAGTTTGGCAAATTGCTGGAATAGCCTCAGAGATACCCGAGCCAGATGATTTTTTCGTTTATAAAATTGGTATAGAAGAAATTCTTGTTGTTAGACAAAAAGATATGACTATTAGAGCTTTTTATAATGTTTGTCCTCACAGAGGGAATATATTAGTTCATGTCGAAAAAGGTTTCTTAGAGAGTTTTAAATGTACATACCATGGCTGGACTTATAATACACAAGGAATTTTAACAGATCTTCAGGATGCTGAGGATTTTGATGATGGCAGTCCTTGTGGAAAAATAAAATTAAAAGAAGTCAAGTGTGAGGTTGGTCTAGGATTTGTATGGATAAATTTAGATGATAATTGCCAAAAATTTGAAGAAGCTCTGTATCCAATTCTTGATCATATGAAACCGTATCAGCCAGAAAAATATATTAGAGTTTTGAATATGACTTGTGAAGTTGATTGTAATTGGAAAATTATTCACGATAATTTTAATGAGTCTTATCATCTACCCACTTTACATCCTGAACTATCAGTGCATATCGAAAATGATTATAAATTTTCTCAATTTGATATGTATGATAACGGCCACAATAGAATGCTTATGCCTGGACATAAACCTGCACTGGGTGATCAATCCCCAAACGAAGTTCAATTTCCTCTCGATGCAGCGCTAATTGCTTGGGACCTAAATCCTGAGGATTTCAAAGGGAAGGCTCAGGAAACTAGGATAGCAATTCAAAAGCAGAAAAGAAAGTTAGCTAAAAATAGAGGGTTTTGGCATTATGAATTTTTAACTGACGAACAACTTACAGACTATTATTTTTATAATTGCTTTCCAAATTATGATATAACAATGACCCCTGATGGAATTCAGTTTCAAAGACCTCAACCCCATCCTACTGACCCAGAAAAATGTTTATTTGAACACTGGTGGCTAGTTCCTGAAATGGAAAGTTTATCAGGATCTGCTACATTTATGGGATCTGATACTACTGAAGTTACGGCTGGTGAAAAAATGACAGAAACACCCTTAGGTCCAAGACCTTTGAGACCAGCAGAACATGAATGGGTTATTTATCCAGAAGGATCTATGGGCTATGTTACAGATCAAGATATAAGCATGGCCATTGGACAACAAAAAGGGGTTAAATCAAAAGGTTTTGATGATGCTATTTTAACAAATCAAGAAAGGAGAGTTAGAAGGTATCATGAAGTTTTGAATGATTATATAGAAGGAAGAAGATAGATTTTATACTCCATAGATATCTTTTGCATTTTGAAAAAATAACTTATTTTTATCTTCATCAGAATAATGTAGAACCATTTTTTTGAAGGCATTCCATAATATGTGATATGATACAGACCTTCTATCCACAGGAAAATTACTCTCAAACATACATCTTTCAACACCAAAACAATTAATTGTATGTAAGTAATATTCGTGATGCAAATCTAATATTTGATCTGATGAAGCAGGTTTTTTCTGTTTATGAAAATTCCAGCCATTTACCGGCATAGCCAAACCTCCAAGCTTAGCACAAACATTTTTTGACTCTGATAATAAAGAAATATCATCTTTCCATTTTTTAAATATTTCTTCCCTTTTACCCTCATATGGACCAACACCAAGTGGTCCACCAAAATGATCATGAATGATGGTTAATTCTGGATATTTTCTTGCAAAATTACTTAAATCCTTAATTTGATGATGATAATGCCATGCATCGAAAGTTAAATTTAACTTTATTAACTCTTCGGCTCCCTCTCTAAAACTTTTGTTAAAATAAATATTTTCAATTGGATCACTATGAGAGTTATGAATTTCTATATTCTTATCCCATCCTGCAGCATGTCTGATACCCTTAAACATGCCCTCTCCTTTTAAAAGATGTTTATCAAGAACATCTTTAACCTCACTGCCTAACATTAAATCAGCAAAACCAATAATCCCTATTATATTTGTTGATTTTTTTAAATTTTTGGACTCATTAATTAAATTTATTACAAATTCAGTCTCACCCACCGGTTTATATTTTTCTTCCCCATTTGAATAATAACCTGCTGCACACTCCATAAAAATGGTTCCAGTAATATTGTGACCTGAGAATGTATCCTCATTAAGATGCTCTATTAGGTATGGAAAAGATCCTGCTAATTCATCATCACCATTCCATAAATGATGATGTGGATCAATAATTGGCAATTGAGGATCAATAATTTCTTCTTTTACTTGATTTAACCAATCATAATGACGTTTTTGCTTTTCATTTTTAGTCATAATAACCTATTTAAATTTAATAAAAAAAGGCCATTTAAAATGGCCTTTAATAATGTTTATAGTTTAAAAACTTTTATTCAAAAGAATATGAAAGTCTTAAACCATAAGTATCAGGAACACCACCCCAAGTTAAACTTGTTAAAGCATTATCAAGAGCAAAATCATGATAATCCTCATCTGTAATATTCTTGCCAAATAGTGTTAATTTTAAATTACTTTGAGCAAAAGTATAAGAAACACTTGCATCTAACAAACCAAAAGACTCAGTTATAATTGCTCTAGTCATAGTAGCATTATTAGTAAAATCATCAGTATATGAATATGATACTCTAAAATCAAGTTCAGCTCCACTTGCCAATGGTTGGTAATAATTAGCCATTATATTATAAGTTAGCTCTGGTACTCGTTCAAATTTAAGTGCTTTTGCAGCTGCAGGATCTGTAACTGGGTCATAACCACGAACACCATCAGCATCAAATCCTTCGAATTTATCAAAACTAGCATCTGTATAACCTAGTGAGCCTTCAAGACTAAATTGATCAGTGATATTAATTCTTGTTTCTATTTCAATACCTTCAATAGTAGCCTCTGCAGCATTTATTAATCTTTGAATTCTTCCTGATGGGCATGTAGTGGTATTTACAACACATTCCTCGAGAGCAAGTTTTTGAATATCATCATAATCTGCCTGAAATACAGCCAAATTAAACATTATTCTTCCATCATTGAGAGTTGATTTTAAACCAAGCTCTATACTAGTTACTTCCTCTGGACCAGGTTGACTATTTAAAAAGGAGTCAATTGTTCTTGCCCTAGCATCAAATGATCCACTTCTAAATCCTTGAGTGTAACTTGCATATATATTCACATCATCATTAAGTGCATGTGTTATTGCAAATTTAGGTGTTGTATCATCATATGTGCCACTCCTAAATAAGCCGGATGATGGTCCTGAACATGAGCTGAAGTCTTTTTCACATGATCCAATTGCATTAAAGATAACTTCTTTATTTTCTTCAGTCCAACGTGCACCAAATGTTAATTTAGTTCGGTCTGTAATCATATAATCAAGCTCAGCAAATATTCCAATGCTATCATGTTGAAGCTCAGTTACACCGGCTATATCAACAACACCAAAATCTCTTCTTTCTCCAACAAACATTTCTTGATCGAAATAACTTATACCTATTACATAATCTATGTTGTCAGAATTTGATCCTGCATATCTAAGTTCAAAAGTTTGTTGCTCTTGTTCCTCGTGATTATCAGGGAAATGAAAAAGTGTTATAGGAGAGCCATCAAAATCAGTACTTGAGTCATAAGTTAACTCTCTGTAAGATGCTATACCTGTAAGAATACCAGTATCAGTTCTAAGGTTAAACTCTCCAACATAAGTCTCTATTTCAAGATCATTGCCGCCCATTAAATTATGGTTAATCTCATACCTGTCTTCTGGAGGAGTATAACCAAATAGTTGGGTTCTTCTTAAAGCATCATTATTTACAAAATTCCTACTATTTGCTGTACCACTTTTATCTGTTAAGAATTCAGCAATAAAAGTTATATCAAGATTTTCATTTGGCTCAATTAATATCATAGGTTTAATAATTGTAAGATCAACATCTGGTTTTGTACCAGATTCACCAGTGCCTGTTTCATCATAACCTCTGGCAATTGCCCCCGCAGTTGGAATCATAGTTCCACCATTGTTATCCTTCCAATAACCATCCCTATCTCTAGACATGAAAGCTATTTTACCAGAAACTGTATCACTAAAAGGTCCTTCAATACTGGCTGAAAAATCTTTCCTATTGTAATCACCTATTGTTGCATCAATTTTTGCACCAAAATTTCCACTTGGCCTTTTTGATCTCACAACAATAGCACCACCTGTAACATTTCTTCCAATAAGGGTTCCCTGAGGGCCTCTTAAAATTTCAACAGACTCTCTATCGAACATATCAAGATTTGCACCAACTGGAAAACCTAAATATACCCCGTCAACTATAATACCAACTGTAGGATCAAGTGATCTTGTGGTACCGCTTACACCAATACCTCTAATTAAAAAATTTGGTGTTCCAGCAAAAGTAGCTGATGGGTGTAAAGTTGCATTTGGAACCATTCTGCCCACATCAGTTAAATCTAATGAGTCTGATCTTATTATAAGATCTTCATTTATTGCAGTTACACTTGCAGGTAAATCTTGGGCAGCAATTGCATTTGCTCTTTTTTGAGATGTAACAACAATTTCTTCGATATCACTTACCTGACTTGAAGCCTCTTGAGTATAGGCAACTGACTTAAAATTCAAAATAAATACAAAAATTATTAAAAAATTTAAAAATGTTTTTTTCATGACTGAAAATATTCTCCCCTTTTTATCATTTGTTTCAATATATTAGCTAAAGTTTAATTTATCAATTAATAAAGCATAAGAAAATGATGTTTTTATGTAAATTAAATTATTTCAGTTCTTAAATTTAAAAATTAAAATCAATCTGTTTTTAAAGATTAATTTCTGTTTTTAAAGATTAATTTATCTATGATAAAATTCGGGTGCTATGTTTCTTTTTGGTATTACTGCCAAAGTCTCATCGACTTCCCTGTAAAAAGATTTTGCAAAATATTTATCTTCAAAGATAATAATATTACTTAATAGTTTTTTCTCGAATCTACCTTTAAAAAAATTATCGGGATTTAAAAACCAGTATTCAATAATGGTATCCCAACAATCGTAGAATTTTTCTCTTCTTTTAATACCTTTTTTACTAAAACATTCTGCGTCAGCTTTAAAAAAATTGGTCATTACATCGAGTGATGTTCTATGATTAATAATTAGACCTTTTAAACCTTTAATATCGGCAAAAATTGAACAATATTTTCCTTTTAAATATGAACTATATAAAAGAGGATCAAGCTCATTCTTTTTTTTAATAAATTGAATAATTTTGAATAGTTTTTTTTCTGGCCGCATGACTGGTGAAATAATAGTTTCATCAACATTAAACTGAAAAGGAGAGCCTGAGTATAAATGATTAAAATCATCTCCTACCTTAGCCACCATATGATCTAGCTCTAATCCCCTAGGTCCAGCTTTATCAAGAGTAGCTTGCTTTGCATTAATATAATCATGATAGTCATCAAACATTAACTGACCAAAACCGTTCCATTGGGTATCGAAGTTTTTGGGTTCATTTAAAGATATTTCTCTAATTATTTCAGAGTTTTTATAATCGTCAATAAGATCTCTATTAGATCTCACATTTAAAATATATCCCCTGATATTTTTTAACCTTCTTCCAAAAGAGTTGTGATAACCAACATGACCAGTTCTGTATTCATCATGAGATAAATTATTATTTTTTTTTACAAAACCAAATACTTTAAACATTATCTACCTAAAATAATAATCTGGAGACGGATCCCGGTTGGGTAAAACAATTAAATTCTCATCAACTTCGACGTACCATAAGGATGAAAAAAGTTTTTCTTGTAATTCATTAAAACCTTTTTCTTTTGAAAGTTTCAAAATCCCATTTATAAAGTCTTCTGAATTATTAACATAAATTTCAGTTGCTCCATCCCATAATTCTGCAAAAATTTTTCTTTCTTTTTTTCCTTCTTCAGAAAAACACCAAGCATTTTTTTGAAAAAATTCTTTAACAGCAGCATCAATATTTTTATCACGGAAATTGACAGTTAAGCCAATAATATTTGGAATTTCTAAAAATAATTTATTATAAGAGTTTAAAAATTCATTTTTAAATTCTTTATCGACCAATAAAGAATTTTTTTTAAAAAATTGAATTATTTTACAAATTTTTTTTTCTGGTCTAGAGACCGGTAAAACCACTGTTTCATTAACTTTTAAATGATTTGATTTAAATTGATCAGATTTATTTTCAACTTTGTCAAAGAGAAATGGACCATCTCCTAAGGTCCAGCTTTCATCAATAGATAAACCATCTTTTGTTGCTCTTGTGGGCTCAGGTGTTGATGCAGAAATCCAATCCTTTTTATTATCAAAATAAACTTCAGGAAAACCATCCCAATAATCAAGAAAATTTTTTGGTTCATTAAAGGTAATAGTTTTATATTTTTTACCCATTTTTTTTTGTAATGTCTCATTTGACCATATGTTTACTAAATATCCTCTAATATTTTTTAATCTTCTTGAGTTACAGCAATGAAAACCAACGTGTCCTGCACGATATTCATCATGTGTCAGTAATAATCTATTTCTTTTTAAAAAAGCAAAAACTTTAAACAATTCATTTACCTTAATTAAATTAATTAAAAATATATTATAAGTTTATTTTATTATTAAACTAAATATTATTTAATTTATAAATTTTATATTTTAGAGGGAAAAATGATTGAAAAAAAATTTAACTTTAATTCTAGTTCTTTAGAAGCCATACTTCTTTATCAGTCTCGTGAAGAAATTGAATATTTAAGAAGATTATATGGAAAAGCTACGGACTTAATAGGTATATCTAATAATAAAAAACTAAGAAAAGAAGGAATAAATATATATAAGAAAATTTTTAGTTCCGATGCTAAAATTAGCGCTGGTGCAGAGAAAATATTAAAAGCTAAAGGGCCTAATGGTTGGTCAAAAGTGGTAATTAATGCTCTTGAAAAATATAATAGTACTCAACATTTAATAGGGACACAAGTTGTCGAATTTTCTAAATTCAATATTAAAAATAATAGACTAATTTCTGGAGAAGCTAATATGACAAGCTATCTTCAGGCCTGGCATACATGGCAGGATAACAGATTAAGAGTTGTAATGGGTACTTATTATGACAAAGTTAGGTTTAAGCAAAATATTGGATGGCAGATTTATGAAATGCACTTAGAACATACTAGTACTGATCACAGAATGGTAGGAAAAACATTTGATTAATAAAAGTCAAGTAGAGGATTGGCCATCAGAAAAGAAGGGTTGGTATGTAACATTTGTTTTTCTTTTTGCGTTTATATTTTCCCTTATAGATCGTCAAATTCTTAATTTATTAGTAATTCCAATACAGAATGATTTATTGTTAAGTGATACACAGATAAGCTTATTGCAAGGGTTTGCTTTTGTAATTACATACGTTTTATTAAGTGTACCTATTGGACGTTTAGTAGATAAGTTTAATAGAATTAAAATAATGATTTCAGGAGTTGTTGTATGGTCTATAACAACATTTACGTGTGGTTTATCGAGAAATTTTTATGAACTTTTATTCGCGAGAATGGGAGTTGGAGCAGGAGAAGCAGCTCTTTCTCCTGCAGCATGGTCCGTTCTTGCAGATTATTTCAGGCCTGAGAGACTTTCGTTTCCTATAAGTATTTATCTTATGGGTCCATATTTGGGTGCTGGTTTAGCTATGATTTTAGGTGCTTATGTTTTAGATCTTACGTCTGGTCGCGAAGCAATATATATACCTTTAATTGGAAGTCTAGCTCCATGGCAAATTACTTTTATAATTGTCTCTCTGCCAGGTATAATTATTACTGGTTTACTCTTATCAGTGAAGGAGCCAAAACGTAAAAATATTAAATCTAACTCAGAAAAAATACCAAACTGGTCAGAAGTAATTTCATTTATGCTTTTAAATAAAAGAATATATACTTCCCTTCATATAGCTACGCCCTTTTTAGTAATTATGCTTTACGGTTTACAGGCTTGGTCTCCTACAATTTTAGTAAGAGTTTATGATTGGGAGCTCTCTGATGCTGGAAGAGTTTATGGTCTTATTGCATTATTCTTTGGTTCTACAGGGGTAATTTCTGGTCCTTTCCTATCTAAAGTTTTAAAAAATTTATCTATAAGCTCATCTAGTTTAAAAGTATGTGTTTTAGGTGTTTCCTTAGCTGGAATATCAATATCTCTATTACCTTTTCAAAATGACTCCTTTTACGCACTTATTTGTATAGCTATAGCAAGCTTTTGCATTCCTTTACCGCTCGCTTTAGTTACTACAATTATGCAAGAGGTAACCCCAAATCCCATGAGAGGTGTTGTAAATGGAATGTATGTAGTCTCAACAAATGTAATAGGCTTAGCTATTGGACCATTTTTAGTGGCTTTTGGAACTGACTATATTTTTAATGATCCAAATTTAATTGCTTATTCTCTTAGCTTGGTTGCAGTTATAGTTGCTCCAATTGGAAGTATTTTATTTTGTATTGGAATAAAAGAATATAGAGAAAAATTTGAAACAGTCTAATTTAAATTTATTGTTTATGGCGGAGAGAGTGGGATTCGAACCCACGATACGATTGCTCGTATACTCCCTTAGCAGGGGAGCGCCTTCGACCACTCGGCCACCTCTCCAATTAATATCGACAAAATGCCAATTTTACATCACTGTGTAAAGTATTTAGTGTATAATATAAAAATTAAAGGAATAATTTAAAATGAATAATGATTTAACCGATGAACAAAAAAACATTCTTTACAATTCTGGAACAGAAATGCCTGGAACGAGTGATCTACTTTATGAAAAAAGATCTGGCACATATGTAACTGCTGATAAGGGTTTACCTGTTTTTAGATCCGAAACAAAATTCGAGTCAGGAAGTGGATGGCCAAGTTTTTATGACGTCATTGAGGAGAATATTATTCTTAAAAAAGATACATCTCATGGAATGATAAGGGAAGAGATTCTATCGAAAGAAGGTGAGCATTTAGGTCATGTTTTTGAAGACGGACCAAAACCAACTGGCTTAAGGTATTGTATAAATGGTTTAGCCTTAAAATTTATTCCTGACGAAAACGATTAATCATAATTTACATTCAGTATATAACTACATGCAAACGGGCATAAAGCTATTGATAAACCACTAAGGCCCGCCAGTATTAATACTTGTCTCATAAATAAATCTTCAAACCCAATATACATTAAAGATGAAATTGCTCCTGATCCAAAAATTAATATCGGTATAAAAAATGGAAAAATTATAAGAGGAATAAGTAAGTTATGTTGTTTTAAAGATAAAGTTAGAGAAGAACCTAAAATACCAATAAAACTTAAAGAAGGGGTTCCTAGAATAAGAGAAAAAATTAAATAAATCAGTAAATTAGGAGGAAAATTTAAGAATATACTTAAAATTGGTGTAACAATTATTAAAGGTAAAAAATTTGAAATCCAATGAACAAGTGCCTTTATAAAACATATCTCTACAATAGATAAAGGACCTATTTTAAATAGATCAAGTGTTCCATCGTTAAAGTCTTCGTAAAAAATATTATTTAGAGAAAGTAAAGATGTTAATATAATTGAAACCCATACTAAACCTGGGGCTATAGATGATATAAAGCCTTTATTTGGCCCTACTCCTATAGGCAATAGAATTATAGAAATTGAAAAAAATGCTAAAGATAAAATATAACTTCCCTTAAGGTTAAAAGACCCCTTTATTTCTCTATAAAATAACAATTTTAAATTTTTCATTCTATTTATCCATATTTATATGAAAATCATATTTTTTCAAAAAATCATTATGTGATGATATTACAGCTATTCCTCCGAATTTATTATGTTCATCAATTAACTCTTTTAAGAGAGAAACACCCTCTTTATCTAAGGATGATAAAGGCTCATCAAGGAGCCAAATTGATTTTTTTGAAACTAATAATCGAGAAATTGCAAGTCTTTGTTTCTGACCCTGAGATAAATATTTACATTTTAGAGATTTATAATTTTTTAAACCAACTCTTTTAAGGACATTCTCGAAATTTTTATAATTATAAATTGAGGACCAAAAAAGTAAATCCTCGTATGGTGTCACTTCTTCCTTAATACCCAATCTATGACCAAGAATATAGAAATTATCTTCGAGTGTATTCATGTTATTGTATTCTATTGAGCCATAGCTAATTGGTATCAGACCAGCCAAAACTCTAAGAAGAGTTGTTTTTCCAGATCCATTTGAACCTGAAAGCAAACATACATCCCCCTCGTTTAAATCGAAAGATATGTCACTGAAAATTTTATTACCAGATCTGTAACAAGCTAAATTTGATACATTTAATTTTCTCATATCAGTTATCTCTATGTCTTTTTTGATATTTAATGATTATAAATAAACCCATCATTAAAAATAAAAAGGGCGCTATCCATAAAAGGAGTGTATTATTTTTAAAAGGTGGCCTCATGATTATATAATCTCCGTACCTTTCTCTAAAATAATTATAGATACTCTCATCAGTTTCATTATTTAAAACTTTTTTTCTTACAATATCTCTGAAGTCTTTTGCCAAGGGTGAATTTGACTCGTCTATAGTTTGAGACTCACAAACCAGGCATCTTATATTTTGATTGATATATTTTATTCGACTCTCAATTTGTTCAGCTTCATAAATACTAATATTGTCTGAATAAGAATTTATTGGATAAGAAAATAAAAGAATAAATAAAAAAAATAGATATCTAAAGTTTGGCTTGAATTTAATTTTACCTAATAAAGATAGTAATCCACCTAAAGAAGTAATCAATGCACCAATCCAAATAAGAGAAATCATAGGTTTAAACCAAATTCTAACCATCCACTCATCCGAATTAATTTTTTCTCCCAAAATTATATAAACATGTGAAAAATATTTTGAATAAATTCCTGCTTCAGTTGTCATTGATTTTTCCACTGGGTAAAATCTTTTTTCAGCACTTAACTTTATAATTCTTCCCGCATTCTCTAATGAAAAACTCCCGGTAGAATTTATATAGTTTGGTCCATTTCCATCTTCAACATTTAAAAATCTAACTTTATAATTTCCAATTTTTAAATTTTCATTTAATGACATAGGTCCTTCATATTGTTTTTGAGACGATATGGAGATAGAGCAGCCAAGAATTAAAACTCCTAGTCCTGAGTGACCAAAAAAAGAGGAAAGGCTTATTTTTTTTCTTCTATTAACAAGCCCATAGACAGAGCTCAAAAGAATCCAAAATGATACGAAAACTCCTATATTTGAGAAAATATTTTGAACATCGAAATAAATATAAAAAATCAAAGTAAGAAATAATGATAATAAGAATAATATAAGAATTTTCGCATACTCAAAATTAGTTTTAAGTTTTCCCCAAGGAAGGAATATCGCCATCGATGCTAAAATTGTAAATAAAAAAATTATTGGAATTACAGTAATTGTGTAAAAAGGAGGTCCTACTGATATTCTATCTCCAGAAAATATTTCAAGTATCATTGGATATATTGTTCCAATGAAGATAGTCAAAGCTGAAACAATTAATAGCAAATTATTAATAATCAGAAAAAAATCTTTACTAAGAAGATTATATTTAACCAACTGATTAGTTTTAATAGGCTTAATTGCAAAAACAAATAAACTTCCTACTATATATATGGCAATTAAAGATAAAATAAATATTCCTCTATCAGGATCATTTGCAAAAGCGTGAACTGAAGTTAGCAATCCTGATCTAACAATAAATGTTCCAACCATAGATAATGCAAATCCCAAAATTGATAATAATATGCACCAATTTACTAATATGCCTCTTTTTTCCATCACTATAATTGAGTGCATTAGAGCTGTTGCAACTATCCAAGGAATAAGAGAGGCATTTTCTACAGGGTCCCAAAACCAAAAACCGCCCCAACCTAACTCATAGTATGCCCAATAAGAACCTAAGGTGATACCTATTGAAAGAAAAATCCAAGATACGATAACCCATGGTTTTGTTTTTGTTGCCCAATTTTTATCAAAACTCTCATTAAAAAGTCCTGCTAATGCAAAAGACCAAACAATTGATAGACCAACATATCCTAGATATAAAAAAGGTGGATGAAATGCTAATCCAGGATCTTGTAATAGAGGGTTTAAACCAATACCCTCCTCTGGAATTGGAAATAATTTTTCAAATGGATTTGATTTAAATTTTAAAAAAACAATAAAACCAAAACATAAAATACCCTGAAACATTAAAATTTTAGTTTTAAAATCTGATGATATTCTTTGAAAATTTAGGGTTACAAAAAAACCATACAAAGACATGACCCAGCACCATAAAAGCATAGATCCTTCATGATTACCCCAAGAGCCAGATATTTTATAAATTAATGGTTTTGATGTATGAGAATTTGACCAAACATTTAATAATGAAAAATCTGATTTTACATAAGCCAGTATTAAAATCATGAAAGAAATACTTAAAAGTACAAAACAAGTAGTTGAAATAGATGAAATTAAATAATTAAGAGTTTTTTTATCAATTTTTTTTCCAAACAATGGAATTAAAAACTGTAATAATGATAAAATTCCTACAAATAAAATACTAAAATTAGCAAAATTAGTCATATCCGTATGACCCCATCTCAAGAGACTCCGCTACCTCAGGTGGCATATAATTTTCATCATGTTTCGCTAAAACTGCCTCAGCTTCGAAATAAACCTTATTATTTTGGGGAATGTACTCATTTAGATGTTTTAAAGAGTTTTTATTAATTCTCAAAAACCCTTCAGCAATTACACCCTGTCCTTCTTCAAAAAGATCGGGAAGTATACCTTTGTAAGTAACGAAAATTTCATTGCTATTGTCAGTAATTATAAAAAATACCTTTCTATTACTATCTCTACTAAAACTATCTTCTAAAACCAAACCTCCCAATCTTATAAGAGATCCCTCTACAATTTCATTCTTAGAGACTTTTTCTAGCACCTCAGATGGAGAGTAAAAAAAGATAACATTATCTCTTAAGGCATATGTTATTAAAAAAATTGAAATAGATACAATTAGTAGTAAAGAAATTATTCTATAAACTTTTTTTCTTCTTTTAATCATTTTTATTAATTTCTTTAAGCCTTTTTTTTGAGTCTAAAAGGAATAGTTTTGACAAAAAAACAAGAAATATTAGGCTTATGAAACAAAAGCAATAGGCCGCCAAAATATAAAATGAGTAGTCCCTCATTAGCTTTCCTTGTAAAACTTAATGTTATTAATATTAATCTTTCTTATATTTAATTCAGCTTGAAATCTTAAAATTAAAATATATAGAAAAAGAAATAAAAATGATAAAAACATAACAATTAGAGGAACTAACATATCAATATGAATCGATGGAGCGCTAAGTTTTGATATGCTAGCAGGTTGATGCAGAGTATTCCAATAGTCTACTGAGAATTTTATAATTGGTAAATTCACAATACCAATAATAGATAATATTGAAGAAAATTTTTCTCCTTTTATAAAGTCTGTAAATGACTTTGAAAAAACAATATATCCAATATAAAAAAAGAAAAGAACTAAGACAGATGTTAGTCTTGCATCCCAAACCCACCATGTTCCCCACATTGGTTTTCCCCATATAGAGCCAGTAACTAAACATATTGCCGTAAAAGTTAATCCGATTGGTGCTGCTGCTCTTGCTAAGCAGAATGCTGTAACATGTCCATATACCAAGCCAAAGAAGCTATTTATCGCTAAAAAAGAATAAATTAACATACTTAACCAAGCGGAGGGTGCATGAATATATAAAATTCTCACAGCATTACCTTGCTGATAGTCTATCGGAGAATTAAAAAAAGATAGCCAAAGACCAAATAGTAAAAGGATAAATGAAAAAAATGCAAACCATGGGGACAAAAAAATGGAAATTTTATTTAATTGTCCAGGGATTATAAAAATGTTCTTCATATTCTTTATATTTTCTAAAAAATTTAATTTTTTACTTAACTATTATCAATATTAATATAAATGTTTATATCGTATTTGTATTAAATAATTATAAAATATCGTATAGGTAATTTATGGCTAAAAATATAGAGAAATATTTAAATGCTGAGAAGGTAGATATTTCAGAGTGGGAAAAAATTGCCTCTGCTGCTCTTAAAGGCGAGAGCTTAGATAACTTAAACAAAGAAATTGATAAGGATATATCAATCAAACCTTTGTATACATCAGGCGATGAGGAAGAGGATTATAGTCTTTCTCTAAGAAGAGGCTTAAAAACTGAAATAAATGAGTATATGCCTTGGTACATATGTACAACTGTGGATCATCACAAAGATACTAAGATCCTTAATGGAAGAATTTTAGGAGAACTCGAAAGAGGAAGTAACTCTGTAGAATTATCATACTTTGAAACTAATACATTAAGTAAAGTTTTAAATAATGTAGATTTAACTATTGCCCCTTTTTTTATAAGAAACATAAATTATTCTAAAGAAAATTTATTTAGTTATATCAATTACTTAAGAGAAAATAATAATAAAAATCTTATGGGTGGTTATGAAATTGACCCCTTTGCATCAAACCTATGGCTAGATGAATTTTTAGAAAATAAAAAAAATGGGGATAAAATTAATCATAATGAAATTAAAATAATTCATGATGAAGTAAATGGAGAATTTAAAAATATAAATATTATTAACTTTGATGGTAGTTTATGGAATGAACTAGGAGCAAATTCTTGTGAAGAAATTGAATTAATAGCTTTAAGTTTTTTAGAAATTTATAAAAATTCGAAAAAAGAGAATGAGTTTTTAATCAATATAACTCTAGCATCTGATACTGATTTTTTTAAAACAATATCCAAAATTAGAGCTTCAAGAATAATTTTTAATAATATTTTTAAACATTATCACTTGAAATGCAATCTGAATATAACATCAAGAACCTCCTATGATATTTTATTTGAGAATGACCCTTGGGTTAATCAATTAAGAATAACAACAGCTGCACTAGCATCTGCAATAGGAGGATCAAATAGAATAATTTGCAATAATATTACTCATAAACTTGGTCAGGCTCCTGATTTTATTAAAAGGTTAACAAGAAATACTCATATAATTCTTCAAGAGGAGTCAAGAATATCAAGAGTTCAAGATCCATCAGGTGGTTCTTTCTATATTGAAAAACTTACTAATGATATTGCTAGAACTGCATGGGAGAGTATAAAGGAGAAAGAGAGTAATGGTGGAATATTAAACCTTATTAATTCAAAAGCTTTTAGAAAAAGCCTAAAAAATTCTCGAGATGATTATAAAAATAAAATTTTAGAAAAAAAATTAATTAAAGTTGGAGAAAACTCTTACAAAGATCCAGACTCTAATCCAATAAGTGTAAAACCATTTGAAAATAATAGTATTTAGGAAAGTTCTATGAGAAATATTAAGTCATTAAAAGATATAGATTTGGATTTAAATATATTAGATAACAATAAGTTAGATAAAAAAAGTAATGTTTATGATACACCTGAAGGAATAGAATTAAAATCATTTTATACTAAAAAAGATATTGAAAACCTTAATCATATAGACTCATTACCTGGTATAGATCCATTTGTTAGGGGTCCCTATCCAACAATGTATACTAATAAACCATGGACTATTAGACAGTACGCAGGTTTTTCTACCGCTGAAGAGTCAAATGCATTTTATAGAAAAAATCTTGAAAATGGACAAATGGGGTTATCTATTGCTTTTGATTTAGCTACTCATAGAGGTTACGACTCTGACAATCCAAGAGTTTCAGGTGATGTAGGAATGGCAGGGGTTGCAATAGACTCAATTCTTGATATGAGAGTTCTCTTCAAAGACATTCCCTTAGATAAGATGTCTGTTTCAATGACAATGAATGGAGCTGTAATCCCAATTATGGCCCTTTATATCGTTGCGGCAGAGGAACAGGGTGTTTCAACAGATCAATTAAAAGGAACAATTCAAAATGATATTTTAAAAGAATTTATGGTGAGAAATACATATATATACCCTCCAAAACCCTCAATGAGAATAATTTCAGATATTTTTAGATATACTGCTGAAAATATGCCAAAATTTAATTCAATATCAATATCAGGCTATCATATGCAAGAAGCCGGTGCATCAGCTGATTTAGAGCTAGCATATACAATTGCTGACGGGCTTGAATACATAAAAGCTGGAATTAATGCTGGCTTAGATATTGATGCCTTCGCTCCTCGCCTATCATTTTTTTGGGCAATTGGTATGGATTACTTTATGGAAATAGCAAAAATGAGGGCCGCACGTTTAATTTGGGCTAATTTAGTAAGAGAATTTAATCCTAAAGATCAAAGATCCCTTGCTTTAAGAACTCATTGTCAAACATCTGGATGGTCTTTAACAGCTCAAGATCCTCTTAACAATATAACAAGAACATGTATTGAAGCATTAGCCGCTACTCATGGACATACTCAATCTTTGCATACTAATAGTTTCGATGAAGCTATTGCACTACCGACTGATTTTTCTGCTAGAATTGCTAGAAATACTCAATTGTTTATTCAAAATGAAACAGGCACATGTAATGTTATAGATCCCTGGGGCGGCTCATTTTTTATTGAAAAATTGACCTCAGATCTTGCTGAAAAAGCTCTTGGGCATATTGACGAAATTAACAAATATGGTGGTATGACTGAGGCAATAGAAAAAAACATTCCAAAAATGAGAATTGAAGAGTCAGCTACTAAAGTTCAAGCAAGAATTGACTCGAGTGAAAAAACTGTTGTTGGTGTCAATAAGTTTACTTTATCGGATAACGAAGAGGAAAAAATAGATATTAAAAAAGTAGATAATTCTCAAGTTCTCGCAAATCAAATAGAGAGATTAAAAAAATTAAAATCTGAAAGAAACAATAATGAAGTCAAAGAAAAATTAGAAAAAATTAGGACTGGAATTAAACAAAATAAGAATGTTTTAGAGCTTGCTGTTAATGCTGCAAGAGTAGGTGCAACTGTTGGTGAAATTTCAAATGCAATGGAAGAGGTTTGGGATAGGCATAAAGCTGAAGTAACTCTAGTAAAAAATACTTATGCAAATAACTTTTCTTCAGAAAAAATTGATTACATAAGAAAAAGGACCAAAGACTTTGAGGCAAAAGAACATAGAAAGCCTAAGGTATTTATAGCAAAGTTAGGACAAGATGGTCATGATAGAGGTCAAAAAGTAGTTGCAAGCGCCCTTGTTGATATGGGTTTTGACATTGAAGTTAGCTCCTTATTCCAAACACCATCTGAGGTAGCTGAATTAGTTCTAAAAACAGAGTCCGATATTGTTGCAGCCTCCTCTTTAGCCGCTGGTCATTTGACTTTGGTTCCTCAACTAAAAGATGAATTAAATATAAGAGGTCTTGAAAATATTCATATAGTGGTAGGTGGAGTAATACCAAAAGATGATTTTAGCCCACTTTTAGACTCTGGGGCATCAGCAATTTTTGCTACAGGGACTAATATTGTAGATGCTGCAGCCGAATTATTAAATATTTTAGAAATTAAGTAGTTTCTTTATTAATTACTCTAATTAACCCCTCTTGAGCAACAGAAGCCACTAAGTTACCAGAGGTATCAAATATACTTCCTCTATTAAAACCTCTTGCTCCTGAAGCAGATGGACTATCTTGACTATAAAGAAGCCACTCATCAGCTTTAAAGGGTCTATGAAACCACATTGCATGATCTAAACTTGCCGATTGAAGATTAGGACTCATAAAGTTAATACCATGAGGATTTGTGCAAGTATCTAATAATGACATATCTGACATATAAGCAAGAACACATTGATGCAACGAAACATTTTCTGGTAATGAAGATTTTGCCCTAAACCATACTAAATTTTGAGGAATTTTTGGTTGCGGATTCATTAAATCTACTGGATCTATAGGCCTAACCTCTACTGGCCATTCTTTATTGAAAGAGTCCTTAAATTCCTCTGGAACATTTTCAATTATTTTTTTCCTTAAATCATGCTCGGATGGAAGATCGTTATAATTTAAAACATCAGGCATAGGATCTTGATGATTTAAACCTTCTTCTTCTATTTGGAATGAAGCTGATAAATTAAAAATTTTCTTACCATGTTGAACAGCAACAACCCTTCTTGAAGTAAACGACCTTCCATCTCTTGCTCTATCAACTTCATAGAGAATTGGAACTTTAGGATCACCTGCTCTAAGAAAATATGCATGAAGAGAATGACAAACTCTGTTTTCAACGGTTCTACTGGCTGCGACTAAAGCTTGTCCAATAACTTGACCACCAAAAACTCTTTGCCATCTATCAGTTGGACTTTGACCTCTAAAAAGATTTACCTCAATTCTCTCTATATCCAATAAATCAATTAAATCATTTAATCTTTTATTCATTAATTTACCTGGCTCTTTGATTAAAAAGTATAGATTTTGCTTTTTTTGCTTCTTTAGTATTTTCCGCTAAAGACTGCTTTCTTAATTCTTTACCAACAGCAAAGCCTCTCTTAACAGCTGGTCGATTGCCAACTTTTTCTAACCATTTTTCTAGATATGGAAAATCAGATATTTTTTGACCTTGATTTTTCCATGGCTTTACCCAACCCCAACACGCCATGTCAGCAATTGAGTATCTTCCGGCAAGATACTCATTTTTTCTTAATTGCTTATTCATAACACCATAAAGTCTATTTACTTCATCAGTATACCTCTTAACTGCATAGCTAATTTTTTTTGGAGCGTATTGTCTAAAATGATGAGCTTGGCCAGCCATGGGTCCAAGACCACACATTTGCCAGTAAATCCATTCATCAACTTTAACCCTATCTCTTTCATTTTTTGGATAAAATTTTCCTGATTTTCGACCAAGGTATTGAAGAATAGCTCCTGACTCAAACACGGAAATCGTTTTACCACCAGGTCCATCAGGATCAATAATCGCTGGCATTCGATTGTTTGGTGAAATCTTTAAAAACTTGGGTTTAAATTGATCACCCTTTCCAATATTTACAGGTTTTAGTACGTAAGGAATTTTACACTCTTCTAACATTATAGAGATTTTCCATCCATTTGGCGTAGGCCAATAATATAATTCAATAGGTTTTTTTTGTTTCTTCATTTTTTAACCTTTTTTTAAAAGTTTTTTGCCTAAAATTTCATTTACTGTCTTAGGATTAGCTTTACCTTGTGTCTCCTTCATTACCTGTCCAACAAACCAACCAATTAGGTTTGGTTTTTCTGACAATGCATTAACCTGGTCAGGGTTTTTTTCTATAATTTTATCTATGACTGACTCGATTTCGTTTAAATCATTAACTTGCTTCATATTATTTGCATCTACTATAGATACCGGACTCTCACCTGTATTAAGCATTATTTCAAATACATCTTTTGCAATCCTACCAGTGATGGTTTCATTATCAATTAAATTAATTAATTCCCCCAAATCCTCGGCTTTAATAGGGCAATCCTCAATTGTTTTATTGATTTTATTTAAAACTGAGAATAATTCACCTATTACCCAATTACAGACTAGTTTGGGATTGCTATTTTCAGCAGCTGCTTCAAAATAGTCAGCAGTTTCTTTCTCTGAAACTAAAATATTTGAGTCGTAGGATGACAAGTCATAATCATCAATAAATCTTTTTTTTCTAATATCTGGAAGCTCTGGTAATGTTTTTTTTATCTCATCAACAAATTCATTAGTAAATGTTAGCGGTAATAAGTCAGGATCAGGAAAATACCTATAATCATGAGAGTCCTCTTTACTTCTCATTGACCTTGTTTGACCTTTTTTTGGATCAAAAAGTCTAGTTTGCTGTTCAATTAAGTCACCCTTCTCTATTAAATTTATTTGTCTTTTTGCTTCATAATCAATGGCTTGTCCAATAAACTTAATTGAGTTTACATTTTTTATTTCACATCGTGTTCCAAGGTCATCTCCCGGCTTTCTAACTGAAACATTTATATCAGCTCTTAAAGAGCCTTCTTCCATATTACCATCACAAGTTTGTAAATATTTCATAATATTTCTTAGTTTTTTAACATAAGCTTGTGCTTCTTCAGGTGATCTCATGTCTGGCATCGATACTATCTCCATTAATGCAACACCTGATCTATTTAGATCTACAAATGAATAACTTGGATGTTGATCATGAAGTGATTTTCCTGCATCCTGCTCTAAATGAAGTCTTTCAATTCCAATATTTTTTGACTCACCATCATCTAGATCAATTGTTATCATTCCATTACCAACGATAGGTTGTTCAAATTGGGAAATTTGATATCCTTGAGGTAAGTCAGGATAAAAATAATTCTTTCTATCAAAAATAGAGAAGTTATTAATTTTAGCATTTAATCCTAATCCCGTTTTTATAGCCTGCTCTACACATACTGAATTAATAACAGGTAACATTCCAGGCATTCCAGCGTCAACAAAGCTTACTTGTGTATTATGATCTGCACCAAAAGATGTTGAAGATCCAGAAAAGAGTTTTGAATTTGAAATTATTTGAGCATGTACTTCGATACCAATCACAATTTCCCAATCACCAGTGTTTCCTCTTAGTAAATTATTCATTGAACCCACCATTGATTTTCAATATTTTTAAAATTTGCTGAATCCTCAATAACTTTTGCAAATGAATAAATAGTCTCTTCCTCAAAAGGTTTTCCAATAAGCTGAAGTCCCAAAGGTAATCCATTTGAGTCTAAACCCGCAGGAACAGAAATAGCCGGGAGACCAGCAAGATTAACAGGGACTGTAAAAATATCATTTAAATACATTGATAACGGATCGTCCGATTTTTCATTCAAACCAAACGCTGAATTTGGTGTAGAAGGAGTTAATATAACATCAACACTATTAAAGACCTTATTATAATCTTCTGTAATTAAAGACCTTACTTTTTGAGCTTTTAAATAATAAGCATCATAATATCCTGAAGATAAAACATAGGTTCCTATCATAATCCTTCTCTTAACTTCATCTCCAAAGCCTTCAGATCTTGTAGCTCTATACATTTCATTTATATCAGATGAATTTACAGAATGGCCAAACCTTACACCATCATATCTAGCTAAATTTGATGATGCTTCAGCAGGGGCAATTATATAGTAGCAAGGAAGAGCATATTTTGTATTAGGTAAAGAAATATCAATAATTTCTGCTCCTGATTTTTTTAACCATTCTTTTCCTTTATCCCAAATATCTATTATCTCATTGGACATACCTTCTTGAAAAAACTCATTTGGAATACCAACTTTCAAACCCTTAACACTATTTCCAATTGATTCTTCAAAATTTGGTATTTTTTTTGAGGAACTAGTTGTATCTTTTGGGTCATGACTACACATATTTTTTAATAAAATAGCGTTATCTCTGACATTTCTTGTTATAGGGCCCGCTTGATCTAAAGAAGAAGCAAAGGCTATTATACCCCAACGAGAGCATCTACCATAAGTTGGTTTTAATCCTACAGTACCAGTAAATGAAGCTGGTTGCCTTATTGATCCTCCTGTATCTGTTCCAAGAGCTCCAAGACTAATATTTGCAGCTACAGATGCTGATGATCCTCCTGATGAGCCTCCTGGCACTAAATTTTGTTCATTATTATTTCCTTTCCATGGATTTATTACAGGTCCATAAAAACTTGTTTCATTAGAAGAGCCCATTGCAAATTCATCATTATTTAGTTTTCCTAATAATATCGCGCCCTCATTCCATAAATTATTAGTAACTGTAGACTCATAAGGCGGAATAAAATTTGAAAGCATTTTGCTCGATGCAGTAGTTAATACACCTTTAGTACAAAACATATCTTTCACACCTATAGGAATTCCCTCTAAATCTCTATTTGTCCCTTTATTTAACCTTGAGTCGGAATTCTCAGCTGATTTAATGGCAATTTCAGGAGTTTCAGTGATAAAAGCGTTTAAAGATCTTGAAGACTCCATTACCGCAATATGATCTAAAACAAGCTCCTTAGAGGTAAAATCTTTATTTAAAAGACCCTCTCTAGCATCATAAAGACATAATTCGGTTAATTTTTTCATTAATCTATAACCTTAGGTACAAGAAAAAAACCTTCTTCAGAGTTAGGCGCATTCACTGTTATATCTTCTCTATAATTACCGTCATTAATTATATCTTCTCTTTTTTTCATGCCTTTATCATTATCAAAGGATGAAAATGTTGGTGAAACCGTTTCAGTATTAACTTCAGAAAGTTGATCCACCCAATCAATAATTTGATTCAAATCTTCTTGAAATTTTTCGATCTCATCATCTTTGAAGGAAATTTTTGATAGTTTGGCTATTTTTACAACGTTATCTTTATCTACTGACATTATTTCTCCTAAATTAAATTCACAAATAGCAAAGTCTCTCTTGCATCGCAACACTAACAATTGATACTTATAAACATGATGATTAATGATTCAAAACAATTTCGAGAAATAATACCATATAAAAGCCCTATTTTAGGCATTGACTTAGGAACAAAGAGAATAGGTATGGCTATTTCTGATATAAATCAAAAAATTGCCTCACCTTTTAAAGTTGAAGAGAATCAAAATTTTTCTGAAATATTAAATATTTTAAAAAAAATTAGAATTGATAGAGATATATGTTCTATTGTTGTTGGTGACCCAATAAATATGGATGGATCAATTGGCCCAAAATCACAATCAAGCAGATCTTTTGTAAATAATTTATCTAAGGAAATAAATATTCCAATTTTATTATGGGATGAGAGACTCACAACAGTATCAGCAGAAAGATCTCTATTAGAGGCAGATCTATCAAGAAAAAAAAGACAACAAATAATAGATAAAATTGCCGCCTCAATAATTTTACAAAGTTTTTTAGACTATCTGAACACTAAGAAATAATATCTCTGAGAAGAACCATTCTACACCATAAACCATAGCGCATTTGATCAAAATATTTTGCTCTTAAGTCACTGTCAAATTCTCTTGGAATTTCTGAAACTCTGGGTAATGGATGCATAACGATTGATTTTTTAGGAAGTAAATTTAGTTTTTCTAATGATAAAGAATATTTATGATCACTTCCTCTTTCAGTTTGAACTCTGGTTACATATAAAACATCTGTCTCATTTATAACTTCATCTATTTTACTAGTTTCAAATGAGTTTTTTGGTAAAGATTCCATTGGAAATGATAATTCTTTTGGACTAACAAAGTTAAAATGATTACCTGAATACCTAGATAATAGTTTTACAAGACTCTTTACTGTTCTTCCATTCTTAAGGTCACCAATCATTGTAATTCTTAAATTATCTATATTTTCATTATTGTTGTAAAAGATTGTAAATCCATCTAATAATGTTTGAGTGGGATGTTCGCCTTCACCATCACCAGCGTTTATTATTGGAACATTGCTTACATTTGCAGCTTTAGCAACAGAACCTGTTTCAGGGTGCCTTAAAACTATACAATCACTCATTGTCCCCATTGTCATAACTGTATCTTCGAGACTTTCACCTTTAATAGCGCTTGAAAATTTTACATTATTAATAGGTATAACCGATCCACCCTGTCTAACCATTGCACTATAAAAGGATGATGATGTTCTAGTAGATGGTTCATAAAATAAATTAGTTAAGACTTTATTTTTCAAAGCATTTGAATGATTATTTTTTTGATCAATAGCTTTTGACCATAAATCAAAAATATAATTTTCTTTCATATCGTCTACTGACAGAAGATGTTGCACGTTTTTCCCTTTCAGATTACTTATATATTAAAATGACAATTTTAAACCTTATATTTTTAAATTTTTTTATTATTTTAATAAGTTATCTTTTTGGTTCAATTCCAAGTGGATATGTTTTAACAAAATATTTTAGTAAAATTGATATCACAAAAGAAGGTTCAAGAAATATTGGAGCTACAAATGTTTTAAGGTCTGGGTCAAAAAGACTAGCAATTTTTACATTACTTCTTGATGCATCAAAAGGTATTATACCAATAATAATTTTTTATAATTCAACTTTATCTCTAATATTAGCGGGTTTATCATCCTTTATAGGACACAATTACCCGATATGGCTAAAATTTAATGGCGGTAAAGGTATAGCAACATATTTAGGAATTAGTTTCGCTGTATCTCTTAAGTTAGGAGTTATATTTATATTAATATGGTTAATTACCGTGCTAATCTCAAAAACGTCTTCAATATCTTCACTTTTAACTATTTTTTTGATTCCTTTTATTTCTTTATTAATCTTAGATGATAAAATAATTTCATTGCTTTTTTTAATTTTAACTTCTATTTCGTTTTACAGGCATAGATCAAATATAAAAAGAATTATCAACGGAAATGAACCAAAGATTAATATTAAATAATTCTAAAAATAAAAAAAAATCTTGAATTATGATGCTAATTTTGACTAATTGAATGACTGAAATTGATTTTTTTTCAATTAGGGAGTTAATAAATGCATGTTGTTGTTGTTGAATCGCCAGCTAAAGCAAAGACAATTGAAGGTTATCTTGGTTCAAGTTATAAGGTTATAGCATCATTTGGGCATATAAGAGATCTTCCTTCCTCTGAAGGTTCTGTAAAACCTGATAATGACTTTGAAATGTCATGGGAAATGGACTCCAAAGGAAAAAAACAAACAAAAATTATTCAGGATGCATTAAAGAGTGCTAACTCATTAATTCTCGCCACTGACCCTGATCGTGAAGGAGAAGCAATTGCATGGCATGTTTTACAAGCACTTAATGAAAAAGATGGACTGAAGGATAAAGATGTTTCTCGTGTAACTTTTAATGCAATAACAAAAAAAACTGTAATTGAAGCTATAGAGAACCCTAGAGAGCTAGATAAAGAATTAATTAATGCATATCTTGCAAGAAGAGCTTTAGATTATTTAGTTGGCTTTACCCTATCACCTGTTTTATGGAGAAAATTACCTGGAGCAAGATCTGCTGGTAGAGTTCAATCAGTTGCGTTAAGGTTACTATGTGAAAGAGAAATAGAAATAGAATCATTTATCCCAAAAGAGTATTGGTCGATTAATTCTTTTTTAACCTATGAAGACAATCCAACATTTAAAGCTTCGTTAACACATTACAATAAGAAAAAAATTGAACAATTTGATATTAAAAATTCTGATGAGGCAGAAAAAATTAAAGAAGCATTAAATACATCAAATTTTGTAGTTGAAAAAATTGATGAAAAAGAAGTTTCTAGAAAGCCATCACCTCCATTTATTACATCTTCAATGCAAATGGAGGCATCAAGAAAACTAGGAATGTCAGCAAAAAATACAATGCAAATTGCTCAAAGATTATATCAAAATGGTTTAATTACTTACATGAGAACCGATGGTGTTCAAATTGGTGAGGAAGGAATTACAGAAATAAGATCATCAATAAATACTATTTATAGTGATAAATACCTACCTTCGAAATCTAACGAATACAAAAGTAAAATTACTAATGCTCAAGAGGCTCATGAGGCAATTCGACCAACTGATGCAAGTATTTCTCCAGAAAGAATTGGTTCAGAGTTCTCTAAAGAAGAAAAAGATCTCTATGGATTAATTTGGAAAAGAACTATTGCAAGTCAAATGGAAAATTGGAGAGGTTTAAGAACTACAATTAATATTGTAAATACTAATAGAGATATTCAATTAAGGGTATCTGGAACAGTAACGACTTTTGATGGATACAGAACTTTGTACGAGGAAGGTAGAAAAGAAGATAAACCTCAAGAAAATCAAGAATTACCAAAACTAGAAAAAGGTCAATACCTAAAAATAATTAACACTGAAACTAATCAACATTTCACAAAAGCACCTCCAAGGTACTCTGAGGCTACATTAGTAAAATCATTGGAAGAAAAAGGTATAGGAAGACCTTCGACCTACGCATCTATCATATCTGTTCTTCAAGATCGCCAGTACGTAATAATTGAAAATAGATATTTTAAACCTGAAGCGAAAGGAAGATTATTGTCTTCTTTTCTTGAAAATTTCTTCACACAATATGTTAGTTATAACTTTACAGCTGAATTAGAAAAGAGCCTTGATAAGGTATCAAATGGTGAAATTAACTGGAAAGATTTTTTAAATAGTTTCTGGGATGAATTCAGTGATTGCGCTGATTCAGCTCTGGAATTAAGAACAAGAGAAATTTTAGATACACTTAACGAAAGTATTGGTAACCATGTTTTCAAAGATGAAAATGGTGAAGTTAATAGACAATGTCCAAAGTGTAGTGAAGGTGAATTAAGTTTGAAAACTAGTAGAAATGGTGCCTTTGTTGGATGCTCTCAATATCCAGACTGCAAATATACAAGATCTTTTGGTTCATCTGAAAGAAATGTTGAGGAAAAAATTCTGGGTAAAGATCCTGCTAGCGGTGAGGATATTCACCTTTTAATAGGAAGATATGGACCTTATGTTCAAATCGGTCTTAATGAAGACAAAGATAAAAAACCAAAAAGATCCTCCATTCCCAAAACAATGGATCCTTCAGATTTGAACTTAGAGAAAGCAATAGACTTACTTTCTTTACCAAAAGCAATTGGGATTCATCCTGAAGATAATAAGGAAATAATCGGGGCAATTGGCCCTTATGGTCCTTATTTATTACATGAAGGGGTTTATGCAAATCTTCAAAATGTTGATGAATTATTTACCATAGGCCTTAATAGAGCAGTTGATTTAATTGAAGAGAAAAGAGCAAATCCTGGTCGTGGAAGAGGAAGTAAAGTGATCAGGGAAATAGGAACTCACCCCAAAGATAAAAAGCCCATAAAACTTATGGATGGAAAATATGGTCCTTATGTAAAGCATGGAAAACTCAATGTAAGCATTCCTAAAGAGAAAAATATTGACGATATTGATATGGATATTGCAATTGACCTTCTTAACAAACCAAAAAAGAAAAATTAAACTTAAATGACCAAAGTTTTAAAACCTAAACCTGCTGCAACCCTAATTATTGCAAAAAATAAAACTAATGGTTTATTTGTGCTTATGGGGAAAAGACCAGACGATGCAAGATTTGCTCCAGGAATGTGGGTATTCCCAGGTGGTAAACTCGATAAGAATGATATTACTCAAAAAAAAAAATTTAAATTAAATAAAAATATACTGAGTTATTTAAAACTTTTAAAAGCTGGGCCTCCTATTGGTGAAGCTCTTATTCATACAGCAATAAGAGAGACACAAGAAGAAACTAATTTAAGATTAATAAATAATGATTTGAAAAAGATGTGGGTACTTGCCCGAGCAATTACACCTGTTAATCGGCATATGAGGTTTGATACTAAATTTTTCGTTGCCCCCTCCTCTTGCTTTACAGGAAAAATTAGGGGAAATGGAGAGTTAGATAAACTTGAGTATGTTAATATCAATGATGCATTAAAGCTGCCAATGTTTGATATTACAGAATTCATTTTACAAGAAATTAAAATAAGAATTAAGAAAGGTAATGAAATAAAAAGTAAGCCTGTTTTTTGGAGGTATCGAAAACACCATAGATTAATAACTGAAATTAAAATACTTGACTAATTGTCAATTATACTTAATTTCCCTCAAAGGTAATAATTATGGCAAAAGCTACAACTATAAAAATTAAACTTAATAGTACAGCAGGAACTGGCTATTATTATGTTGCGAAAAAAAATTCTCGTACTATGACAGAAAAAATGGTTGTAAAAAAATATGATCCTGTTATCAGAAAGCACGTCGAATTTAAGGAAGGAAAGATTAAATAATTTTCAAATTTTTCTGTCTCTTAATTTATGAATAATATTATACCAATTGAAACATCTAATCAGATTGATCTCTTAAATTTAAACATTAATCAACCCTTAATTATCAGTGATGCTGATGAAGTTATCTTTTTATTTTTAAAGGGTTTTGAAAAATTTCTAAAATCAAAAAATTTGTATCTTGATTTAGCTAAAGCAAGATTAACAGGTAATATTAAAAAAATTTCAGATAATAAACCAGTACCTGATGATACGATGACAAAACTTCTTCCAGAATTCTTTCTGAAAGAGACAAAAAAATTGGAGCCGGTAATAAATGCTCAAAATTGTTTAAAGAATTTATCAAAGAAATCTCAAATTATAATTCTAACAAATATTCCATATAAAGACAAAGAAAGTAGAGTTGATGCTCTAAAGAGAAATAATATGAATTATCCAGTCATTACAAACTCTGGATTAAAGGGACCTGTAGTTTCAAAAATCTGTGAAAAGATGAGAGCTCCGGTTTTTTTTATTGATGATTTAGGTCAAAATTTAGAGTCAGTAAAAAAAGAATATAAAAAAGCAATTTGTATTCATTTCTTACAAGATAAACGACTTGAAAAATTAATGATGACTCCACCTAATATTAAACATAGATTAAATAATTGGCTGGAAGTTGAAAATTTAATTAATCAAGAAATTTTACTATATGAAAATAAAAAATAAAAAGTTTAAAATAATCACTTTATGCAGAGAATGCTTAAAAACTTTTAATGAAAAAAAAGAATTTTGTAATAAATGTTTTTCAGCTAATCTTATAAGTAACAATGAAATTGAAAACCTTAATATCGCACATGTTGATTGTGATGCTTTTTATGCTTCAATAGAAAAGAGGGATAATCCAAAATATAAAAATTTTCCTATAATTATTGGCGGTGGAAAAAGAGGTGTTGTCGCTACAGCTTGTTATATTGCAAGAATTAAGGGTGTTAAATCTGCTATGCCTATGTATAAAGCACTGAAGTTATGTCCTGATGCAATTATTATTAAACCAAAAATGCAAAAGTATAAAGAAGCATCCAAAGCAATAAATGATCTTATGAAGGAAATAACTCCATTAGTAGAGCCATTATCCCTAGATGAGGCATTTTTAGATTTATCTGGAACATCCAGACTTCATAAAAAAATTCCTGCAGTATTATTAGCCGAATTATCAAAAAAAATTCAAAAAAAAGTTGGAATTTCTGTCTCTATAGGTCTCTCGTATAATAAATTTTTAGCAAAAATATGTTCTGATATCGATAAACCAAGAGGTTTTTCAATAATTAATAGATTAGAAGCAAAAAGTTTTTTAAAAGATAAACCGGTTGAAGTTTTATGGGGAGTTGGTAATACGCTCAAAAATAAGCTCAATAATGATGGGATAAGAACTATTGGACAAATAAGAGAAATGGACTATAGCGAGTTAATTGTTAAATATGGATCAATTGGTTCTCATATCCATAAATTATCCAACGCCGAAGATGCCAGAGAAATAAAACCTTTTAGAAAAGTAAAAAGTATTAGTCATGAAACAACTTTTGAGGAAGATACCAATGATGAGGTTTTTTTAAAAAAAACACTTTGGAGTTTATGCGAGAAAGTATCTGATAGAGCTAAAAAGAGAGGTTTAGGAGGCAGTACAATTAATTTGAAAATTAAAACTAAAGATTTTAAATTAATATCAAGATCAGTAACAATTGAAGAACCAACTCAAATTGCAGAAATTATTTTTCAAACCTCTAAATTATTATTACTTCGTGAAATAAAGAAAAATAAATTTCGTTTATTGGGTGTAGGATTAAGTAATCTTAAAGATTCTGAAATATGTGATTTATATGATTTAATTAATACAAATAACAGAAAAGAGAAAAATATAGAATTTGCTATAGATACTATTAGAAATAAATACGGGGTTAATTTAATTAAAAAAGGTAGATCAATTTAAAAGAGGTAAATATGTCAGAAAAAATAAATAATAAATTATTAGAATTAGGAATTAAACTACCTAAGCCAGCTGATCCTGTTGCAAGCTATTTGCCTTATGTTATTTCAGGCAATCTTTTATTTATTTCCGGACAGGGTCCTTTCAATGAAAATGGTTTAATTACTGGTAAAGTTGGTTTAGATTTAACTTTAGATGAAGGAAAAGATGCGGCCAAAGACTGTGGTAAAATGATACTTGCCCAGGTACAAAAAGCTTGTGGTAATTTAAGTAAAATTCAAAGATGTATTAAACTTGGTGGTTTTGTCAATTGCGAGCCTAATTTTACTGATCAAGCTCTAGTTATTGAAGGAGCTTCTGAGTTAATGATTGATATATTTGAGGATTATGGATGGCATTCTAGATATGCTGTAGGATCAAATTCTCTTCCTTTAGGTATGGCTGTTGAAATTGATGCCATATTTGAAATTAAAACGTAATTAAATGAAGAAATTTTCTCTTAGGGTTGAAACATCATTAAGTAATATTGATGAAAAAAGATGGAATACTTGTGCTTCTAAGAATAAAAATTTTAACCCTTTTAACAGTTATCAATTTTTAAGAGCTCTTGAATTAAGCCAGTCTATAAATAATAGTTCCGGCTGGAATTCAGCATATTTAATTATAGAGGACAATGATAAAAAGATTGTTGCAGTTGTTCCATCATATTTAAAAACTAATTCTTCTGGTGAGTATGTTTTTGATTATGAGTGGGCAAATGCATATCAACGTGCTGGAGGACAATATTATCCAAAACTTCAAATCTCAATTCCATATACCCCAGTAACTGGTAGAAGAATTTTAATAGATGAAGCTTGTGATTATAATGAAATAATTGATTATATTTCATCGGAAATAATTTTATTTTGTTCAAGAGCCCAAGCTTCATCAGCGCATATCACCTTTCTTACAAAAAAAGAGGCTGAAAAATTAGAAAAACTTGGATGGCTTATAAGGAAAGACCAGCAATTCCATTGGAAAAATGATAATTATAACTCTTTTTCTGATTTTTTAAACACCCTTTCATCAAGAAAAAGAAAAAATATAAAAAAAGAAAGATCAAAATTTATTAATAGTGAAATTGAAATTGAACACTTAAGGGGTGATAAAATAAATGATGAACATTGGGAATATTTTTATCGATTTTATATCGATACAACTTCAAGAAAGTGGGGACAAGATTATTTAAAAAAAGGATTTTTCAATATTATTGGTGATACAATGAAAAATGATATTTTGTTAATAATGGCAAAAAAGGATAATGAATATATAGCTGGTGCACTTAATTTTTTAGGAAAAAACTCTATATATGGAAGAAATTGGGGTTCATTAATTAATTATAAATTTCTTCATTTTGAATTGTGTTACTATCAGGCAATAGAATATGCAATTAAAAATAAAATAAAAACTGTAGAAGCTGGTGCTCAAGGAACTCATAAAATATCAAGAGGTTATTCACCAGTTATTACATATTCGGCCCACTGGATGAAGGAAAGTAATTTTCATGAAGCTGTAAAAAATTACCTTGATTATGAGGTTTTAGAGGTTGAAAAAAGTAAGAAAATACTTGAAAAATACTTACCGTACAAAAAAATAATGAAATGACTTATAATAATGAAAATATTTTTGCAAGGATTATCAAAGGTGAAGCTGATTGCGTTAAAATATTAGAGAATGATTATATTTTATCATTCATGGATGTTATGCCGCAAACTCCTGGACATACACTTGTAATTCCAAAATATGGTACAGAAAATATTTTTGACCTACCAGAGGAATACTTTATACACCTGATGGATGCAAAGCAAAAAATAGCTAAAGCTATAAAAAAAGCTTATGCACCAACCGGGGTAATGATCATGCAGTTAAACGGTAAAGAAGCAGGACAAACAGTATTTCATTTACATTTTCATATAATACCAAGGAAGGAAGGTTTAAATTATAAATTTCATTCCTCTGAAATAGCGGACTTTAAAGACCTAAGGAGAGAAGCTGAAAAGATAAAAAAATGGCTTTAAAAGTTTAATTTTTAAGAAGTTCTTTTTTTATTTTATTATTTTTTTTCAATGGTTTATATACAAAATTTAATTTATCTTTTTTCAAAGAAACATTTACAGTTCCACCTTTTTCTAAAACACCATATAAGATTTCTTCTGCTATAGGTTTTTTTACCTTCTCCTGTATTAACCTTGAAAGCGGTCTAGCTCCCATATTTTTATCATAGCCTTTTTTTCCAAGCCAACTAGCTGCATCAGGAGAAATATTTATAAATACATTCTTATTGTCTAATTGCGATTCGAGTTCAAGTATAAACTTCTCCACAACTTTTTGAATAACTTTATCAGGTAAAGAATTAAATGAAATAATTGAATCTAATCTATTTCTAAACTCTGGATTGAATAATCTGTCTATTGCCTCTTTATCTTCACCCTCTCTCTCATCTCTATTGAAACCTAGTGCAGGTTTGGCCAAATCTGTAGCACCAGCATTTGTAGTTAAAACAATTATTGTATTACGAAAATCTACTTTTCTTCCATTTTGGTCTGTTAAGGTTCCATGATCCATGATTTGTAATAAAATATTAAAAATATCTGGATGAGCTTTTTCAATTTCATCAAGTAATACAATACTATATGGATTTTGATCCACGCCATCAGTTAATAAGCCTCCTTGATCAAATCCAACATAACCTGGTGGAGCGCCTATTAATCTAGAAACTGCATGGCGTTCCATATATTCTGACATATCAAATCTCAATAATTCGACACTCAATACTGAAGATAATTGTCTAACTAATTCTGTCTTACCAACACCAGTTGGACCAGCAAATAAATATGAACCTATTGGCTTTTGAAGATCCCTTAGCCCAGCCCTTGATAATCTAATTGATGCAACAATTTCATCAATAGCTTTATCTTGCCCAAAAATAAATCTTTTAAGAGACTTATCTAAATCTTTTAATTTTTGACTATCATCTCTCGTTACATGTTTAGAAGGAATTTTTGCCATTTTAGATATCGTAGCTTCAATATCTTTTTGACTAATTAATTTTTTTCTTTTTGAAGAAGGTTTAAGTTTTTGTGAAGCACCTGTTTCATCAATTACATCTATAGCTTTATCAGGAAGTTTTTTATCATTCATGTATCTGGATGATAACTCAACAGCAGTTTTTATAGCTTCATTTGAATATTTTAAACCATGAAAATCCTCAAATCTAGTTTTTAAACCCATTAAGATTTTAATTGTATCTGCAATACTGGGTTCATCCACATCTATCTTCTGAAATCTTCTTGATAATGCCCTGTCTTTATCAAAAAACTGCCTATATTCTTTATAAGTTGTTGATCCAATACATCTTAACTGTTGTCCTTGCAAAGAGGGTTTTAATAAATTTGAAGCGTCCATAGACCCTCCAGATGTTGATCCTGCACCAATTACAGTATGAATTTCATCAATAAATAAAACTGCATCCTCTTGTTCTTCGATTTCCTTTAAAACAGCTTTTATTCTCTCTTCAAAATCACCTCTATATCTAGTTCCTGCTAAGATAGCGCCCATATCTAAAGAGAAAATCTTTGTTTCAGAAATTACATCAGGAACATCTCCTTCAACAATCCTAAAAGCTAATCCTTCGACTATAGCTGTTTTTCCAACTCCTGGATCACCTACAAGAATTGGATTGTTTTTTCTTCTTCTGCTCAAGATTTGTATTAATCTATTAACCTCGTTTGATCTTCCAATTAATGGATCGATTAATTGCTTTTTAGCTTTTATATTCAAATCTTCACAAAATGAGTCTAAAGCATTGTCTCCATTTGCTTCAGACTCCTCATTTTCATAATTAGAAAAATTATCACTTGAGCTAATACTTGAAAAACTTTGACTTTTTTTAATTCCATGAGCCAGATACTGAACAGCATCATATCTAGTCATTTCTTGTTTCTCTAATAAATAAACAGATTGACTTTCTTGTTGTGAAAAAATTGCAACTAGAACATTTCCACCGTTTACCTCTTTATTTCCTGATTGCTGAACATGAATGGCTGCTCGAGTTATAACTGTTCTGTATCCTGCGGTTGGTTCAGGAATTAGGTCATCTTTATCTACAATTAAATAATCTTGATCATCAATATATTTAGTCAAATCATTTTTAAGAACGTTTATGTCAAGATCACAAGCAATGAAAACTTTTTGAGCATCTTTATCGTCTGTTAATGAAAGAAGAAGATGTTCAATAGTAACATGTTCATGTTTTTTTTGAGAGGCATAATCAATGGATCTTTGAAGAGTTTCTTCTAATGTTTGAGAGAATGATGTCATTTTAAACTTTTTCCATAGTACATTGTAAGGGATGATTATTTTTTCTTGATGTATCAAGAACCTGTATAACTTTTGTTTCAGCAATTTCATATGAAAAAATACCACAAACACCTATTCCATTTTGATGGACATGAAGCATTATTTTTGTAGCTTCTTCATTACTTTTATTAAAAAAACTTTTGAGTAGATATACAACGAATTCCATTGGGGTATAATCATCATTTAAAATTAAAACTTTATATAGAGAGGGTTTCTTTAACTTTTCTTTAGTTTGAGTTTTAATTAGTGAGTCATTATTTTCAAATTTATTATCATCAACCATTTTTTTCTCTTCTTTCTCTATCAGCTAAAATAATATCTCTTGCTTCGTTAACTTTTGCACTTAAATATGAATTTCCACCTTTATCAGGATGTAACTTTCTAATCAATTCTTTATGAGATTTGATTATAACCTCTAATGATGCATTTTCGTCAATACCTAATAACTCATAAGACTCCTTTAATGACAAATTATGTTTATATTCATTTTGACTAACTCTCTGTTTATTTCTGAAAATATTTAAAAGCATATCAAAAATAATTCTTTTTCTTAAAAACCAAGCAGCAATAGAAAAAAATAGAGGTGAATATAAATAAAGTCCTCCTATTAAAAGGAGAGTACCAATACCTAGTGATATAAAAATAATAATTATATTTATTTTTTTATTAAGTTCATTTTTGTTTTTTGTAGATAACCAATCAAGAAAAAAAATAATTAAAAATAAAAAAACAATACCAAGAAAAAAAATCATTGTCTAAACAAGTCCTAAATCATGAAGCTCAGAAACAATTTTACTCTCATCATCAAAATTTTTTATATTAAATTTCTTTATATCTTTAGGAGAGTCTTTTTTTTCAAGATAACGCCAGCCTTGAAAAGGTCTTTCTTTAAATGGAATAGTTAAAAATAAATCATCATCTAGTTCAAATTTACATCTCTTGATATTATTGATGTCAGTAAATCTTTCAATATTTAAAATTTTCTGCCTTATGCATAGTTTACCTTTTATTACCCAATAAATTGACCCTCCATTAATTAGTTCTCTAAATCTTTTTGGGTACATTCTTGTTATATGAATTGTTTTTTTATATTTTTTCCTAATATATTCTTGCCTTAAGTAAAGATCGTTTTGAGATTGAGCTCCAACGCATAATTTTTTAATATTTAAAGTCAATTTCTACACCAAGTATAGGGCTGCAAGTCCTAAAAATACCATAAAACCGACAACATCAGTAACGGTTGTTACAAAAACGCTTGAAGCTAAAGCAGGGTCTATACCAAGTTTATTTAAAATTAAAGGTATTATTATTCCTGCAAAACCAGCAGTTACCATATTTATAACCATTGCAATAGCTAAAACCAGTCCTAGACCAACATTTGAAAACCACATTGCACTTAAAACTCCAATAATGATAGCAAATAAAAGTCCATTTAATAAACTTACAAGAATCTCTCTATTAATAATTCTTTTGTAATTTAGAGGTATCAAGTCTCTTGTAGATAGAGACCTTACTGTAATTGTTAAAGTTTGAGTTCCAGCATTGCCCCCCATCGAAGCAACTATTGGCATTAAAATTGCTAAAGCAACAATTTCTTCAATTGTTCTACCAAAAAAACCAATAACTATGGAAGCGATTACCGCGGTTATTAAATTAATAAAAAGCCATGAAAAACGGTTACTTGATGTTTCAATCACACTATCGGTAATATCTTCATCACCCACACCACCAAGTAACTTTATATCTTCACCAGCTTCGTCTTTAAAAACTTCAACAATATCATCGGCAGTAATTACACCGATTAAACTTCCTTTATCATCTATTACTGGCGCTGAAACAAGATCAAATCGTTCAAATTGATACGCAACCAATTCTCTATCCATATCAGCAGATATCATAATTAATTCATGAGACTCCAAATCCTTTAAGCTTTTATCTCTGGAGGATCTTATTATATTAGACAAAGATATAGCTGCAATTGGTTTGGAAGAGTCATTAACTAAATAGATCTCATAAAATTCAATTGGTAAATCATCGCTAATTCTAAAACTATCTATAGCTTCACCAACATTCATATTTGGGGTTAAAGACACAAAATCAACTGACATAAGTCTACCAGCGCTATCCTCAGGATAATTTAGTGATAACTCAAGATCTTTTCTTTCAATATCAGGAATTTTATTAAGAATAATATTTTTGTCATTTTCATCTAAATCTTCAATAACATGAACAGCATCATCAGTTTCAAGCTTTTGTAAAAATTCAGCAACATGTGTCGGACCTAGAAAATTTATTACCTCTTCTCTTATATGTTCCTCAAGTTCAGATAAAATTTCAGGATTAAAGTCATTTTCAATAAATTCTATGAAGCTTTTAATTTCAGATCTTGGTAATAAATTTATAATATCGGCTATATCTGCTGCTGATAAATCTTTTGTAATCGCTATAACTTTTTGTTTCTCGGACGAATCAAGTGCATCCATTATTTCTGAAATAATAGAAGGATCAAAAGGAATAAAATCTCTATTTTTATTATCTAATTTATGTTCACTCATATTGATTTCTCAGTAAAGTTGGTGCGGCCGAGAAGACTCGAACTTCCACGGGTTTTATCCCACAGCGACCTCAACGCTGCGCGTCTACCAGTTCCGCCACGGCCGCAACACTATTTATAATATAGCTTTATGCAAAAAGAGTTAATATAATATTTAACTTTAATTAGAATGTATCAAAACAGATATTAAAAATAAATAATTATGAAAAAAAATGTAATAGAATTCTTCAATTCAAGTGAATTAGTTGACTACAAGAAAAGTGTTCAACTAATGGAAAGACGAGTTGAAAATATTAAGAAAAAAAAACAATCTGAGCTACTGTGGTTTTTAGAGCACCCATCAATATACACTGCTGGAACAAGTTCAAAAGATAAAGATTTGTTAAATGACAATTTATTCCCTGTAATTAAAACAAATAGAGGAGGTCAATTTACATATCACGGACCTGGTCAAAGAATTGCTTACATAATGTTAAATGTTAGAGATAGAGAATATAATGTTAAGTCTTTTATAAGACTTTTAGAACAATGGATAATGAATTCACTGCATGATATGGGAATAAAATCATTTTTAATCAAAGGTAAAGTCGGTATTTGGGTAAGAAATGAAGAGAAAATAGCCTCACTTGGACTAAGAATCAGAAAAGGTATTAGTTTTCATGGTGTAAGCTTAAATATTAATCCAAATCTAGATCATTTTTCAGGTATAATTCCATGCGGAAATGAAAATAGTGGCGTTACAAGTATAGAAAAAATTGGATTAGATATTAGTAAAAAAGAAATAGATAATATTTTAATATTAAATTTCTCAAAGGTTTTTAAGATAGATGTAAAACTTACTCAAACTCTATCATAACTTCATCAGTTGCCAGACTATCACCCTCTTTACAGTGAATTTTCTTAATAGTTCCAGATGCTTCAGATCTAATAATATTTTCCATTTTCATGGCTTCTACGACACATAATTTATCACCATCCTCAACTGACTGACCTTCCTCTATATCAACTGATACCACTAGACCTGGCATGGGGCATTTAATAACCTTTGTATCCTTTGTAACAACTTTCTCTATCATGTAAGAAGATAATTCATGGGCAATTTTAGATCTAATTTTAACAACAGTTGATATTCCGTATCCTTGAATATGAAAACCTTTTACATTTTTTGTAACTTGAAAAGTAAAACTATTCTCATCTATCTTGATTTTCATGATTTTATTGCCGATATTCCAATCAGACTCTAAATTAATTATGGTTCCATCATATTCAATTACGCTATTTTTTTGAGAATTATAGGTTTTAAATTCAAATATATTTTCATTTACATGGGTAAATAAGGTTCTTTCATTAAATTTAGAATTATTTATTAAATCCAAATTTTTGTTTCTGTTTTTAATTTTTAAAAAAGCAAAAATGCATGCTAATGAAAAATTAAAAGCCTCATCTTTACTAATAATTTTAGAATTAAATCCGTTTGGATATTCTTCTTCGATAAAACCGGTATTAATATCTCCCGAAATAAATTTTTCATTTTTAATAATTGAAGACAATAAATTTAAGTTATTCTGAATACCTGTAATTTCATAATTATTTAATGCATCTTGCATTAAATCACAGGCCTTTTTTCTATCTTTCCCATAAGAACAAAGCTTAGAAATCATAGGATCATAAAACATTGAAATTTCTCCACCCTCGTATACACCTGTGTCATTTCTAATATTTTCTATAGATATTGGAGGTTGATAGGTAACCAGTCTACCAGTTGATGGCATAAAATTTCTTTCAGGGTCTTCCGCATAAATCCTTGATTCAATAGCCCAACCATTAAACTTTACATCTTCTTGAGAAATATTTAATTTTTCACCTGCTGCTATTTTTATCATTTCTTCGACTAAATCAAAACCAGTAACTAATTCTGTCACCGGATGTTCAACTTGAAGCCTAGTATTCATTTCCAAAAAATAGAAATTTTTATCTTGATCAACTATAAATTCAACTGTACCAGCACTTTGATAACCAACTTTTTTAGCAAGTTGAACAGCTTGAGCACCCATTGCTTCTCTCAACTCGCCATCAACAAATGGACTAGGAGACTCTTCAATAATTTTTTGATTTCTTCTTTGAATAGAGCACTCTCTTTCTCCTAGGTGTATAACATTTCCGTAATTATCAGCAAGAATTTGAATTTCAATATGTCTTGGCTTAACAATAAATTTTTCTATAAAAACCCTATCATCACCAAAACTTGATTTAGCTTCATTTATTGAAGAAGTATAAGCATCAGGAATATCATCTTCATTATAAGCAATCCTCATACCTTTACCGCCACCTCCAGCAGATGCTTTTATCATTACTGGAAAACCAACATTTTTGGCAATTTCAATAGCTTCCTCTGAAGTTTTGATGATATCTTGATATCCTGGAACAGTATTTACCCCAGCATCAATAGCAAAAATTTTAGATTCTATTTTATCACCCATCACCCTTATTGGCTCTGCTGAGGGACCAATAAAAGTAATATCTTCCTTTTCAAGTCTACTCATAAAAAGATGATTTTCAGATAAAAATCCATAACCTGGATGCACTGCATCTGCATTCGTTTGCTTGCAAGCTGAGATAATTTTATCAATCGATAAATATGATTCCGTTGAAGGAGGAGGACCAATATTAATAGCCTCATCAGCAAGTTTAACATGCAGTGCTCTCGCATCTGCATCTGAATAAACAGCTACTGTAGGAATAGATAGTTTTTTGCATGTAGAAATTATTCTACAGGCAATTTCACCTCTATTTGCAATCAAAATTTTCTTAAACATTCAATTCTCACAATGGTAGGTTATCGTGTTTCTTCCAAGGATTTGATAATTTCTTATTTCTAAGCATTTTTAATGCTTTAATAATTCTGTTTCTAGAGTTATGAGGCATTATAACATCATCAACATAGCCTCTTTCAGCTGCAACAAAAGGATTCAAAAATCGATCTTCATATGCTTCAGTATATTCTGCAATCTTTTTACTATCTTCTAAATCATTTCTATAAATTATTTCAACAGCACCTTTAGCACCCATAACTGCAATCTCTGCACTTGGCCAAGCATAGTTAATATCACCTCTCAAATGTTTTGGGGCCATAACGCAATATGCTCCTCCATAAGCTTTTCTTGTAATAATTGTTACTTTAGGAACTGTTGCTTCTGCATATGCATAAAGAAGTTTTGCACCATTTTTTATTAAACCACCATACTCCTGAGATGTTCCAGGTAAGAATCCAGGAACATCAACAAAAGTAACTAAAGGAATTGAGAAAGCATCACAAAATCTAACAAATCTTGCTGCTTTTCTACTTGCATCAGAATCAAGAACCCCTGCTAAATGAAGTGGCTGATTACCTATAATACCAGCTGTAAAACCATTAAATCTTCCAAAACCTGTAACAATATTTTGTGCAAATTTTTCTTGAATTTCAAAAAAATCACCCTCATCAATTACTTTTAAAACTAGCTCTTTAATATCATAGGGAGTATTTGAATTATCAGGCACAAGAGTATCTAGACTATCCTCCACTCTATCAATTGGATCTTCTGTTTTTTTAATTGGTGCATCATTAATATTGCTTGACGGCAGAAAATCAATTAAATCTCTAATTTGCTCCATTGCCTCCAAATCGTTTTCATAGGCTCCATCTGCCACCGAAGAAACTGTTGTATGAATTTCAGACCCACCAAGCTGTTCAGAGGTTACTTCTTCATTAGTAACTGTTTTAACTACATCAGGTCCTGTAACAAACATATAAGAAGTATCTTTTACCATAAAAATAAAATCAGTTAGTGCAGGTGAATAAACATCACCGCCTGCACATGGACCCATAATTATTGAAATCTGTGGTATTACCCCAGAGGCTAAAACATTTCTCTGAAATACCTCTGCATAACCACCTAATGAGTCTATACCTTCTTGAATCCTTGCTCCACCCGCATCTAAAACACCAATTAGTGGAGCATTATTTTTTAGAGCCATATCTTGAATTTTATTAATTTTTTTTGAATGAGCTAGTGAGAGTGAACCCCCAAAAACAGTAAAATCTTTCACATAGACAAATACAGTACGGCCATTTATTAAACCAGATCCTATAACAACACCATCACCAGGTATTTTTTGATTTTGCATGTCAAATTCATGTGAATCATGCTCAACAAACATGTCGTATTCTTCAAAAGAGTCTTCATCTAAAAGAAGCGATATTCTCTCACGCGCAGTAAGCTTTCCTTTTTTATGTTGAGAGTCAATTCTCTTTTGACCACCACCAAGTTTTGCGTTTAACCTTCTAGCTTCTAATTCTTTAATAATATCTTCCATTAGACCCCTCAATCACCGATAAAAAAATCATTATCCGGCTTTAATGGCAAATTATATTTAACCCAGGTTTCCATCATATGATCAGGAAGTGGAGCTTCAAAATGTAATATGTCGCCATTTAAGCCTTTAAAGTCAACACTATGACTATGAAGATGTAATTTATTAAATTTTATAATTTTATTATTTTTATTTCCATACTTTTTATCTCCAACTATGGGAAAATTTGACATTGATGCATGTTTTCTTATTTGGTGAGTCCTACCAGTAATCGGTCTAAATGCTATCCAGGAAATATTATCATTAATTTTCAATACTTTATTATATTTAGTTAATGATTTTTGTCTTTGCTTCTTTTCATCGTCAGTAATATTTATATTAATTTCTCCAGTTGTTTTTTCTGGTTCTCCTTCAGTAATAGCCCAATATGTTTTTTGAACATTTTTGGTTTTAAATAAATTAGATAAATGAGATGCCATTTTTCTATTTAGAGCTATAAGCATAACACCAGATGTCTCTTTATCTAACCTGTGAACAAGCCTAGGGGTTATTTTTTTACCTAAAAAAGCTGAGATCAAAAGATCGTCAAGATTTCTTTTTATACCTGTCCCTCCCTGAACAGCTAAATTAAAAGGTTTATTGATTACCAAAAGATCATTATCAATGTGTAAAGTATTTTTTTTTATAAAATCTTCTGATCCATAAATTTTTTTAATTTTTCTATCATTGGAAAGAAAATTATTAATAAAAACAGATGTTTTAATTATGTCACCTTTATTTAATCTATAACTTGATCTTATCTTTTTTTCATTAACCCTAATAAAGCCTTTTCTGAGGTACTTTTCTAAATTATTATGTGAAAGACCTTCAAAATACTGACGAAACCACCTATCAATTCTCGTATTTGAAAAATCGTGATCAATTTTATGTTCAGTAAAATTTTTCATTAATAAATAAATTTAGCAGAAACAAAGCCTAAAAAAATAAACAAAATCGACAATACAACTGATAAAATTATATAAATTAAAAAATTTATATATTGGCTTGCCAAAAATAAGTTCATGGCATCAAGGGAAAATGCAGAGAATGTAGTAAAGCTTCCTAAAAAACCAACAACAAAAAACATTTTATAAAAATCGGATGAATTTGTTGAAAATATATAAAACAGCAAACCCATAAAAAATGATCCAATAATATTTACTAGTAAAGTAGAAATATTTGTATTTAATCCAATATTATTTATAAAAACACCAACTAGGTATCTTGAAATAGCTCCAAAAAATCCACCAAATCCAATAAAAAATAAAGACATAAAATTCTCTTTTTTTGTTTTAAAAAAAAATTCAAACTTTATTATATATTAAATTTATAACGTTATTAAGATTATTATGAAATCAAAATCTATAAATATAAATTGGCTTGAATATAAAGGTTCGATAAAAAGAATACCAAAAAAAAATAATTACAAAATTCTGCATAAAAAATATATTAGTTTGGTTGAATATAAAAAAATCTATGGTGAAGTTGGTAGAAAATATAATTGGCTTGGAAGACTCAATATAAAAGATAACGAATTAAGGAAAATTATTCATAATCCAAAAGTTGAAATTCATTTGATGCAAAAAAAACAAAAAAATATTGGTTTTTTTGAGCTAGATTATAGAAATGATTATTTAAAAAAAAAAGAAGTTAGAATTGTTCATTTTGGTTTAATTGATGAGTATATTGCAAAAGGTTTTGGGCTTGAATTAATGAATAATGCAATCACAAGAATATATGAACTAGGTATAGATAAAATTATTTTACAAACAAACTCTCTTGATCATGACAGAGCCCTGCCTTTCTATAAAAGATATGGATTCAAGATATTTGCAGAAGAAACCAAAAAAATAGTTTATTCGGTGAACTAAATGATGAAAAAAACAATAATTACATTTTTTGTAACATTTTTTTATTTAAATAATGCTCACGGGAGTGAGAATTTGACCGTTTCAGTTGCTTCAAGTCTTTACAATGTAAGTCATGAATTAGCTAGAGAGTGGGAAAAAACAAGCAATAAAAAAGTAGTAATCATTTCCAGCTCCACATCTTTGCTGGCAAGACAAATAGAAAGAGGGCAAAAGTCAGACGTGATTATTACTGCTAATTACTCATGGCTTAAATGGATGATTGATAAAAATCTAATTGAAAAAAATTCAATTACCAAAATCGCTAAAAACTCTTTAGTTTTCATTACAGGAATTAATAAAGGTATTGATCTAAATATAAATTCATTAAATTTTAGAGATAATTTAATTGAACAAATTAGATTATCAAGATTTTCTATACCTCACCCATCTTCTGTTCCTTTAGGAATTTATTCAAAACAGGCTATGATTTCCTTAGGTGTATGGCCGCTAATTCAGGAAAAATTAGTTTTTACTTCATCTGCTCAATCAAATTTAAAATTTATTTCACAAGGTGAAGTAAATATTGGTATATCATATTTATCTGATGCACTTCTATCGCCAAAAGTAAAAATACTCTCCAATATTGATTATAGAAAAATTAAATATGAACAACCAACCTACTGGGCTGCAAAAATTAATAAAAATTCTAAAAATATTGGTTTAAATTTTATAAATTGGCTGGAGAGTCGCAAAGCCCAAAATATAATTAAAAACTATGGTTTTGAGTCAATTTATTCAGAGGAAAATTATTGACAGATTTTGAATTAAACGCATTGCTATTAAGTATTAAAATTGGTCTAGCATCGACTATGTTTATATTAATACCTGGAATTTTTATTGCTTGGATTTTAGCCAAGAAAAATTTTTTTGGTAAAACAATAATCGATGCATTAGTTCACTTACCATTAGTTATACCACCTATTGGAATTGGTTATATACTTTTAGTTAGTTTTGGTAATGAGTCTTTACTAGGAAATTTCTTTTATAGAAATTTTGGTTTAAACTTTTCTTTTTCATGGATTGGAGCTGCGCTTGCATGCTCCATAATGTCATTTCCACTTCTTGTTAGACCAATTAGAGTTCTAATTGAAGCTCAGGATAATCAATTAGAATTTGCTGCAAAAACACTTGGTTCTTCAAATATCAAAATATTCTTTACAATTACTCTTCCACTTGCATATCCAGGTATATTAGCTGGTTTTGTTTTATCTTTTGCTAGATCAATTGGTGAATTTGGAGCAACAATAGCTTTTGTAGGAAATATACCTGGAGAAACACAGACTTTACCATTAGCACTTTGGTTGTTAATCGAAACCTCGGATAACAATACAGAAATTATAAGGTTAGGAATTATATCAATTTCATTGGCTTTATCAGCTTTATTAATAGCCACATCAATTGAAAAAACTTTTTTAAAAAGACTGAGAAATAATAACTAAATAAAATTAATAGTTATTTCTTTGACAATTAGCTTAGAAAAATAACTATTTAATTAGACAAGGAAAATAAATGATCAAAAAATTAAAAAAACTAAAAAATTTTATTTTTATTTTATTATTAACAATTGTTTCCTCAACTAGTTTATATGCTGAAAGCAATAAAACTTTGTTTAGAGGTAATGGAGCAGAACCAGATACTCTAGACCCTCATCTAGCTTCAGGTTCTTGGGAAGGAAATGTTATTAATGACCTTTTTATTGGTCTTTATACTAAAAATGAATATGGAGAACCAGTAAATGGCTCTGCGATAAATTATAAGAAATCTACCGATGGTATTGTATATAATTTTTACCTAAGAGAAGATCATTTTTGGTCCGATGGTATAAACGTAACTGCTCATGACTATGTTGAGGGATTTAGAAGAGTCATGAATCCTAATACGGCATCTCAATATGCATCACTATTGTATTTAATTAAAAATGCTAAAGAAGTTAATACAGGAAAATTAAGTGTAAATTCTTTAGGGGTAAGAGCAATAAATGATTATGAATTAGAGATAGTTTTAAATTATCCTGCTCCATACCTCATAGAACTCTTAACTCATTATACAACATACCCTGTTCCAAGACATATTTTGAATAAATTTGGAAAAGAGTGGATTAAGCCTAAGAACATAGAAACTAATGGCCCTTATAAATTATTTAATTGGAGGCCTCATGATAACATTCACCTAAAAAGAAATAGTTTTTTTTATGACAACGAAAATGTTTGGTTTAATGAAGTTATTTTTTATCCAATTGATGATAATGAGGCTGCTTTAAGAAAATTTAGAGCCGGTGAGTTAGATACAAACAATGGATATCCTGAAAATAAGTCTCAATGGCTAAAAAAAAATATGCCTAAAAATATTAAACATGACAATATTAGGGTAATTTCATACTTAGTATTTAATTCTGAAAAAATACCTTTTAATGATAAAGAAATTAGAAAAGCGGTATCTTTATCAATAGATAGAGATGTAATTGTTAATAAAATAAGAAATTTTAATGAAACAATTGCTTGGTCATTAGTTCCAAAAGGAATAGCTAATTACGAATTCTCAAATATAATTAAAGAGGAAAACTTATCGCAAGACGAAAGATATAATATAGCAAAAGATATTCTTTCAAATAAAGGTTATTCAAAAAATAATCCTCTTAAATTTACCCTTAAATATAGAAGTGGAGGCGATCAAAAAAAACATATGGTTGCTATTCAATCAATGCTTAGCAAAGCAAATATATCAGTTAATCTTGAGGCATCTGAGCCAAAAGTTTTATACAATTATCTTAGAACAGGAGATTTTCAGGTTGGAGATGCTGGCTGGATAGCTGATTTTAATGACGCTTCAAATTTTCTATTCTTATTCGAAACATCATCTAGTGGACTTAATTATGGAAAATATTCAAATAAAATTTTTGATAATCTAATGTCAAAAGCAAAAAATGAAATTGATATTTCAGAAAGAGCAAAAATTTTAAAACAAGCCGAAATATTACTCATGAATGATATGCCACTTGCCCCTATATTATTTGGAATAAGCAGGCATCTTGTTCAAGAAGACATTGAAGGATGGATTGAAAATCCATCATCATTTCATGCGTCAAGATATTTAAGAAGAAGATAGCCTCTTTAGATAAAACTTAAACTAAAGAGGCTAACTAAAAAAACTAAAATCTTGATGAAACTCTAGCATACCAAAATTGTGATCCCCATGTTCTATATGAAGGATCAAAGTCATTGGCAAAACTATCAGTAAATAATGGAGGATCTTCATCTAGTAAATTATCGACACCTAGAGTAACTCTTGTGCTAAATTCATCAAAGTTATAAGAAACCTGACCATCAAGATACCAAGTTGCATCTAACTTAGTAACAGCATCACCTATGGCGGCGGATCCATCACTAAGAGTTTTTGGGTAAGCTGAGGCAATACCGTCTACTTCTCCATGATATTGAGCAGATAATGAAGCGCTCCATGAATTATCTGACCATATTATTCCTAGATTTCCTTTTACCTCTTTATATTGGTCTCTATCACTTCCGTTAACAGTCCCTGCCCTATGTTCAACTGAACCGTCAGCACGAGTAACATCAAAAGTATCTAAGAAAGCTATTTCAGATGAGAAAATCCAAGAACCATATTTATCATCCCATTCATAAATCACAGAAAGTTCAGCGCCAGATGTTTCTGCTAGTCCAATATTATTTGATAAATCTCTAAGGTCTGTAATAAAGCCAGTAGAATTTCTATCAATTAAAGAACAATATCTTTGATTATTTTCTTGATAACAACCATTTAATATAAGTTGTGCTCCAATAGAAGAAATAGTATTTGTTATTTCAACTTCATAATAATCTGCATAAATAGACAAACCTTCAATTGGCTTTATAATAACACCAAAGTTTATTCCTTCTGACTCTTCAGGTTGAATATCAGGATTTCCTCCCTGAGTAATTCTTATTTGAGTATTTGGCTGAGTAAAACCAGTTGGAACACCATCGTTAGCACATTGACCAAGTTGAGATCCATCTGCATTTCCTGTAAAATTATCAGATAGAGCATCGCATGGATCCTGAAGATCTGGATAAGAATCCAATTGTCCACCATAAAGGGTACCAATAGATGGAGCCCTAAAGCCTTCAGCAAAAGTTGCTCTAAAAGTTACTATCTCATTAGGAGACCATGTTGCACCATATTTAGCATTTGTAGTTGTACCAAAACTTGAGTAATCAGAATGACGAACTGCAAGACTAAGGTCAATTGTTTCTGTAACAGGAACGGCTAATTCAATATAACCTTCATCAACCTCAAATTCACCAGCAACAGGGCTTGAGGCATTACCTGAAGATAGACCTGCAGCAATAAATGCATCAGGATCATACTTACCCTCTTCTTTTCTATGTTCGATACCAAATGCTAGTCCTAATGGGCCAAAGGGTAATTCCATAATCGTTCCGCTTACATCAAAACCATAATTTTTCATTTCATTCATACCAGTGTCATGAGCAATGAAAGTAATATAATCAACCATTTCTTGTGTAATTGTTCCTGAGCCATCCCACAAACCTTCACCGAGATAAGATCCGTCAGAACCCTGTCCACCAAAAACGTTTAATGGGACACAATCACCTTTACAATCGTCTCCACTAAGACCTTTTTTAATATTTCCTGTATTTAATAATCCGTAGGTAGTTGTTGTATTTTTATTTTGAGCCCAAATTAAATAAGCATCAATGTCCCATTTGCCAATGCTGGACTCTACACCAAGAGCAACTCTGTAAGTTTCAGTATCCTGAATGAAGTTTCTTTCACCGGCCTCAAGCAATCTTCTACCAAACCAACCATTTGCATATCCACCAGGATAATTCGCATCGTTACATGTCTTACCCTCAACAGACTCGCCGTTTAAATCACAAAATTCTATTCCAAAAGGATTATAGGGGTTATTTCTTGAAATACCTTCACTACCACCAAAATCACCAAATCCATAAAATAGTGGCATAGGAGCTAATAATTGATCAGAAATTCTATTTTGATATACACCAAAAAGAGTTACATCAGTATTTTCAGTAACTGAATACCTACCTTTTGCATAAAAATTCTTTCTTTCATTTGGTGTTTCAACATAATTATAAGGATTGTAATTAAACCTATCATCAGGGCTAGTCCAGCATCTGAAATCTGAGGGACTTGATCCATTTGTACCTTCTGACGGCGTAAAATTAGAGCAATCACCTACAACACCACCATATGCTAAACGACCTTGAGGAGTTCCTGAAGATCCACCAAAACTTGGTCTAGCAGCTGTTTGTGGTCTATCACCATTACCGAGTGCTTTAATATCCACATAGGAAGCCCCCAATAAAATAGAGCCTTTATCAGATTTTACCCCTAGAGATAAATCATAGCTATCAGCCATACCGCCACCATCAAAGTATTCACCTCTTTGAAAAGATGCGTTTAAACCATCAAAATTATCTTTGGTAATAATATTTACAACAGCTGCAATAGCATCAGATCCGTAAACAGCAGAGGCACCATCTTTTAAAACCTCTACACGTTCAATAGATGAAGTTGGGATTGTATTTAAATCAACCGCAGCATTTGCACCCTCACCACCATTTACCCATCTACGCCCATCGACTAAGACAAGTGTTCTTGATGAAGAAAGGTTTCTAAAATCAACTTTTACAGATCCATCACCACCATTGTTATAATTTCTGTTTATACCAGATCCTTGACCTGGAAGCTCAAGAAGAATTTCACCTATTGAAATTTTTCCTGATAGAAGAATATCTTCCTGACTAATAATGCCAACAGGTGCAAAGCTATCTGGATTAATACCTTTAATTCTTGAACCAGTTACAATAATTTCTTCTACAGGACTAATATTTTCATTTGTCTCTTGAGCTTTTAAAGATAAATTACTCAAGGAAAAAACTGAAAAAATAGCTGTAGAAACTAAAAGACATCTTTTTAAAAGTTTTGACATTTGATCACCATTTAATAAAATATATTTATGAAAATTTCTCCATCAAAAAAGAAATTAATATCTATAATTTTCAATAACTTAGCATATGAATACTTAAATATGTCAAAAATATGACATTTTTATTACAAAGAAACAAAATGGCAGTATTTCAATGAAAAAAAAGAATGAAGTAAGTGATAATTTTTTAGATTTAATTAAAATTGCGGAAAAATTAAGAGATAAAGAAGAAGGTTGTCTCTGGTGCAATTCACAAACATCTGAATCTATAGCCAAATATTCTTTAGAGGAAGCAGAGGAAGTTTTCGAGGCAATTAAAGAAGGTGATAACTCTGATATATGTGAAGAGTTAGGTGATCTTCTATTTCAAGTAATATTTCATTCACAAATTAAATCCGAAGAGGGAAAATTTAGTATTAATGATGTAATAAAATCAATTAATAGAAAAATGATTAGAAGAAATCCTCATGTTTTTGATAATCAAAGCAATAAGAAATATACATTAAGAGAAATAGAAGAAAATTGGATGAAAATAAAAAAAGAAGAAAAAATTAATCAATAAAGTTTGTTGAGTCCAATGGTAAAATTGTAGAAATTGAATGTTTATAAACTAACTGAATATTATCATCTCTCTTTAATAAAAAACTATTACTTCCCATTGCTATAATAGTTCCTTCCAGTTTAATTCCATTGACAAGAAAAATAGTTAATTCTTTTGATTTTTCGATAGCATGATTTACAAAATCTGTCTCAATGTCATTTAAAGAATTTTTTTCAGGGGTTTCCATGGCTTTTTTTAACATTATATCTCTCTCGTGTTTATGTTAAAATTTTGATAGGACCCCTCACCTAGACAAAATTAAATATAAATAAATTAATATGATTTACTTATTTTTTGCAACCCCAAAAGTTAATAATAATCAGGACTTATTCTAAAAAATTGCTCAACTAAATGGATACAATGTGGTTTTGAAAAAATTACTATATTATCACCCTCCTTTATTAACGTGTCCCCTGTTGGCATTATAAACTTTTCTTTTCTAATTATTCCCCCTATTCGTAATCCTGAATCTAACTTTAATTCTTCAATTGTTGGTCCAATTAGTTCTGAGGAAGATGATACCTCACCCTCAATCACTTCTGCATTTCCATTTATTAGAGAATAGAGTCTTTTAATGTGACCCTTTCTAACATGCCTTAAAATTGATGAAATTGTTATTGCTTTTGGATCAATGAACTCTCCAATCCCCAATGAAATAATTAATGACTGAAAATCTGATGTATTTAAAAGAGCAAGAGATTTTTTACATCCTTCGCTTGAAGAAAAAGCTGCAGAAAGAAAATTGACCTCATCACTATCAGTTAAAGATACTAAAGTTTCAGTATTTTCTATATCGGCTTCATGTAAAATCTCTCTATCAATACCTGATCCATTTAAAACGGTAATATCACTGAATTTGTCAGATAATGTCGAGGCATTATCTTTATTGTTGTCTATTACAGTTAATTTAATTTTATCGGCCATTGTATCAATTAATGATGCTACCTCACTACCAACTGAACCCCCGCCCACTAAAACAACTTTTCTTGCTTCTTTTTCAGGATGACCAAAAATAGAAACAGTTCTTCTTGATAGCTCTGATGGACAAACAAGATATGCAATATCTCCAATTACTAGTTTATCATTAGATTTTGGGATAATCATTTCCTCGCCCCTTTGCAAACCAACAATAACTGTTTTTAAATCAGGAAACAAATTTGTTAAATCCGAAATTTCAGTCTCAATAATTGGACAGTCTTTTTCAATTTTAATACCGAGAAACTTTAAAGCTCCATCTATAAAAGGAATATTCTCAATTGCTCCTGGTATTTCAAGTCTCCTTAATACATTTTTTGCTACTTCATTTTCAGGTGAAATAATTACACTGACTGGTAATTTATCACTTGTAAATAAATCTTGGTGAGAAGGATCTAAATATGATTTGTCTCTTATTCTAGCAATTCTTTTTGGTACTTCAAAAATTGAGTGACCTATCTGGCAGGCAAGCATATTTACTTCGTCAGAGGATGTTATAGCGATCATCATATCTGCATCTTTAGCGCCAGCCTTTTCTAAAATATCAGGATGTGCACCATGACCCACGATACCTCTTATATCCAGTTTATTTGTTAACTTTCTAACTAACTCTGAAGAAGAGTCGATTATTGTGACTTCATTACCCAATAAAGATAATTTCTCAGCAATAGATGCCCCGCTTTTTCCCGCTCCACATATCAATATTTGCATAATTTTCTCAGAGGTTAATACCCAATAATGTTTCTAAAACGTTCATTAGGCATAATATTTAAATCTTTCATTTTTCTATGGAGAGCAGTTCTGTCCATACCAATAAAATTAGCAGTTTTTGAAATATTACCGTTAAACTTTTTTATTTGGGCAAGTATATATTTTTTTTCAAAATGAGACCTGGCAGTCCTAATATCCATATCCAGATCAATAACAAGAAATTTATCCATAAACGCCTCTTCTCTAATAAATATAGTTGCTTTAATACAACTATTTGATATCGATGTCACTAATTAGTTCTATTTTTTATATTTAATTTTTGGGAATATAATCACTGGTTCTTTAATAGATTTTCCGGAAATTAGAGAAAATTTATCTTCAATAAAATCAAATGTTCTTTGATCATCTTTAACGCATAAAATATCTAATAATCTTTTGCAGGATTCAGGCATAACAGGTTGAAGCATAATAGAAATTTTCCTTATCATTTCTACAGTTACCCAAAGTACTGAATTCATTCTCATCAAATCATTATTCTTGAGTTCCCAAGGTTTTTGATCAGAAAAGTATTTATTAGTTAAAGATACAATATTAAACACCTCTTCAATGTAAGAATTTATTTGATAATTATCCATCATTTCTAAAATATCATTAACTTTAATTTCAAGTAAATCCAAAAGCTCTTGATCAACAATCTTTAATGAATTTTTCTCAGGAACTTTACTATTACAATGCTTATTAACCATGCTAAGGCATCTCTGGGATAAATTTCCTAAATCATTAGATAAGTCAGAATTTACTCTATTAATCAAAAGTTCATCACTATAATTTCCATCATTTCCAAAAATAGTTTCTCTCATTAAAAAATATCTTAATTGATCAACACCAAATGAATTTATTAATTCCATTGGATCCTCAATATTACCCAAGCTTTTCGACATTTTTTCACCTTTATTAAGAATAAAACCATGGGCAAATACTTTTTTTGGAATTTCTATGCCAGCAGAGAATAAGAATGCTGGCCAATAAACAGCATGAAAACGTGTTATATCTTTCCCAATTAAATGAATATCAGCAGGCCAGAAACTTTTAAACTTATCACATTTTTCATCTGGCCAATTCAATGCGGAAATATAATTTGTGAGAGCGTCAACCCAAACATAAATAGAGTGTTCTGAGTCATTTGGAACTTTAATACCCCATTCCAAACCCTTTCTAGAGATTGAAATATCATTCAAACCATTTTTAACGAAATTCCTAATCTCGTTTAATCTGCTCCTTGGTTGAATAAAGTCCTCATTTTTTTTATATAAATCTAATAACTTATCTTCATAATTTGACAATTTAAAAAAATAACTTTTCTCGTCAACCCATTCAACATTATTATTGTTTGGTGAAATGTATTCATCTTTTTCATTTTTTTTGAGTTCACTTTCTTGATAAAAAGCCTCATCAACAACTGAATACCAACCAGAGTATTCTCCGAGATATATGTCTCCATTTTCTTCCATTTTCAGCCAAATATCATTTACAGCTTTTTTATGCCTTTCCTCTGATGTTCTAATAAAATCATCATTCGAGCAATTAAGTTCTTTAGACATTTTTATAAATGTTTGAGACATATCATAGGCAAGTTCCTCTGGTTTAATTTTTAAGGCTTCTGCTTTTTGTTGAACTTTAAGACCGTGTTCATCAGTACCAGTAAGAAAAAAAACTCTTTTTCCATTTAATCTATTAAATCTAGCGATTACATCTGCTGCAATCACCTCGTATGCATGGCCCATGTGTGGAGGTCCATTTGTATATGATATTGCAGTACTTATATAAAAATTTTCCATTTTAAAGCTATTGTAATTTTATTATTTTATCCAAATTTGAAATAATACTCAGAATTGTTTGTTTTTTATTTAATTTATAAACTCTCTCTTGGCTAATCAAATCTAAAATACTATCCCTTATTTTAAAAACTTTTTCATTACAGTCTTTAAAATCATTACTATAAGATGCCCTTTTTTTGATATATGAATTAATTTTTGAAATTAAAATATCTGTAAAAATATCAAATTTATTTAAACCCTCGGTGTCTTTTAAAATAAAATCTGAAAATTCATAAATATCCTCATTGAGCTCCCCTCTATTAAAAATATTATTGATTTCATCCGATATTCTTAATGAGTCCGAATGAATTAAATTTTCCAAATTTCCAATACTCCCATTAGCATTAACAATAAAATTATCTAATTCATTTTTTAAAATATCAGGTTTTAAAAATTTAATTCTCTCAATGATTATTTCATCATTTAAATTTTTAAATTTTAACTCTAAACACCTAGATCTAATAGTATCCAAAACCCTATTAATATTGTGCGAAATTATTAAAAAAAGGCAATTTGAAGGTGGTTCCTCTAAAATTTTTAAAATTGCATTTGTTGAAGAAATATCCATCAAGTCTAATGAGTCTATTATACAAACTCTCCATTTACTCATTGAAGAGGTTTGCATAAAGAATTGAGAGCACTTTCTAATTTGATCAACTGAAATAAAAGATTTTTTATCATTATCTTCTGGCTCTATTACTAATAAATCTGGATGAGAATTGGCCTCTATAAGTTTGCTAACTTTATAATCAAAAACTTCTAATTTTTTTGTTTTATTATCGGATAGTATTTTTCTAGATAATAAATATGCAAGAGTAGCTTTTCCAATACCTTTGTTACCTGAAAAAATATAAGCATGGTGAAGTGAGTTATTTAAAAACGAATTTATAAGAAAATTAATATTTTCTTTATGACCTCTAATAGAATAATTTTTTCGGGGTAATACAATATCTTCTCTGTTAATATCCATTTTAGATTTTAAATCTCTTTTTGATTTCTTCAAAAATAATATCTGATATTTTGTCAATTTCTTGACTAGCATCAATAATTATATAATTCTCAAGATTAGTTTTAGAAAAATCTAAAAAAGCCTCCCTAAGTTTTTCATGAAAACTAATGTCCATATTTTCAAATCTATCTTCATTTGTATCCCTGCTCTGTGTTCTCTTTATTCCTTCTAAAGGATCGATATCTAAAAAGAATACTAAATCTGGTTCAATTTCACCTATTGTTATCTTTTTGAGCATCTTCATTGCCTCAATGCCTAGTCCATGACCTATACCTTGGTAGGCGTAAGTAGAATGATAATATCTATCACATATCACCCAATTACCTTTTTTAAGTGAGGGAGTTATCAAATTTTTAGTATGCTCATATCTTGATGCAAACATTAATAAAGCCTCGGTCATGGGTTCCCACTTATTTACTTCTCCAGTAGTTACCAACTCCCTTAAAATCTCAGCTGAAGGAGTTCCACCTGGTTCACGAGTACAAATAATTTCTATCCCTCTATCCATTAGTTTGGATTTTAAAAGATTTATTTGCGATGATTTTCCTGAGCCTTCACCGCCTTCAAATGTAATAAAACGACCAGTCATAATTAATTAATTAAATACCTAATTTTTTGTAAAATCCTTCCAAAAAAATTACTTCTCTCAATATTTTCTCCCGAAATAAGGCTTGAGTTTACAATTTCCTTTTCATCATTATATACAGTTAATTCTCCAATTATTTGACCTTTTTTAATTGGGGCAATAATTGGTTGATTGAAAGAATATTTTGCATTTAAATTTCTTTTAGTTCTTATATTTAATAATAAGCTTATATTTTCTGATGTTAATATATTTAATTTACTTTTCTTTCCCTCCCATATATCGACTTTGTCGAGAACATCATTTTTATTAAATAAGTTGTATTTCATAAAATTCCTTTGACCATAATTTATTAGCTTTCTCATCTCAATTGTTCTGTTATCTCTTGAGGGTAAACCACCAACTATTCCAATAAGTCTAATATTATCTTTATTAGAAGAAATAATCATACTGTATCCGGACTCACTTGTTTTTCCAGTTTTTAATCCATCAACACTCAAATCACTGCCTAATAAATTATTTCTATTAGGCTGAAAAATACCATTCCATGTAAATTCTTTCTCTGAAAAATAATGATAGAAATTTGGAAAATCCCTTATTAATGATTTCGCAAGAAGAGTCATATCATAGGGGGTAGAAAAATGATTGCTATCATGAAGGCCTGTGGAATTGGTATAATTTGTATCAATCATACCGAGTTTTTTTGCATAAAAATTCATTTCATTAGAAAATATTTCCTCTGATCCAGAAATTGCTTCAGAGATAGCAATACATGCATCATTTCCAGAGTGAATTACTATACCTCTAATAATATTCTCTACTGATATATAAGAAGAGACTTCTGCAAACATTGTAGAGGAATCTGAAATTGCACCTCCTTTTCTCCAAGCATTTTCAGAAATAAAAATTTTATCATCTAATGAAATGATATTATTTTCTATATAATCGAATAGGACATATAAAGTCATTAATTTTGACATTGAGGCAGGATAAATTTTTTTTCTAGAATTTTTTTCATATAATATTTGGTTAGTTTCATAGTCAACTAAAAGCGCATATTTAGCATCTGAAATAAAAGAATAAGCTGGGGTTGAGTAAAAAAAGAAAACACTAATAATTAGTATTTTTGATTTTAAAAAAATTATTTTTTTTACAAAATCATTTAATTTTTTCGATAATTGCATCTTCAAAACCATTTTCTTTAATTATATTCAAAACACGTTCGGTATAATTTTTATTAACAAATGGACCCAATAACACTTTGTGTCCCAATTGACTTTTATCAATTCTAATTTTAGCTAGATTTTTAACCTGAGATATAATGTTATCTATATTATTAACATCAGAAAAAATACCTATTCTTACAAAATAAAATCCCTTATCATTTTTAATATTTTTTGTAAGTTTTTGTTTAACAATTTTTCCATTTTTATCATAAATTTTAGCCCTACCATAATATTCAACAATAACATTGGCTGTACCTTTTTTTTGAAAGCCAAGAATAGATGCAGCTTTTTTTGAAACATCAATAATTCTATTTTTTACAAAAGGTCCTCTATCATTAACTCTAAGAATTAATGACCTATTATTTTCAATATTTGTGACTCTAACGAGTGACGGTAATTGTAAAGTTTTATGTGCAGCTGTGAGTAAATTCATATCAAAAACCTCTCCATTTGCTGTCTTTTTTTTATGAAAGTTTGGTCCATACCATGAAGCAACCCCTCTCTCTTTATAATCAAAACTTTCTTCTGGATAAAATGTTCTACCCTCGATTTGATATGGTTTTCCAATTTTATATTCCCCGCCTGAAAAAGGAGATTTTTTATGAGGATAATAACTAGTATTAGGTGAGCAAGAGGAGATAATTAAAAAAAATACTATAGGTAAAAATTTCAAATTGCACATTTTTTTATGATATCAAGATTCGCTATTCACAAAACTATCAGAATAATTAGAATATTATTTCTAGGAGGATTTATGCAAAGAAATTTCGAGCAAGTAAAAATAAATGAAATTGAAATCAATACCCTTGTTGAGGGTGATGGTAAACCAGTTATTTTCGTTCATGGCTGGCCAGAAAGCTGGTATAGCTGGAGAAACCAAATAGAGCCATTTAAAAAAGCAGGTTATAAAGTAATAATACCTGATATTCGAGGATATGGCAGATCAAGCAATCCAAAAGAAGTTGAAAAATATACTTTAAAAGAAATTACAAAAGACCTTATTGGTATTTTAGATTTTTTAAATGAAGAAAATGCCCATATTATTGGCCACGATTGGGGAGCTCCTATTAGTTGTTACACTTCTTTGCTATACCCAGAGAGAATAAATTCTGTTTCAGGATTATCTGTACCATTTAATCCTTTTATTAATATACCGCCAACAGAAATATTCAAACAATTATATAAAAATGATTTTTTTTATATCTTGTATTTCCAAAAATATGGTGTGGCTGAAAAAGAGCTTGAGTTTGATTTAAACAAATCATTAAAACAAATTTATTGTAACTCTGATTTTGTTGGTATGAAAAAAAGGATAAAGTTATTATCTGAGGGAAGTTCTAAGAAAAAAGATAAAAATTCATCTTTTCTTGAAAATGAGGATATTCCTGAAAATTTACCAAACTGGCTTTCTCAAGGAGATCTTAATTATTTTGTAAAAGAATTTGAAAATAGCGGTATGACTGGTCCATTAAATCGTTATAGATGTATGGATTTAGACTGGAAAGAATTAAAAGATTTATCATTAAATAAAATTACTAAACCAGCATGTTTTATTACTGGAGATTTAGATCCAGTTAATTTCTTTATACCTGATGTAAATTTATTCGAGTCTATTGGTGAAAATTATACAGATTTAAGAAAAAAAGAAATAATTGAGAATGTTGGACATTGGACACAACAAGAAGCACCAGATAAAGTAAATAAAATTTTATTAGACTTTTTGGGAAAAATATAAATACATACTGTTTAGAAAACCCTGCGGAGGGGTGGCCGAGTGGTTGAAGGCACCGGTCTTGAAAACCGGCAGGCGGGCAACCGTCTCGGGGGTTCGAATCCCTCCCCCTCCGCCATTGGAAAAATATATAAACTTAAATTAAGAAAAAAATGATTTCTAATATTTAAAAATTTTGAAAGTAGCTGAAGCTCTAGCAACTTCATTACTGTCAATATCCCAAATATTTGCCTCAGAAAAACCTACACTTCTTCCGACCTTAACAACCCTACCCTCACCGATGAATTTTCCTTTTTTAGCCGGTGATAAAAATATTGTTTTTAACTCTAGTGTTACGTGATGCTTGTCATGTACAGTATGAAGAGCATGGCCACATAATCCATCAAGCATAGTTGAGATAAACCCACCCATAATAAAATTACGTCTATTTGTAAATTTTCCATCAAGTTCATAGGAATGCTTTACGAATCCTTCTTTAATTTCTAGATGAACTCTATTTAAAATTTTACCAGCCTCAGGCATAAACTCTCTTTGATTGGCAATCATTTATATTAATTCCTCTAAATCCTTTGATGTAAAAATTTTAATTTTTTCATATTCTTCATTCCTAACAAGTTTTGCCCAATCTGGATTAGAAATCAATGCCCTTTCCATTGCAACAAAATTATATTCATGATTATACAGACTTTCTAAAAATTTGTTCATTTTTCGATTGCCTCATGATTAGATTATTAGAATCGAATTATTTTATATTTATATATTTTAATATTATAAAATTTTGATAAAATTTTTAAAAAACATCTTGAAGATTGATAATTAACTATTATCTTCAAAATATGGAGTAAAATAATGGAACGTGATGCAAAATTTAAAATTGGCGAAATCGTGAAACATAAATTCTTATCTTTTAGAGGTGTTATTTTTGATGTAGATCCAACTTTTAATAATACTGATGAATGGTGGTTATCAATACCAGAAGAAATTAGACCAAAAAAAGATCAACCATTTTATCATTTGCTTGCGGAAAATGATGTAACGGAATATGTTGCTTATGTTTCTGAACAAAATTTATTATATGATATAAATAAAGACCCTGTAAGACACCCTCAAGTAGATGAACTTTTTAGCGAATATAAAGATGGTTCTTATCTTATGTCACAAGAAAGAATGCATTAATAATTTTGCAAAAAGATAACCGTCCCTACTTTGTTCGTTTATTAGTTGAAAACTTCTACAAATTCTGGTCAAGGCACTTCTTAATTCCTCAGTTTAAGAGAGTGGGTAAAAATTTAGATGTAAATAAACCATGGAATATTGATGTATATGGGAACAACATCTCTATTGGCGAAAATGTACATATTAGAACATCAAAAAATTTAATTACTCAACTATGCTCATGGAATAAAAATAATTGCGATGGAGTAATAAAAATTGGTGATAATGTTCTTATATCACCTGGTGTAAGAATAATTTCAGCTAAAGAAATAATAATCAAATCAAATGTTATGATAGCAAGTAATGTATATATATCAGACTCAGATTGGCATGGAATTTATGATAGAGTAAATACCCCAGGATTAAGTCAAAATATAACTATAGAAGAAAATTCATGGATAGGAGAAGGATCTAAAATATCAAAAGGCGTAAAGATTGGAAAGAACTCTATAATAGGTTTAGGTTCAGTTGTTACCTCAAATGTTCCAGACAATGAAATATTTGGAGGAAATCCTGCAAAAAAAATTGGTGAGATTGATAAAAATAAAAAAATAAGAAAAAGAGAGGATTTATTTTTAAACAATGATTACAATAAGTTAATGAAGTTTCTTATAAAAGAAGATTTAAAAGAAAATAACTTCTTTGCGTGGCTAAGAGTCTTATTTTTTCCTAAAAAAGGTGATTAGTTTTAATTAATTCATTAATCCCAGTCTGATAAAATATCCTCAACATTTGAAATATTTAAGGGTGGTGGACCTTGAATTTGAGAGGGAGTTCTTGAAAATCTTGGTGCTACATTTGGCTGAATAACTCCCTCATAATCAACAAAAGTTTCTCTTGCTTTATTATGAGGATGATTTGGAGCTTCCTTCATACTCAAAACTGGTGCAAAACAGATATCAGTTCCTTCCATTATTGAGCACCAATCATCTCTAGTTTTTTTCTTAAAAGCCTCAATTAGTTTAATTTGTAAATCATCCCATAGATTTTTGTTCATTTGATCCAAGAAATCCTTATCTTCTATTTCGAGCTTTTCCAATAATAAAGAATAAAATTGAGGTTCAATTGACCCTATTGAAATAAATTTATTATCCTTTGTTTCATATACATTATAAAAATGTGCTCCTGAGTCTAATAAATTATCCCCTCTCTCTTCCTGCCAGATCCCTGAACTTAAAAAACCATAAAACATTGTCATTAATGATGCGGAACCATCTGTCATAGCACAATCAACAACCTGACCTTCTCCAGATTTTTGAGCCTCAAATAAAGCAGCTATTATACCCACAGCTAAGTACAAGGCACCTCCCCCAAAATCACCAACTAAATTAAGAGGGGGAACTGGTTTCTCATTCTTTCTTCCAATTGAATGAAGTGCTCCGGTTAACGCAATGTAATTTATATCATGTCCAGCAGCTTGAGATAAAGAGCCAATTTGCCCCCATCCGGTCATTCTTCCATAAACCAACTTAGGGTTAATTTTTAAACAATCTTCTGGTCCTAGACCAAGTCTCTCCATTACTCCTGGTCTAAACCCTTCTTGAATAATATCTGACTTCTTTATTAGTTCTAAACAAACTTTAATGTCATCTGAGTCTTTTAAATTTAATTTTATTGATCTTTTTCCCCTCGCTTCAATTACATGCTTTGAGGAACCTTTATCATTTCTATCAATTCTTACTACATCTGCACCCATATCTGATAGGAGCATTCCACAAAATGGTCCGGGTCCTATTCCTGCAAATTCAATCACTTTAACACCTGATAATGGTCCTTTTTTCATAATTTAACCTCAAAAATAAATTATTCCTTATCATTTAACTTTAAATCAATGCTTAAGTCACCGATTTTTTTTCTTAATGTATTTCTGTTTAGACCAAGAATTTCAGATGCTTTTAATTGATTTCCATTTGTGAAGTTTAAAATATTTTCAATTATTGATTTTTCTACTTTTTCAATTATGGCTGGATAAATATTTTTACTATTATCATTCAATAATTTTTCTCGATTTCTATCGAAATACTGATCGATTAAACTTGATAAGCTTAATTCAATTATATTTTTACTTTCATCTCTCAATTGTTCAAGCTCATATATAATAATTTCCTTATTCAGTAAATCTTCAGAATAAAGAGCTGATATTCTCAAAATAAAATTTTCTAACTCTCTAACATTACCCGGCCATTTATAAGACTTCATTTTATCAATAGCGTCATTATCAATCTTTTTAAGCGGTAGCCCTGATTTCTCAGCTTTAATCAAAAAATGTTCTATAAGTTCAGGTAAATCTTCAATTCTATCTCTTAAAGGCGGTGTGTCTATAGGAACAACATTCAGTCTATAGTAAAGATCTTCTCTAAAAATACCTAAATCTATTAACTTTTTTAAATCCTTATTAGTTGCAGCAATAATCCTAACATCAACCTCTATTTTTTCTTTTCCACCTACAGATGTGTACTCACCCTCTTGTAAAACTCGCAATAGTCTAGTTTGAGCATCCAAAGGCATATCACCAATTTCATCTAAGAAAAGTGTTCCTTTTTCGGCCTGCTTAAACTTTCCATCGCTCTTTTGGTGTGCTCCAGTAAAAGACCCTTTCTCATGACCAAATAATTCACTCTCGATCAAATCTTTTGGAATAGCGGCCATATTAACAGCAATAAAAGGATTATCTGATCTTTTACCAAACATATGAAGAGCCTTGGCAACAAGTTCTTTTCCTGTACCACTCTCACCATAAATAGTAACTGTAAGGTCATTTTGTGATAATCTACCAATAACCCTATACATTTCCTGCATAATTTTAGAACTACCAATAATTAAGTCATTATTTTTTTTTCTAATTAATGATTGACCTTTTTCTTTAGGTTTAGTCTGAATAGCTTTTAAAACAAGATTGCTTAAATCATTTAAATCAAATGGTTTTGGTAAATATTCAAATGCACCTTTTTCAACTGAGGAAATTGCTGTTTGAAGGTTATTTCTCGCGCTAACCACTATTATTGGAAGATTTGGCCTAAGCTCTTTAATCTGAGGAATTATTTCAAAAGACTCACCATCTGGAAGCATCACATCAGTAATAAGAACATCACCTTCGCCGCTCTCGACCATTTTCCATAATTTCTTAATTGTTTTTGAAGTTTTAACAATGTACCCCTCACTTGATAAAAAATCTGAGGTTACTAATTGAACTGACTCATCATCCTCCAATAATAAAACTACTTTTTGTGCCATCACCTACCCCACTGATGCTAAATTTATTGTGAAAATAGTACCTTCTGAATTTGTTTCAAAATTAATAATACCGTCATGATCGTTAATAATTTTAGCAACCATTGCCAAACCAAGACCGCCCTTTGAAGATTGTTTTGAAGAGACAAATGGTTCGAAAATATTTTTTTGAAATTGTTCAGGTATACCACATCCATTATCTTTAATTTTAATTTCAATGGGTAGATTCTTCCTTTCGCCTGAAAAAAATCCCTTAACAATCGACCCATGTCTATATGATGTGTAAATTTCTATAAAACCTTTATAATTTTTATCTACTAAAAGATTATTTTGAATTGCTTCACATGAATTTGTCATTAAATTTAAAAAAACCTGAATTAATTGATCTTTATTACCCATTACCTGAGGAATAGATGGATCAAAATACTCTCTAATATCTATATCAATTTTTTGAGAATTTTTTAATACATCACATGTATGACGAATAACTGAATGAATATTTAAAGAATTTAAGTTATCAAGTGGAACATTATCAAAAACCTCAATGTTTTCTACAAGACCCCTAATTCTATCAACCTCAGTACAAATAAGATTTATTAATTTCTTATCTTCAAAGCCTTTTCTTTCAATAAGCTGGGCCGCTCCTCTAATTCCTGCAAGAGGATTTTTTACCTCGTGAGCAAGCATTGAACCAAGATAGGACATAGTTTTTCCTGAAGAGTTTTTATTTGCAGATAAAAAATCTTTTTCAAAATTATTTTCTATGAAAAGAATCATTATTTCATCTTCAGAAATAGGAGTAATTTGAACATTAATTGCTTTTTTTTGACCAATTCTTGGGTTACTTAAATCTAGACCATATTCATTAAATCCAGAATTTTCATCGATACATTTATCAATTAAATTGATAATTGGTGATGAGAATGGCATGAAATCTCTAATATCTTTTCCAACCACCATTTTAGAACTTGTTTTAAAAAAATCTTCACCGGAAATATTTATAATGGTAATTTTTTTCTGCAAGTTTATAATAACCAATGGAAAGGTCATCGAGTTTACAATTTGATAGTATGTATCAGTTTGTATATTCATGTAAATTTGCCTATTTTTTGTGCAACTATATTATATGCCTATTAATTAGGCAAATATCTTTTAAAAAACTAACTTTGAGTCTAATTTTATGGTCCATTTTTTAATATTAGCTGCCGGTAAAGGCGAGAGAGCAAAAAAAGTTAGTAATAATTCACCAAAGCAGTATGTTGAATTCAATAATATATCACCTTTAAGATACTTATTAAAAAAAATTACTAAAATTAGAGAAATCTCTTCAATTACAGTAGTCATTTCTAAGGATAATCTAAGAGAATATAAAAGAGATATTAGAGGTATTAAGAACTTACGAAAGTATATTTTAGGCGGGAAAACAAGGGAAGAGTCATCATTTAAAGGCCTGGAAAGCCTAAAAAATGAATTTGGAAATAAATCAAATCAAAAAGTCTTAATTCATGATGCAGCAAGACCATTTATTCCAAAAAAAATTATTATTCAAAGTATTAAAAGTTTAGAAAAATATAATGCTACATGTCCATATATAAAAAATGAAGATACAATTAAATCAATTAGTTATGAAAATAAACTTAATCATATTAATAGAAATAAAATAATTTCACTTCAGACTCCTCAGGGCTTTGATCTTAACCAAATATTTAAATTACATTATGAAAATAGAAAAAGTAATAAAAAATATACCGACAATCTTTCATTATTAATTGATAAAGAAAAGCCTTTTAAACTTATAAAAGGTTCTAAAAGAAATTTTAAAATAACAACATATGATGATCTATTGCTTTTTAAAGATATAATCTCAAGCAAGAAAAGAAAACTTGTTGGAATTGGATTTGATATTCATGCCTTTACAGAAGGCAATGAATTAATACTAGGAGGAGTAAAATTAAAGTCTAAATATAAATTATTAGCTCACTCAGATGGAGATGTTCTCCTTCACTCAATAACTGATGCTATTTTAGGCGCTAAAAGTAAAAATGACATAGGTGCACATTTTCCAGCTTCAAATGATAAATACAAAAATGCAAATTCAATATTATTTTTAAATAAAGCAATGAATTATATTGAGAAGAATAATGCGGAAATTATTAATCTAGACATAAATTTAATATGTGATTATCCAAAAATTAACCCTATAAAATCAAAATTAAAAAAAAGTTTATCAAATTTGCTTGAAGTTGAAGTTGATAAAATAAATATTAAAGCCACTTCAACTGAAGATCAGGGTTTTATAAATTTTAAAAATGGAATTGCTTCACAGGCAATAGTTTCAATAGAGTCGATTAATGAATAAAAATAACCTAATATCTCTTTTCGTTACTTTTGGTTTTTTAGGTAAAGTAAAATATTTTCCAGGTACTATTGGTTCATTTGGAGGGCTTTTAGCTGGGGCTTCTATAATCAAAATATTGGGTCATAATATTTTTATATCATGCTTCTTTATTTTAACATTAATAAGTTTTTTTGCTGTTGAAGAGTATCTAAAATACTCTAAAAGTATAGATCCTCAGGAAGTGGTCATTGATGAAGTTTTAGGACAATGGATTGCAATTGCATTTATTCCATTTAATTTTAAAGCTTTTCTACTAGCTTTTATTTTATTTAGGTTTTTTGATATATGTAAAGTATTTCCAGTAAATAAAATAGAAAAAATTAAAGGTTTTATTGGAGTCATTGGTGATGATTTACTTGCTGGAATTTATACAGCTATAATAATAATAATACTTACAAGTTATGGGTTTGTTTAATGTATAGCGACGAAATAAATAAGTTATCAAAAAAAATAATTACTATTGGGGCGAAAAATAAAGTCCTTATTTCAACTGCAGAAAGCTGCACTGGTGGAATGATTGGTTCGGTAATAACAAGCGTACCTGGTTCATCATCTGTTTACGATAGAGGTTTTGTAACATATTCAAATGAGTCAAAAGCAGAACTTTTAGATATAGATATTAATTTAATAAATAAGTATGGAGCTGTTTCAAAAGAAATTGCCGTTTTAATGGCAGAAGGATGTTTAAAAAAATCATATTCAAACTTAACTGTATCAGTAACAGGAGTAGCTGGTCCCGGAGGAGGAACTTATGATAAACCCGTTGGCCTTGTTCATATGGCAATTGCAAGAGAAAATAGTGAGACAATTGATTTTAAATTTTTATTTGGTAACAAAAGCAGAGATGAAATTAGAGAATTAACAACATTAAATGCACTAAAGAAACTATTCGATAATTTCTAAATTAATAGATAAGATCTATTCTTTCTTCAAAACTTAAAATAATCTGTGAAAGTATTTTATTAATATTTTTTTGAAGAATTCTTTCGAATATTTTATTTTCTAAGTCAATCACAATATTTAATTTAACAGCACTTCCTGTACCCTCTTTCTTAAAATGCCATTTATTAATTAAAGAATGAAATGGACCATCAATACCATTAGATATTATTGTTAATTTCTCTCTATCGCAATTAACCTCACTTGTAAATTCTCCCGACATTAATAGATATTTAAGTTTTAATTTTGCGATAAATTTCTTATCGTTACCACTTAATATTTTTGATGAATTACAGCCAGGTATAAATTTTGAATAACTATCAACATCGCTAATAACATCAAAAAGAAATTCTGAAGGAAAATTCAAAAAATTTTTATACTCAACATCTATCAATTTAGATCACTGTTGACTCATTCTTATTTTCTTTAATTTTAAAAAATCATCGCCTGCATGATGAGATGATCTTGTCAAAGGGCTTGACGAAACCATAAGGAAACCTTTTGACTCCGCAATCTCTTTATATTTTTCAAAATCATCAGGGGTTATAAAATCTTTAATTGGTGCATGTTTTCTAGTTGGCTGAAGGTATTGACCAAGGGTGAGGAAATCAACATTAGCCGCCCTTAAGTCATCCATCACTTGCATAATTTCATCTTTTGTTTCCCCTAAACCAAGCATTAGTCCAGATTTTGTAAAAACCTCGGGCATAATTTCTTTAGAATCAGATAAAATCTTTAAAGAATTAAAATATCTTGCACCTGGTCTTATTGATAAATACAATCTTGGAACAGTTTCTAAATTGTGGTTGAAAACATCTGGTTTAGACTCCAAGACAACTTCAAGAGACTTTTCTTTTCTTAAAAAATCTGGAGTTAAAATTTCTATTGTTGTTTTTGGAGATTCTCTCCTTAGTAACTGAATTGTTTTTGAAAAATGCAAAGCTCCACCATCATGAAGATCATCCCTATCAACGGATGTTATAACCACATGATCAAGGCCAAGTTTCTTAACTGTTTGAGATATTCTATATGGCTCAAATGGATCTAAATCCTGAGGCTTACCAGTTTTTACATTACAAAATGCACATGCTCTTGTACAAGTATCTCCCATTATCATGAAAGTTGCGTGCTTTTTTGACCAGCATTCGCCTAAATTTGGACAATTAGCCTCCTCACATACAGTTACTACATTACCTGCTTTAATAATATCTTTTGTAGTCTCAAAGGTTTTTGAACTAGGCAACCTTGATCTAATCCATTTTGGTTTTGGTAAAATAGATGTCTCTTTATTATTTACTTTTTCTGGATGTCTAACTTTTGTCAAATCTTCACTTCTTTCTAAATATATTATGATAAACTATTTAATGCTCAAAAGAAATATTAAGTATTAATTATTTGAAGGTTTTTTGAGAATAAATACTTTTTCAGATAGAGAAGAGTATCCAAGATTTTCTCTTATAACCTCATCAATTAGATCAAGGTTATCTGTTGATTGATAGGAAAACCTTAAAATCTTATCTTCAAGTGCTATATTTGTTTTTTTGATTAAATTCAAATCATAGCTATTTTTTTTAATTTGATGATTGATTTCTCTCAGTTTCAAAATACCGTTTTCACTATTAATTAAATGAAATAAAGCTGAAAAATTTAACGTAACCATAATTAGAGAAATTGAAAGATACAGTCCTACTCTTTTATAACGAGGTTTATTAGCGTAATGTATTATTTTATTTTCATTAAAACGAATCATGATCCAAAGAATCATAAATCATGGGGATTGGTCAAGAATTAATTTGTAAATAAATTCATTTAAGTATTGATTTACCTGCATATTTTGAATTTTTACCTAGAAATTCTTCAATCCTTATTAATTGATTATATTTTGAAACTCTATCAGACCTTGTTAATGATCCGGTTTTAATTTGACAAGACTCAGTTGCAACTGAGAGATCTGCAATAAAATTGTCTTCAGTTTCACCTGATCTATGAGAAATTATATATGAATAATTATTATTTTTAGCAATATCAATTGAATTAAAAGTCTCAGTTAAAGTTCCTATCTGGTTAACTTTTATTAAAATAGAGTTAGCAGAATTCAATTCGATACCTTTTTCAAGTCTTTTTGAATTTGTTACGAATAAATCATCACCCACAATCTGAACATTATTACCAATTTGCGAATTAAGCGTTGTCCAACCTTTCCAGTCATCTTCATCCAGAGGGTCTTCAATTGAAAATATTGGAAATTTTTCAATCAACGTTTTTAAATACTCAATCATTTCATCAGAATTAATGGGATTATTAAAATTTGTTAAATTATATAATCCATCTTTATAAAACTCCGTTGCAGCTACATCTAAAGCAAAAACAATATCTTCTTGAACTTTATAGCCAGAGTTTTCAACTGCCTTGGTTAAAAGGGATAGAGTATCTTCAGGTGATGCAATATTTGGAGCAAATCCACCTTCATCACCTACACTAGTTGACTGCCCCATTTCAGAGAGAATTTTTTTCAATGAATGAAAAATTTCAGAACCCATTTGCATGGCGTGTTGAAATGATGAAGCTGAAATAGGCATAATCATAAATTCTTGAAAATCCAATGGATTATTTGCATGAGCCCCGCCATTAACAATATTCATCATCGGAACAGGAAGTGAATATGAATTATTTTCTCCAAGATATTCAAATAAATTTACATTATTATTTTTTGCAGATGCTTTCGCAACTGCCATAGAAACTCCTAAAATAGCATTAGCACCTAATCTTGATTTATTTTCAGTGCCATCAAGATTAATTAATAAATTATCAATGCCTGTTTGATCTTGAGCATCAAAACCAGCTAAACTTTTATTAATCTCAGTATTTATATTAGAAACAGCTTTAGTTACCCCACGACCGAAATAATCATTGAGCCCATCCCTTAGTTCGTGAGCCTCATAAGCACCAGTTGATGCACCAGATGGTACAGCTGCTCTTCCTTTAATGTTGTTCTCAAGAATAACATCAACTTCAATAGTAGGATTACCTCTGCTGTCAAATATTTGTCTTCCTGTAATATTCTTAATATTTGTCATATAATACCTCTATCGCTCAAATCATTTTATTGTTATCTGTAAGTTATATTACAAGTATTTGATAAATGTTAGAACATAACAAATCAATATGCTTTTAAAATGAATCTAATAAAAAATTTTTAAAACAAGAATTAAAATTGGTAATTATAGAATCAAACAAATAAAATATTTGTATTTATGAAAGAGAGAAATATGAAACACTTAGGAAAAAATTCAAATCAGCCAAAAAATCCAGATATAAAAATCCTAGATAAAGTAAAAAACCTTAATGATGAAAAAAATTATGTAATTAGGTTGACTCAACCTGAGTTTACATGTCTATGCCCTATTACAGAACAACCTGATTTTGCTCATATTATAATAGACTATATTCCTAACAAATGGATTGTAGAATCAAAGTCTCTAAAACTTTTCTTTAATAGTTATCGTAATAAAAAATCTTTTCATGAAAATACAACGATGGAAATTTCTGAAACTTTAAATAAACTTCTTAAACCAGTTTGGATAAGAATTGGCGGATATTGGTATCCTCGAGGAGGAATACCAATAGATATTTTTTGGCAAAATAAAGAACCACCAAAAAAAGCTTGGATACCGCCTCAAGAAGTTACTCCATATAGAGGTAGAGGTTAAATAAAATTTAATTTATTTCGTATAAAAATCCGAATCAGAATTATAATTTAAAGAATTTATGGGAGGATTATTATGGATATTGAAAGAACTATGTTTTGGGCAGGTTTATTAGCAATATTATTTGTTTATTTGGCATTTCAAACGGCATTAGCAAGGACAAAAGAATCCTCAGTTGGAGAAGGTACTGGAGATCTTTTAAAAAAATCAAGAGTGGTAGGTAATTTTGCAGAACATGTACCCTTAATGTTAATTATGATGATGTTTTTGGAGAATGACGGTTATGAAGGATTTATTACAATTTTAGGCTTTTTATTTTTTATTTGTAGACTGGGTCATATATATGGAATTCTCTATCAAGATGGATTTGGTCCAAAAGAAAATCCTGCAAGAGCAATTGGTGCTATGGGCTCTTGGGCATTAATGGCTATAGCTGGATTAATGTGCATTTTTTAAAAATTTAAAACGATTTTACGGTATTATCTATAGATTTTATTTTACTTAGAATATTCTCAATTTCATCTAACCTTGTTGCAGATGGACCATCGCATAGTGCCTTTTTGGGATCTGGGTGAACCTCTATAAAAAGACCAGCTAGACCTATAGCTGTTCCAGCAAGAGCTAAATCAAGTGCTTGGCTAGATCTTCCATCAGCGGCATTTCCTTGACCACCTGGTATTTGAAGTGAATGAGTTACGTCTAAAATTACAGGTTTTTTAAAATTTTTTAATTCTGAAATACCTAAAAAATCTACAATAAGATTGTTATACCCAAAAGAAGATCCTCTTTCACACAAAATTATATTTTCATTATCGAATGCATGACATTTATTAATTATATTCAACATTTGACCTGGTGATAAAAACTGACCTTTTTTAATATTTAAAGGTAATTTGGTCTCACATGCAGCTTTAATTAAATCAGTTTGTCTACATAGGAAAGCTGGTATTTGAATAATATCAGCAATTTCAGAAATTTTTTCTACTTGTCCAATTTCATGAACATCGGTAATTATTGGGATATCAAATGCTTTTTTAATTTCACTAAAAAATTCTATACCTTTCTCTAATCCAGGACCTCTGTAAGAGTCAACTGATGATCTATTAGCTTTATCAAATGACGCTTTGAAAATAAAAGGTAAGCCCAATCTATCAGTAATTTTTTTTAAATCTGATGCTACCTGACTTGCCATCGTTAAATCTTCAAAAACGTTTAAGCCAGCAATTATTATAATTGGAGAACTATTTGATATTTCAATATTTTTAAAATTTATCTTCATTTTATTTTTTATTTTTACTCTCTTTTATAGACGCTTTTATAAAAGATGAAAACAACGGATGAGGATCAAAAGGTCTAGATTTTAACTCTGGATGAAATTGAACTCCAATAAACCAAGGATGATTTTTGATTTCGACTATTTCAGGTAAAAGACCATCAGGAGAAATACCAGAAAAGTTCAATCCAATTTGTTCCAATTTTTCTTTATAATTTATATTCACCTCGTATCGATGCCTATGCCTCTCATTAATTTTTTTTGTTTTGTATATTTTATAAGAAAAAGATTTTTTATTTAGAACGGCAGGATAAGAACCTAATCTCATAGTTCCTCCATACTCGCTATTACTATCTCTTAAAAATTTTTTGTCATTTTTTTCCCATTCAGTCATGAGACCAATGACAGGATTTTTTGTATTACTTAATTCAGAGGAATTAGCATTATCAATTTTAGCTAAGTTTCTTGCTGCTTCAATTACTGCTAACTGCATACCAAAACAGATACCAAAAAAAGGAATTTTATTAGTTCTCGCATAGTTAATGGCAAGTATTTTACCTTCAGAACCTCTTTTACCAAATCCACCTGGAATAAGAATTCCTGACATAGATTTTAATAACTTAGTATCTTTTTTTGTTTTAATTTTTTCTGAGTCAATCCAATGAATTTTAACACTAATGTCATTTGCTATACCTCCATGAGTAAGTGCCTCAGAAAGTGATTTATAAGCGTCTTTTAAACCAACATATTTTCCAATTACTCCAATATTCACCTGACCTTTTGGATTATTAACGCTATGAACTACCTTATTCCATTTCCTCAGGTTAATTTTTCTTGGTTTTTTTATATTCATTGATGCAAGAACCTCTGTATCAAAACCGTTTTGCATATAAATTTTAGGTATTTCATATATAGTTTTTACATCAGTTGCTTGAATAACTGATTTTTCTGAAACATTACAAAAAATTGCTATTTTTTTAATATCAGATTTATCAATTCTTTTTTCACTTCGACATAATAAAACATCAGGTTGAATTCCAATTGATCTCAATTCTTTCACAGAATGCTGAGTAGGTTTTGTTTTTATTTCTCCAGCAGCTGCAATGTAAGGAACAAGAGTTAAGTGAACAAAACATGTTTTATTATCAGAAAGCTCATTTCCCAATTGTCTTATAGCTTCAAAAAATGGAAGCCCCTCTATATCCCCGACTGTTCCACCAATTTCACATAAACAAAAATCTATATTTTTATTATTATTTAAAATAAATTCTTTTATTTGGTCAGTAACATGAGGAATAATTTGAACAGTTCCACCTAAATAGTCACCCCTTCTTTCTCTCTCAATAACTTTATTATAAATTTGACCTGTAGTGATGTTATCTTCCACTGATGAGTTAACATCAGTAAATCTCTCATAATGACCAAGATCTAAGTCAGTTTCAGTTCCATCCTCAGTTACAAAAACTTCACCATGTTGAAAGGGGCTCATTGTTCCAGGGTCAACATTGAGATAGGGATCTAATTTCCTTAACTTCACAGAGTACCCTCTTGCTTGAAGTAATGCTCCAAGACCTGCAGATGCTATGCCTTTTCCTAAGGATGATGCCACACCACCAGTAATAAATATATACCGTGTCATGGAACAACAATATAGCTAATATAATTGATTAATGGAAGAGTGGAAAAATTTTAATTTAAATCAGGTAAATCACTAAGATCAATATCTTCAATTTGATCGATTATTTCTACTTCATTAAGATCATTAACGATAGAATCTGAGTCATCTACACTTGATAAAACTGCCAGGAGTAAGCTTGTAGAAAAAAAAATCACCCCAAAAATTGATGTTAGTCTTGTTAAAATATTACCTGCTGAGCGGCTAGACATAAAATCACCAGTTCCACCAACAAGGCCACCTCCTTCAGATCTTTGAAGAAGAACAAGGGCGATTAATGTCACCGAAACAATTAAATGTATAACTAAGATAAAAGTATTCATACCATTCCTATATTAAAATTAAGCTTTTATACGAATAAATATAATAATTCAAACTTCTTAATCACAAAAATCCAATATAGATTTAAAATCTTTATATTTTAAACTTGCCC
>CACBCD010000004.1 GCA_902537725.1 uncultured PS1 clade bacterium
AGAAGTTGGTGAAGTTACAAAAATAATTTTAAACAAAGATCTAAATTTTAATTAGATTTAGGAAATATTTAAATTGAATGATAATGAATTTACTAATTGGGATGATTATTGGTTAATTAATTTTGAACGCCTAAATATCTTTTTTGAATATTTATATTCAATAAAAGGATTAAGTAGCAATTCTATAACATCATACAAAGATGATTTTAAAAACATCTGCTTATATGTTTGGGATAAAAATTGGTTTATTGAAAATATTGGTATTAAAAAAAAATTGGATTACTCGAAAATTAATTCAAGAAAAAGTATAACTGATAAGCTATTTATTGAAAATTTTACTCATAAAATAATATCAGAATATTTTTTTGAACTTAAGAAAAAAGGTTTTAAGGAATCAACAATTAATCGTCGTTACTCTTCTTTAAATCAGTTCTTTAGTTTTGAGATTAATGAATCAAGATTAAAAGAGAACCCCCTAGATAGAATTGATAGGATTCCATTAAAAAGAGTTCTACCCGATGTTTTATCTGAGGAAGAGGTTGAAGAAATCCTAAAGTATGTAAGAAATTCAATAAATATTGGTTCTGAGAGCAAGAAAAAGAAATCTCTGCGAACAGCATGTTTAGTTGAGGTTCTTTACGCCACTGGCATGAGGGTCAGTGAGTTGATAAATTTAAAATTATCTGATTTGCGTTTAAGTCGGAGGATTTTAAATGTAATAGGAAAGGGAAATAAGCAGCGAATTATCCCAATTACATTAAGAGCTCATGATATCATTATAAAGTGGATGAATTATATCCCTGAAAATTCAATATATCTTTTTCCGTCTTATGGAATTAATGGACATATAACGAGAGATGCAGTTAATAAATTATTAGCCGATATCTCTCTAAATACTGATATTGACAGAAAGAGATTAACTCCGCATAAATTACGCCATGCATTCGCTACTCATATAATGAATAGAGGTGCTGATTTAAGGGTAGTGCAAGAATTATTGGGCCATTCAAGTATTTCAACAACAGAAATATATACTCATATTCTTGATACAAGACTGATTGATTTATTAAAGAAATCACACCCTCTGTCAAAAGATGGTATATAAAATATTATGATTTATTAGGTAGTAACTAAAATGGTAAATTATTTGAGTTTTGAAAAACCTTTATCAGTAATAGAAGGTAAAATAAGAGAGCTTAATGAATTAAATCTTCAGGATGATAAAGGTAAGTCCTATGTTGAAGAAATCAATAAGCTTGAGGTTAAAGCTCAAGAAACCCTTGAGTCCCTGTATAAAGATTTAAATACTTGGGAAAAAACGCAAGTTGCGAGACATCCTGAACGACCTCATTTCCTAGATTATTCTGATGGTTTAGTAAGAGATTTTGTTCAATTATCTGGTGATAGAGTTTTTGGTGAGGATAGTGCTATCATTGGTGGAATAGGTAAACTTGATAATATTTCTGTTATGCTAATAGGTCATGAAAAAGGTTATGACACAGAAACTAGGATAAAACATAATTTTGGTATGGCTCATCCCGAGGGTTATAGAAAATCAATTAGACTTATGAATATTGCAGAAAGATTTAATTTACCTGTAATTACTTTTGTTGATACTCCGGGGGCTTATCCTGGTATTGGAGCCGAGGAGAGAGGTCAGTCAGAGGCAATAGCTCGTTCCACTGACAGAACTTTATCGTTGGGTGTACCAGTAATATCAATCATTATTGGAGAAGGTGGTTCTGGAGGAGCAATAGCAATTGCAGCCGCAAATAAAGTACTAATGTTAGAGCATTCAATTTATACTGTTGCTTCACCTGAGGCTTCAGCATCAATCCTTTGGAGAAGTTCAGATGAATCTAAAGTATCAGCCATTGCATCAGAAATGAAAATTACCTCTGATGATTTAAAAAAATTAGGTGTGATTGATCAAATAATTGATGAACCTATTGGAGGAGCTCACAGAGAGAGAACACAAATAGTTACTCAAACAAAAATAGCTATATTAGACAACCTAAAAGACTTGAGTGCGTTAAATTCAAAAGAATTAATTCAACAAAGGAGAGAAAAATTCTTAAAGATTGGACGAAATATTTAAGCTAATCTTCCGTGACAATTTTTATATTTCTTTCCAGAACCGCATGGGCACTTTTCATTTCTTCCAATTTTTCCCCAAGTTTTAGGATCATTTCGATCAAATTCAATATTAATTCTCTTTTCTTTTAACTTTGGATGATTTCTATCAATAGACTCATTGCTATTTTGTTCTAATTTTTTGATTGCTTCCTGAGAAACCATTTTTATATGAAATAATGTTCTTGTTGTATCTTCTCTAAATTTATTAAGGAGTGTTTCAAAAAGTAAAAACGATTCAGATTTGTATTCATTTAAGGGGTCTCTTTGGCCATATCCTCTTATTCCTACTATTTGTCTTAAATCTTCAAGCTGGCTAAGATGATCAGTCCAGTTTTGATCTATAACCTGCATTAATATTGATTTTTCAAGGCTTGGAGTTATTTCCTTACCAAAACGTTCAACTTTTTCTTCATATTTATTATCAAAAAAATCATTTAACTTTTTTTCCAATATCTCTTCATCTATTTCTGGATCTTTAATCCATTTTTCTATTGGCGAGCTATCATTAAAAATTCTTTTAAGCTCTTTTTGAATTGTTTCAATATCCCAGTCATCTATAAATGATTTCTCTGGAATATTTTCTTGAATTATATCAAGAATTAAATCATGTCTCATTTCACGAATGGTTTCACTGACATCACTTTTTTGGAGTAGATCTAATCTTTGCTCAAAGATAACTTTTCTTTGATCATTCATAACATTATCAAACTTAAGAAGGGTTTTTCTTATTTCAAAATTTCTAGATTCTACTTTTTTTTGCGCCCTCTCAAGAGCAGTATTGATCCATGGATGTACTATAGACTCGCCTTCTTCAAGACCAAGTTTTTTTAAAACCATATCTAATCTATCTGAACCAAAAATTCTCATTAAGTCATCATCAAGACTTAAATAAAATTTTGATTTTCCTGGATCACCTTGTCTACCAGACCTTCCTCTTAGCTGGTTGTCTACCCTTCGACTTTCATGTCTTTCAGTTCCAATAACAAATAAACCACCTGAGTTTAATGATTTATCTTTTTCCTCTTCACTTCCATTGCTTCCACCTAATTGAATATCAGTTCCACGACCAGCCATATTTGTTGCAATTGTAACGCTTCCATATTTTCCTGCATCAGCAATGATTTCAGACTCTTTCTCATGATATTTTGCATTTAGGACATTATGTTTAATTTTCTTATTTTTTAATAACTTTGATAAATATTCGGACTTTTCAATACTGGTTGTACCTACTAAAACAGGTTGTCCTTTTTTTATTAGCATTGACTATTGAATCCAGAATTGCGTCATATTTTTCTAAAGAGGTTCTATAAATTTCATCATCTAAATCTTTTCTAGAAATACTAATATTTGAAGGTATTGCAATAACATCAAGATTGTATATATCCATAAACTCTTCTGCTTCAGTACTGGCTGTTCCTGTCATACCAGATAATTTTTCATATAATCTGAAATAGTTTTGAAAAGTTATAGATGCCATAGTTCTGTTTTCTGGCTGGATTGCAACTCTCTCTTTCGCTTCAAGCGCTTGATGAAGACCATCAGAAAATCTTCTTCCCTCCATCATTCTTCCAGTAAATTCGTCAATAATAATTACTTGATTATCTTTAACTAAATAATCTGTATCTTTATTAAATATTTTGTGGGCTTTTAAAGCTTGATTAATATGATGTATAAGATTCACATTCTCCATATCATAAACACTAGAATTGTCTTTCATAAGACCAAGCCCAGGAAGAATTTTATCTAGAAAATCATTCCCTTCATCGCTTAACATTACATTTTTGGACTTTTCATCAATTTCATAGTGATTATCTTCAATTTTAGGAATTACTCTATTAATTTTATTATAAAGTTCAGTTTTATCCTCTACTTGCCCAGATATTATAAGAGGAGTTCTGGCTTCATCTATTAAAATAGAGTCAACTTCATCAACAATTGCAAAATAGTGGCCTCTTTGAGATAATTGATCCACATTGTATTTCATGTTATCCCTAAGGTAATCAAAACCAAATTCATTATTAGTTCCGTAAGTAATATCGGCTTGATATGCAGCCTTTTTATCATCTTCATTTAACTCAGATGTGACAGTACCTACTGTCATTCCAAGAAAATTATATATTTGGCCCATCCACTCAGCATCTCTTTTTGCTAGATATTCATTTACTGTGATCACATGAACACCCTTGCCTGTAAGAGCGTTTAAATAAGCCGGAAGAGTTGCAACAAGGGTTTTTCCCTCACCAGTTTTCATCTCAGTAATATTACCTTTATTTAAAACAAGCCCTCCTAAAATTTGTACATCATAATGTCTTTGTCCAAGAGTCCTTTTCGCTGCTTCCCTGACAATCGCAAAGGCATCATTGGTAATATCTTCTATTTTAGTTTTGTCTTTTAATAGTTCTTTAAATTCAAAGGTTTTATCTTTTAGTTCTTCATCAGAAAATTTTTCGTACTTTTCCTCTAATTCATTAATTGCATGAACCTGATCTTTGTATTTTTTTAATTTTCTCTCATTACTTGAGCCAAAAATACTATTTAAAATTGAATTGAGTGCTGGCATAAAACTTTATTTCCATTATTTTTTTTAATAATAATATACTCATTTAGGAAGAGCATATAGAGTTGTCAACTATAGTAAGTAAACATATTGGCATACAATAATATATAGATTATTACCTTTAATATGATTTTTAATTTAATAGGAACAAAATGATTAAGAAAATATCACCGCTTGCACCTGAAAATTTTCCTAAGTTACCTTATGTAAAAGGTGTTTTAATAGGTACAGCAAAATCGGGAACAAAATATAAGGGCAGAAGAGATATTTTTACTGCTATTTTTGAAAAGGGAACAGCTGTAGCTGGTGCATTTACTCAATCTGATATCAAAGCTGAGCCAGTTGAATTTTGCAGAAAAAATATCATTGACGGATCAGCTAGAGTCCTTGTTGTTAATGCTGGCTTTGCTAATGCTTTTACAGGTAAGAAGGGTAAAAAAATCAATAAATCAATTTCTTCAAATATAAAAAAAATTATTAAATGTAGAGAAAAAGATATTTTTATTTGTTCTACAGGTGTTATTGGTGAAAATATTCCTTTAAGACCAACAAACAAAGCCATTTCACTCTCCTTAAAGACAGAAGAAAATAAATGGGAAAATGCTGCAAAATCAATTATGACAACTGATACTTTTGCTAAGGCAGCAGGAAAGAAGATTATTATAGATGATAAAGAAATATCTTTAGTTGGAATAGCCAAGGGTTCTGGAATGATATCACCAAATATGGCAACAATGTTAGCTTTTATCTTTACAGATGCTCTAATTGATAAAACAGTTCTTCAAACACTTCTAAATATTGAATTAAGAAATAGTTTTAATGCAATTACTGTTGATGGAGATACCTCCACTAACGATACAGTTTTAGCGTTTGCAACTGGAAAAGCCATGGACGGTAAAAATGAAAAAATAATTTCAAGAACTAGTGATCCAAGATTAAAAAAGTTTAGAGAGGCTTTTTCTGAAATAATGCACGATCTTGCAATTCAAATTATTAGAGACGGTGAAGGTGCAAGCAAACTTATTCAAATAAAAGTTTCTGGTGCAGAAAATACCTCATCAGCAAAAAAGATAGCAAGGTCTATTGCAGATTCTCCTTTAGTGAAAACTGCAGTTGGTGCCTCTGATCCTAATTGGGGAAGAATTATAATGGCTATAGGAAAAGCAAAAGAAAAAATAAATGCAAAGAAAATTAATTTAAGAATAGGTAGTAATACCGTCATAAAAAATGGTGAGGTTTCAAGATCGTATTCAGAGGTAAGAACTAAAAAATATATGAGTGGTAAGGATATTTTATTAGATATAAATCTTGGTCTAGGTTCTGGTTTTTCTCAAATTTGGACCTGTGATTTAACTGAGGGTTATATCAAAATTAATGCGGATTATAGAAGTTAATAAAAAATTAAATGGAAAAATTACCAATAAAAATGGTTTCAGCTATAGCCTTGGTCGATATTGATAATAAAGTTTTGATTGCTCAAAGACCTAAAAATAAATTTATGGAGAGTTTCTGGGAGTTTCCTGGCGGAAAGATTGAGGAAAATGAATCTCCAGATGAATGTATTGTAAGAGAAGTCAGAGAAGAGCTTGGGGTAGATATAAGTAATTCATGCTTTTCGCCGTTAACTTTTACTACATTTGATTATGAAGATTTTTCTGTAATAATTTTCTTATATTTGAGTCGAGAATGGGAAGGCTTTATAAAAGGAAAAGAAAACCAAAATTTAAAATGGGTTCGACCAAATGAGATGTTTGAAATTAATATGCTTCCAGCAGATATACCTTTGATTTCCTTCATAAGGGATAATGTTTCATAGGCTTCTCTGAATTGGATTAATGGTCTAAAATAAAATTTAAAAATTAGGAATCAGTTATGTTTTTCTATCCTTTGTTAAAATCTTTACTTTTTTATTTTGACGCTGAGCTTGCTCATAGAATTACAATTAATCTTCTAAAAACATATCAAATAAAGAATAGTATAGAACATCAATCACTCAAGAGTAATATATTTGGTTTAAATTTTCCAAACCCAGTTGGCCTTGCTGCTGGATTTGATAAAAATTCTGAAGTCCCAAAAAACATTATTAATTTAGGTTTTGGTTTTTCAGAGGTTGGAACAGTTACTCCTCTACCACAAAAAGGCAATCCTAAACCAAGAGTATTTAGATTAAAAAATAATCAAGCAATTATTAATCGATTGGGTTTTAATAATGATGGTTTTGAGATTGTAAAAAAAAGATTAAGCAAAATAGGAAAAAATAATATTGGAGTTAATATTGGAGCTAATAAAAATAGTGAAGATTTTATAAATGATTATTTGAAGGGTATAGAATTTTTTTCATCGGTAGCTTCCTATTTAACTATAAATATTTCATCACCAAATACACCTGGTTTAAGAGATCTTGAGGCTATTGAGAATTTCGGTTTACTATTAAGTGGGATTGACGAATTAAGGTCAAAATCAAAAGATATTAAATTACCTATTTTAATTAAAATATCTCCTGATATAAATCAGGATGATTTAGAAATTTTATGTGAGAGAGTATTATCTAGTTCTGTTGATGGACTAATTATTTCTAACACTACAATTTCTAGGTATTCCATAGATAGTTCAGAAGCGGGAGGTTTGTCAGGTCAGCCTATTTTTGACTCATCAACAAGCATGTTGAATAAGGTTTATAAATACACTGACGGAAAAATTCCTCTAATAGGAGTTGGTGGTATTGACTCTGCAGAAAAAGCTTACAAAAAAATAAAAAATGGTGCTAGCTTAATTCAACTTTATACTGGTTTGGTTTATAAAGGACCAAAACTAATTACTGAAATAAATAAAGGTCTTATTAAGTTTATTGAAAAAGATGGATTTAATAATATTTCTGAAGCAGTGGGGGTGGAAGTTAATTAAATGAAAGTAAAAATATATCATAACCCAAGATGCTCTAAATCACGTCAAACTCTAGAGATTCTTAATAGAAAAAACTTAGATATAGATATAGTAGAGTATTTGAAATCACCCTTGGATATTAATGAGATTTCTAATCTTTTAAAAAAACTAGGTTATACCGCAAGAGATTTACTAAGAAAAGGTGAAGATGTTTACAAAAATGAAAATCTCTCTGATAGGAGTCTTACCGAAGATTTTTTAATTGATATGATGTCAAAAAACCCAATTTTAATTGAGAGACCTATTGTTGTCTCTAACGGTAAAGCGGTTATTGGAAGACCCCCTGAAAAGGTTTTAGAGATTTTATGACAGTTAATAATAGTCATAATAATGGTGCTAGAGAGACAAATAAAATAAAAAATCGTCAAGCAATTATTGAGGCTGGTATTCAGACCTTCATTGCCAAAGGTGTTGCTGAAACAACTGTAAGAGATATTATACGTTCAACAGGATTAGCGTCTGGTACTTTCTATAATTATTTTAATTCTAAGGAAGAAGTACTGGTCGCCATTTTTGACGATTTTGCAAAAGAAATTGGTAAAACTGTAAGAGATGACAGTGTTCAGCCTAAAAATTTTGAAGAATTTCTTCGAGTAAAATTAACACGTTTTTTTAAATTTGTTTCTTCTAAACCTGAAATTTTTATGATTATGAGTAATAATCATAATTTAGTTAATACTTTTAGTATAAATACGCATCAGTTTGTTATAGAAATTGATTACCTTAAAGAAGAAATAAATGATTATATTGAGAAGGGTATATTCCCTAGTTTTGATGTCGATCTTTTCGCTTTAGTTATTCGTCCTATTACCGATTCCCTTGCGCAGGAAATGATGTCCCAAAAAAAAATTGATATTAATAAATATACTGAAAAATGTATTAATTTCTTAACTAGAGGCCTCGGAGTATAATTATGTATCGTTCTGTTGTTGTTCATGAGTTATCTGATAATTTTTCAAATATATCTGTTGAAACTTTTGAGAGGCAAGATCTTCAACCTGATGAGTTAAGGATAAAAGTTAAATCTGCATCAGTAAACTTTCCTGACCTATTAATGACTGCAGGTTTGTATCAGTATAAGCCTGAAGTTCCTTTTATTTTAGGAATGGAGTCTTCTGGTATTGTTATTGAAAAAGGAATAGGTGTTGAAAATTTTGAAATTAATGATGAAGTTATTGTTAGCTCTTTTACTGGCTCTTTTTCTGAAGAGTTATGTGTTGATAAAATTAAAGTAAGGAAAAAACCTCAAGGACTTTCTTGGGAGCAAGCATCTACCTATACAGTTGCTTATTTAACCGCCTATGTTTCTTTAGTTACGAAAGGTAATTTGAGATCTGGTGAAACATTGTTAGTTCATGGCGCTGCTGGAGGAGTTGGTCTTGCTGCTGTGGATATTGGCAGGTTTATTGGTGCAAAAGTTATAGCTGTTGCCTCAACTCAAGAAAAAAGAGACTTTCTTTTATCTTATGGCGCCAATTTTGCAATATCACCAGAGAAAGGTTTTAAGGATTATGTTAAGGAGCTAACTAATAATAAAGGTGCCGATGTAATTTACGACCCTGTTGGTGGTGATGTTTTTGATGAGTCAATAAGGTGTATAGCCTGGAATGGAAGACTTCTTGTTATTGGTTTTGCTTCGGGAAGAATACCATCAGTTCCGGCTAATATGCCATTAATTAAGGGCTTTTCAGTTATTGGTGTAAGAGCAGGTGAGTATGGTAGAAGAAGCCCTGAGGAAGGTAAAAAACATTTCGAGGAAATAGATAAACTCATAAGCAATGGATCTCTCAATCCCCATATCCATAAAATATACTCTCTTGATGGAACTATTGAGGCTTTAAAAGAGTTAGACGAAAGACGTGTTATTGGTAAAGTTTGTATAAATCCATAAATTTTATTTTGAATAGTGTACATTATTCAAAAAATACTCTATTAATATATATAAAGTTTAAGGAGTAATATCTCATGCCAAGAGGCGGAATACGTATCGGTGCTGGTAGACCAAAGGGTCAAGGAAAGTTTGGTGAAAAAACAAAACCCATAAGAATACCATTGAGCATGGTAGATAATGTACTTAGCTTTATAAAAAATAATGATCTTTCTTTGCCTATTTATAGTAATAAGGTAACAGCCGGGTTTCCTTCACCTGCAGATGATCATATCGAAGGAAAGCTTGATCTAAATACTCATCTGATTAAACACCCTTCAGCTACTTTTTTTGTTAAGGCAACAGGAGATTCAATGATAGGAGCAGGTATTCATGAAGGTGATATTTTGGTTGTTGATAGAAGTTTAGAGCCTCGTAATGGTAAAATTATTATTGCAGCAGTTGATGGTAGCTTAACAGTCAAAAGACTGGTGAAAAAAGGAAAAAATGCGATGCTTTCTCCTGAAAATAGCAAATATAAGCCAATTAAATTAACAGAAAATAACGATATAATTATTTGGGGTGTCGTCACTAATGTAATTCATAAAGTTTAGTTGTGAGCAAGGTTTTCGCTCTTATTGATTGTAATAATTTTTATGTATCGTGCGAACGTGTTTTCAATCCTTCATTGATAGATAAACCAGTTGTAGTTTTATCAAATAATGATGGATGCATAATCTCTCGTTCCAATGAAGCAAAATTACTTAATATTCCAATGGGTGCACCCTTGCATCTATATAGAAATATAATCGATGCAAACAGAGTGAAGGTTTATTCGTCGAACTATCCACTATACGGTGATATGTCGAATAGGGTAATGACCTCTTTGGTGACATTAAATTCTGAATTAGAGATTTATTCAATTGATGAGGCTTTTTTAAAAATCAATAAACAAGATAATAGCAATATTGAGGGTGATATTTCAAAAATAAGAAGGAATATATTGATGTGGACGGGAATACCAGTCTCTATCGGCTTAGGTCCTACTAAAACATTAGCTAAAATTGCTAACAGCATGGCTAAAAAAAGTGAAAATGGTATTTTCAATTTAGATACAGAAGATAAGCAAAATAAAATTTTAAGAAATATTAATGTGGAAGATATATGGGGGATTTCTAGACGATGGGGATCTAAGCTGAGAATGATAGGTATCGGTAATGCGTTAGATTTGAGAGATGCATCAGCTAATAAAATAAGACAATACCTTGGAGTTGTTGTACAACGTATTGTCTATGAGCTACGTGGTATATCATGTTTGGATCTTGATAAAGTTTTACCGAAAAAAAATGTCATGTGTTCACGATCATTTGGTAATCCTGTAAACAGTAAAGCCATTATAAAAGATTTTATTACAGAGTATGCAATAAGAGCTACTGAGAAAGTGAGACAACAAAACAGTAGGGCGCAAGGAATTTATATTTTTTTACAAACAAATAGATTTAGAAAGGAGAAGCAGTATAGCAGCGGCATTATGCTTGGTTTAGATTCTCCGTCTTGTGATACATCTATAATAATTAAATTAGCATTAAGAGCGATAGATCAAATCTATCAATCTGGTTATTCTTATCATAAGGCAGGGATTATGATGCTTGATTTAATCCCTTCTGAAATTCACCAACAAGACTTATTCCAAAATACTAATTATTCATTATCTGATCAACGTATGGGGGTAATAGATTTTTTAAATAATAAATATGGTTCGGGAACTATTACGCATGGTAAAATCATACAAAAGGATAAGAGTAGGTGGAAAAGCAAGAGCTTTTATTTGTCACCACGCTATACAACACAGTGGGACGAATTACCGCAGGTTAGTTAAAAAGAATTCATTGATCAAAAAGTAATTGTGTAATATTTAAATTGTTCTTCGAAATAGGTATTTGATAATCAGCTTGTGCACCTTAGATTTCTTAAAGCACTAAAGAGAGAAAAAATGGCAACATTAAATTTAACAGCAGATAACGATGTAATAGTTCCTAGCAATGATGATACCACTTACAGGGGTTTAGGTGGTAACGATACTTATATATTAGTATCACAAAAAAATTCCGCCTCAGTATCAATCATTGATACAGAAGGAAGTAATGTGATTCAGTTACCCGAATGGTCCAAAATAAAATCAATAGTAGTTGCTAAAAGTGCTCTTAAAATAACTTGTGATAATATGACAGTTTTTACAATAAATGGAGCTGATAAATTTTCCTATGATATAGGAGGTAATTTTACCAATAATAGCTTAGGTAAGGTAAAAACATTCAGTGAATTTGTAGAAATTTTTGAATTAACTCCACCATCCTCAGGTACTGTAAGTACAAATACAAATAAGATTGTTTTTAATGACTCTTTCAGAACTCTTTATGAGGTAACGGTAAAAGAAGAAGAAAGTGGTAATAAATATTATTTAAATGGTGAGCTTAGCCCTGATATATCTCTCTCTTCAGGAGAAAAGTATGTTTTTGATTTAAATGATGAAACAGCTGCTAATCACCCTCTATCAATTTCTGAGACAAAAAATGGAACTCATAATGGTGGAGTATCTAAAACTGAAGGTATTAGGTATTTTGGTAATGGTTATGAAGGAACAGAAGAAAAATTTTCTTCACTTTTTTCGAATGAAAGCTCACCTGAGAATGCGTTCGTAGTTTTCGAACCTTCATCTTCTGATACGCTTCTTTATTATTATTGTTTATTTCATGGCGGCATGGCTAATGACTCAAAAATACTAATTGATGGCTTTGTTGAGCAAGTTCCCGAGGTAGTAACAACAACAATAACTGTACAAAATGCTGGAGCATCCGATTATATTTTTACTGCAGAGGGTCTGCAAGGTAATGATCCAACATTAACCTTAGTAAGAGGCAAAACATATGAATTTGATGTTAGCGCAGGAGGTCATCCTTTTTGGATAAAAACTATACAAGGTTCAGGTTCGTTCAACCAATATAATGAAGGAATAACAAATAACGGTGCTTCGATTGGAAAATTAACGTTTACTGTTCCTAATGATGCACCATCAACACTTTATTATAACTGCCAATATCATGGGAGTATGACAGGAAAAATTAATATTGTTGATAATAACGATAATGGGAATATTATACAATCAAGTGGAAGTAGTTCAAATAATACAGGCTCTACTCCCAGTTATGGTGGTTATAGCTTAGATTTAGATCTACCTTATAGTTTTGATCAAGAAATTATACCACCAAGCGGTTATGATATTTAATTGGTGAAAATGGCTGAATACTTTACAGTAGCACTACTATCTATAATGATTTTTTATTCATTTGGAATTGCTTTTAATGTTCATAAAACATTAGATAAAGAAAATGCAGGTAAGCTCTTAAGAAAGCTTTTTCCTCTTTATTTTCTTTGGGGAATTATAATTTCAATACTTATTGAGATTATATTTTTATACCTAGGAACTTCCCTCAAGGCATTACTTATGGCGGTTGTAGCAATTGGTTTTCTTTATTCAAGACAAGTTTTAGTACCTCTATTGAATAAAAATAGGGATTTAGCTAATGAAGGCGATCAGGAAGCCAAAAAAGCATTTGGCTCCCTTCATTTAAGAAGTGTTTCAATTAATATAATGCAAATGGTTTTATTGATTGTTGTATTAACCCTTTAAACAGATCTTTTTGCTTTATCAGCGTCATTTGATGATTTTATCATGCTTCTAATACCATCCCAATCTTCATCCGTAAGTTTATCCAGACTTTGATAGAAATTTCCTGCTGACCCAAGATGACTAGCTCCATCAATAGCAATAGTTTGACCTGTTAAGTAGTCACAACCATCAGCCATTAAGAAGGTAGCAAGATTACGAAGTTCTTGCATTTCACCATTTCTTCTCATTGGTATCTTTGCATCATTTTCATTTGAGTCGGTATCTTGTCCTGGACTAAGTCTTTCCCAAGCACCTTTAGTTGGGAAAGGACCAGGAGCAATAGCATTTAATCTAATTCCATAATGACCCCACTCGGCAGCAAGAGATTTTGTCATTATATTAACACCTGCTTTTGACATAGCGGACGGAACTGTGAATGGTCCTCCATTCCATATCCAAGTAGTTAAAATGGATATTACTGATCCTTTTACGCCTTCATCTATCCATCTTGTTCCACAAGCATGAGTTAAATAAAATGACCCTCTAAAGACAATATTAGATATAGCCTCAAATCCTCTTGGCGTAATATCTTTTGTCGGGGAAATAAAATTACCAGCAGCATTATTTACTAAACCAGTAAGAGCTCCCCCATCTTTCCATATTGTATCAATCATATCATTAACTGCTTCTGAAACCCTAATGTCACAGGCGTAAGCTTTTATTTGACCACCAGAGTCGGTAATTTCCTTTACAGTTTCGTCTAAAACAGATTGTCTTCTTCCACAGATATAAACACTTGCACCTAATGAAGCATATTCTGCTGCCATTTCTTTTCCTAATCCAGTGCCTCCACCAGTAACCAAAATTCTTTTTCCTTTAAGGACATCTTTTTGAAACATTTTATTCCCCTATGTAAGTTTATAACGACTAAATATTAATGAAACTACCCAGCCTAAAAGTCCAGATAAAATAATAGCAATAATACCATAAAGTAATGCAAAATTATTTGCAAAAAGCCATATTAATCTTGCAAATCCAGCTTGTTTTAAATCAATGGTACTCTCTGCATAAGATATTGCTTCACCATTTTGAAAAAGAAAGTATCTAACAAAGTATTTACCTTGAAGTGAGTTCGGTGGTAATGAAAATTCTGTTTTAAATAAACCTACTTTTCCTGGGCCAGATCTTAGAATGATATTACCCTGTTTTTCAAAAAATTGACCATTTTTAAACATTTCAGATCTAAGTCTTTGATCAAATTCTGATTGTTTAATTGTGCTATATTTTATGTCCGCTTTACCTAATGGTAAATGCTCAATACCGAGTCCTAATTTATTAAGACCTTCTTGGTTAGTAATTTCATCCAGTGGTTTTGAGCTTAATAAATTATAATAACTAGGGACATTTTTGTAATATGATTTACCTCTACCTAACCAAAAGCCAAAATATCTATTTTTTTCTTGCATAGTTTGATTTTTAGGTGGTCCAACTACTTCTATAATTATATCTCTTTTTCCTGTAGGTGTTGCTCCAAATAAAACTATTTTTGTTCCTGAAATACCAGGTTGAATTTCAATATCCCTTTCGTTTGTGTCAATAACTAAATCAAGAGGTGCCTGAGCTGTCACAGTTAAAAATATAAAAAATATTTTTAAATAATTTTTTATCAATGTGATCCTCCTCCTCTTATTAAAGTAATGGTTTCTTCCGGCCTAATTAAAAGATCTGATGCCATAACAATTCCAACGCTTAAAACAAGAACGCCAAGCGCAACTCTTAAATAAGGTCCTTCTAGCTTACTGCTTAATTTTACACCAATTTGCGCACCTATTGCCCCACCTAATAATAAAATTAGAGCTAAAATCACATCAACCGTCTGGTTATGAAATGCATGTAAAAGTGTGACAATTGCGGTTACGAAAATTATTTGATAAAGGGATGTGCCTATAACAACTGAGGTTGGCATTCTAATTATATAGATCATTGCTGGTATCATTATAAATCCACCGCCAACACCCATAATAGAGGCTAAGATACCAACAACAAAGCCAACCAACAAAGGCGGAATGATTGAAATATAGAGCCCTGATTTTTTGAAGCGCATTCTAAATGGCAAACCCATTATCCAACTGTGATGATAGGTTTTTTTTCTTTTTTTCTTTTTTAAATAACCTAGACTATCTAAACTTTCATAAAGCATAAAGCTTCCAACACCAGTAAGAAAAAAGAAATATGTAAGAGTAATAAGTAGATCTACTAATCCAATTTTTATTAGGGAATTAAAGATACCTATACCTATAAAAGATCCAATTATTCCTCCAATTAGCAATAAGTTTCCTAATTTTATATCTACAGCTTTTCTCTTAAGATGACCTATTGTTCCTGATAAAGAAGAACCAACAATGTGATTTGCTTCTGATGCAACTGCAACCGCTGGTGGAATGCCTAAAAGTACAAGCAAAGGTGTCATTAGGAAACCTCCGCCTACTCCAAACATACCCGAAAGTATACCAACTGACATTCCTAATATAAGAAATATAGATGGATTAATGCTTATCTCTGCAATTGGTAGATATAGTTCCATTTTAAATAGTATTACCGTAATTAAATTTAAAAATATAACTACCTTTTAAAATTAATTATTATCAATTGAGACAGTAATATTTTATTGATATATATATTGCTTATCAAACATATAGAGGTAAAGAAAAAAATGACAGAAGCTTGGATAATTGATGCGTGTAGAACGCCTAGAGGAATAGGTAAAGCAGGAAAAGGGGCATTAAGTGGAATGCATCCTCAACATTTAGGAGCTGCGGTTTTAAAAGCAATTGCAGAACGAAATAAAATTAATACTGCTGAAGTAGATGATATAGTGTGGGGTACTAGCTCTCAAAGAGGAACTCAAGGAGGAGACCTAGGAAGAATGGCTGCTCTTGATGCAGGTTATGATGTCAAATCAAGCGCCGTTACACTTGATAGATTCTGTGGATCAGGAATAACAAGTGTTAATATAGCTGCTTCCAGCGTGATGTCGGGAATGGAAGATATGGTTCTAGCTGGCGGAACAGAAATGATGTCAACCTATGGACAAGATGGAAATACTCCATCTCCATTTATGGATAGCGGTAATAAAAGATTAAGAAGTGAACACCCGCAGCCACATCAAGGTGTATGCGCTGACGCTATTGCTACTTTAGAGGGTATTGATAGAGAGGCTGTTGATGCTCTAGCATTGGTGAGTCAACAGAATGCTAATAAAGCAATAAAAGGCGGATATTTTGATAAATCACTTATCCCAGTTTATAACGCTAATGGTGAATTAGTTCTTGATAAAGAAGAATTTCCTAGACCAGAAACAACCTTAGAAGGCTTGTCTCAACTTAAAGCTTCTTTTGAGTCACTTGCTGACTATCCTCTTGATGAAGAAGGAACAACTTTTAGAAAATTAGTATTACAAAAATATCCAGATCTTGAAATTAATCATGTTCATCATGCTGGTAATAGCTCTGGTGTAGTTGATGGAGCGGCCGCTTTATTATTAGCATCTCCTGATTACGCTAAGGCTAATGGGATGAAGCCAAGGGCGAAAATAAAGGCAATGGCTAATATGGGTGACTCTCCAACTTTAATGTTGAATGCTCCTGTGCCAGCTGCAAGAAAAGTTTTGGAGAAAGCTAACTTATCTATCAATGATATTGATCTTTTCGAAGTAAATGAGGCTTTCTCAGTTGTCACGGAAAAATTTATTCGTGACCTTAATATTGATCGGGAAAAAATTAACGTAAATGGTGGAGCTATGGCTTTAGGTCATCCAATAGGTGCTACTGGGTCAATTCTTGTAGGTACAGTTTTAGATGAATTAGAAAGAAGGGATCTTCAGTTTGGTTTAGTAACAATGTGTGCTGCTGGGGGAATGGCGCCCGCTGTAATAATTGAGAGAATTTAGTTCCTACCGGCTCATTTTTGAGCCGGTAAGAATTTTAGTTAAATAAATAGAACTTGTTTAATCTGGGGAGGAATATAAACAAGTTCTATTATTTACCACTTAGACAAATGCTGGTGCAACAATGAAGATGGTAATTGCTATGAGAATAATGTGGGGCAACATTTTTAACATAATTTTTCCTTCTTAATAATTAATAACAATTTCTATAAACAAAATTCATGCCAATTTTTTTATTTAAAGTTTTTTTTATAAAAAAAAATAAAGATAGACTTTAATATTTATTTCTGTGACAAATTTTTATCAATTAAAGGCGGGAAGTATGTCAGAATTATCTCAATCACAAAATATAATAACACCTAAAAATCAAATAGCATTAATAGGCATTCTTTTATGTGCATTTTCAGCACCTTTAATAATGCCTTTAAATATCATAGCTATAGCTCAAAGGTTTGTTAATGCAACTAATGGTCAAATAGGAACAATTGCAACTTTTGAAGCTCTAAGTATTTCAGTTGCTTCAATTATTTTATCAAGAATAGTAAATAGGCTTGATAGAAAAAAGATTTTTATTGCATCTGCAATTTTTGTTATTATAGGAAATATTTTAACTATTTTGGCTACTTCTTTAAATTTTGTAATTTTAGCTAGAATTGTTTCCGGTTTAGGTTCTGGCGCAATTGTAGCAACAGTTGTTGCAACAATTGCAAGAGGCTCTAATGCACAGATGACTTTTGCTTTTTTGAATTCAGGTGTTGGAGTTATGGGAGTTTTACTTCCTTTCTGTCTTCCAATAATTATTTCATCAAGTGGAATGAACGGAGCTTACTCATTTCATTTATTTATTTCCTTATTTGTTTTTCTTTTTATTTCTTTCTTATCTCTTTCCAATGCCTCAGAAGCAGAACAAAATATAACAAATTCTTATAAAGGTTACGCAGGTTGGGCATCTATGATTGGAACTTCTCTAATTTTTTTAGGACATGCTGGTATTTTTGCCTTTTCTGCTAGGATAGGAGCTTCTTTAGATATTTCTGTTGTACAGGTGGGGTATGTCTTTATGGCCGGAGGAGTTTTAACTATTTTTGGCCCCTTGCTTGCTGGTTTCATTGGTCAAAGATTTGGTAGTTTTTTACCCTGTCTTTTTTTAATAATTATTCTTTTAGTTAGTGGTGTAATTTTAGCTAATGTAAAATCAGTCCTAATATTTTTTATTGTAGTCCCTCTTTGTGGAATGATACCGATGATACTAACACCTTTTTTTCTGGGGGGAATTGCAAAGTTAGATCCAAGTGGAAGTTTAGCTGCAGCTCATCCTGCTTTTTCGACAATGGGTGGTGCCGCGGGACCGGTTGTTATGGGTTACGCTATTGATATGGCTGGCTTCCCTTCAATTGGTTGGGTTTTAATTGTTATGGTAATAGTTGGTACACCTCTTATATCACTGGGTCTAATAGAGGCTGACAGAATTAAAACTTAATAAATTTATTTGATTGAATTATTTTCGAAAATAATGTGGAATGAATTCATGAATTGGAGGTTTTCATGTCACGTATTAAAAAACTAGAACTAGATGATTGGGATAAAGAGTTGAGAGAAATGACTGCGGCTGATAGCGGCACACCTCTTGAGCAAGGTGCAATGAGAATGTTTGCTCATACTCCAGAAATTTCAAAAGGACTTACTGCTTTCGCTGGATCATTAAAACAGAATAGGTCACTCCCTGATAGACTAGTAGAATTGGTGAGACTAAGAGTAGCTTTTCATAATCAATGTAGGAGCTGTATGGCTATACGTTATAAAGATGGTCAAGAAGATGGCATAACGGAGGATTTAGTTTGCTCACTTGAGAAACCAATGGAAGCAGAAAATTTATCCGATGCTGAAAAAGCGGCAATTCATTACGGTGAATTATTTGCTACAGATCATTTAGCAATTAACGACGAGGTTTATGATAATTTAAGAAAATATTTCAGTGAGTCTGAAATTGTAGAATTGTCTATGACAGTGGCCTTTTTTGTAGGCTTTGGAAGACTTGCAGCCAGTTATCATATGGTTGAAGAATTACCCGAATCTTTTCAAGCCAATGAAGAGGAAACGCTAACCCCATGGGGAAATGAATCTATAATTGTTAGATAGTAATATTTCAAATTAAGAATTGATGGGAGCATAGTATGGTTAGAATAAAAAATATTGAAGATCTTTTAGCTGAACAAGCAGTTAGAAAAGCTGCAACTTGTTATTCAAGAGGAGTTGATAGATCAGATTTAGATCTCTTAAAATCTGCTTTTCACGATGATGCTGAAGTAAAGTACGGAAGTTATGATGGGCATTATGCTGAGTTTTGTAAAATTGTTATCGATGGTCAAGCTGACATGGATTATACAACTCATACGGTAGTAAATGAGTATTATGATATAGATGCCTCAGGTAAAAAAGGCACCGGTGAAATATATGTTCTTGCTTTTATGGCAACAGGTGGTTCTGAATACTTAGTTGCTGGAAGATATATTGACAATTATGAATGTCGTGATGGAGATTGGAGAATATCCTCAAGACAATATATCTTTGACTGGAGCAGAACAGGTAATGATGCCAATAATGATCCAAATGGATTATTTGCAGCCTTAACCTACAGAGGTAAACACACTATGGACGACATTTCATATGAAACTTTAGATTAGTATTTACTTAGCTGTTAATCCAGCGTCGACTGTATATTCACTACCTGTAACATAAACGGACTCATCTGAAGCCAAGAATAATGCGCAATTAGCTATATCTTCTGCTGTTCCCATTCTTTTTAAAGGAATGGCATCTGTTAACGCATTTATATCTCTACCTCTTTCAGCGATTACTTTAGGATCATTCATATTTGTTGCCATAAACCCTGGATGTATTGAATTACAGCGAACATTAAAATCACCATATTCAACAGCAATATTTTTGGTTAATAAACGTACACCACCCTTACTCGCATTATAAGCTGAACAATTTGATAGACCAACAAGACCAGCTATGGATGAGATATTTATTATAGAACCACTTTTTTGTTTACGCATATCTGGTAGAAAAGTTTTACAACCCAGAAATACAGACTTTAAATTAACATCAATGGTTTTATCCCATTCTTCCGCTGAAGTTTCTTCTAAAGGTTTTATAATTGCTATTCCAGCATTATTAACAAGAATATCAATTTTATTATATTTTCCTAGGGTTTGATTTCTAACTTCCTCCCAATCTTCAGAAGAGGTAACATCTTGTTTAATAAAAAAGGCTTCGCCACTTGAATTTAGAATTTCTTCTTCAACTTTTTTACCACCTTCGGTATCAATATCTGTAAGAACTACTTTTGCGCCCTCTCGAGCAAAAGCGATAGACATCGCTCTGCCTAAACTAGGGTTGGAAGCTCCACCTGTAACCACTGCAACCTTATTATCCAATCTTCCCATGATACTTCCTCATATTAAACTTCTGTATGGATTAAAAAATTTTCGTATTTCATCTATTAAAACCTCTGGCTCTTCCATAGGAGCAAAATGTCCTCCGGATGATTTAACATTCCAGTATTTAATATTATGCTCTTTTTCCATCCACTTCCTTGGACGAAATATCACATCCCCTTCAAATATTGTAAACCCTGTAATACTTTCAACCATTGGATGTCTATCATGTGATGGTTTCCATATATTATGTATTGCTTCATAATAATATCTTGCTGAGGTACCAAAGCTTTCGCTTAACCAATAAATCATTGCTGTATTAATCAGGTCGTCCTTGGAGAAACGGCTTTCAATATCTCCATTGCAATCACTCCATGCGCGTCTTTTTTCTATTAGCCATGCTAGTAAACCTATTGGTGAGTCATTTAGTCCATAAGCTAGAGTCTGAGGCCTAGATGCTTGAATTTGAAAATAACCATTACCCTCCGTAACAAAGTTCATATTTTTTTCATGCCATTTTTTTTCACTTTCACTATAAAAACTTATATCAGGATGAGGATTTGTAACAAAATCAATTGGGACAGCCATATGTGTATGTATTGCTGGAACTATTTCAGAATATTTATGACCCAATTGAAGCGTCACTGCCGCTCCCCAGTCACCACCATGTGCAAAAAATTTCTCATAGCCTAAAATATTCGTCATAAGTTTGATCCAAATATCAGAGGTTTTCCAAAAATTTATACCTGTTTCTTTTAATGGTGTTGAAAAACCATACCCTGGAAGTGATGGTATAATAACATCAAATGAGTCTGATGCATTACCGCCATACTTTTCCGGATGAGAAAGTGGTTCAATGATTTTCTTATAATCCCAGAAAGTCCATGGCCAGCCATGGGTTAGAATTAATGGTTTTGAATTTTCGCTAGATCCTCTCTCATATATAAAGTGTATAGGGATATTGTCTATTTCGATTTTGTAGTGTGAGAATTTATTTATTTCTTTTTCTTGTTTCTTCCAGTCATAGTTGTTTGACCAATATTCAATTAAATCTTTTAGATAAGTTTCTTCGGTACCGTATTTCCATTCTTTATTCCCAAAATCATTTACTATTCTTGATTTTCTAACTCGATACAAGATATCGTCAAGAATAGATTTCTCAATACTTAAATTAAAAGAATAATTTGCGATATTTTTAAGCATAAAAGATTCCTTTTTTTTAAAAAGATATTGATTTCTTAATATATAAACTTACTGTCATATTATACAACATAATGAATATTGAGGAATAATTTGTTAATACGCATAACCTTTCTTTTATCTATTTTTATTTTTCCATTATTTGTAAATTCTTCAATCAATCCTGAAGTTGATCAAAAATGGAAAAATGAAATTAATATTTTAAGAATTGGACTTTTAGGTGGAGAAAATGAAGCAGATAGAGTTAAAAATTATGAGTGTTGGAGGTTATATTTAGAAGATAATCTAAAAATACCTGTTAAATTTTTTCCGGCATCTGATTATGCAGGTGTAATTCATGGTCTATTAGGAGGCTTCTTGGATTATGCAAGTATTGGTGCATCAGGTTATGCAGCTATTGTCATTGAAAACCCTGATATTATTGAACCAATATTAACAGTTAAAGAAAATGACGGTTCTATAGGCTATAAAGCTGCAATGTACGTAAAAAAAGAATCTAGAATTTTTTCACTAGAAGATATGAAAGAAAAGTCAATTGCGTGGTCAGATCCAAATTCTACTTCAGGTTTTCTTGTGCCTAATCATGAATTTATAAAAAAAGGCATTATTATTGACGAATTTTTTAGCTTTACTGGTTTTGCTGGGGGACATGAACAGGCAGTTATAGCTGTTTTAAACAATCAGTATGACGCTGGAGTAACTTGGGTTTCAGGTATTGGTGAGGCTTCTGATGGTTATACCAGAGGGGTTTTAAAAAATATGTCAAATAAAGGCCTTATTGACTTAAATGAAATTAGAGTTATCTGGCTTTCAGATATCATAATTAATGGACCGCATGTTATACAAAAGTCACTACCTAAGGATTTTAAGAGTGAAATTACTCGTTTAAATCTTGCCTTATATGAAAAAAATCTCTCTTGTTATAATCAAATTACCAATGGCGATAGTTTAGGTTTTGTTGAGGTTGATGAAAGTGATTATCAAAATATAATAATGATGAGAAAAAATATAAAAAATCAAAGAAGAGCAAGATAGTTCATTGTATTAACTTATTTTTATAGAAATAAAAATTACCAATTTGGGGTGCCGTTATGAATTTTTTCAAATATTTAGTTATTGTCCTTACTATAGCTGTAGTTTCTGTCTTTTGGTTCAATAATAAAGAGCCTCTCTCTTTTGAGAGACCTATTCCATTAAAATTTTCTGAAAATTTAAGAGAAGATTATAGAAAGCTTCCGTTCACAGGTGCTCATAATTTTAGAGATTTGGGAGGTTATAAAACAGAGGACGGAAGAACTGTTAAATGGGGAAAAATTTATCGATCCGATAACCTTCATTCCTTAACCGATGAAGATCTAAAATATATGAAAAGATTAAATATTAAATCAGTAGTAGATTTTCGTTCTTTAGAAGAAAGAGAAAGTGAGCCTGATAGACTTAACCCAGATATGACGCAAGTACTTCTTCCTATAAATTTTCAACCAAAAGAACTAGATGATGATTCTATAAAAAATATCATTAAAGATATAACTTTTGGAGACTTAGACTCAAGTAATTTATTAAGGGACTTTAATATTATAATTGTTAAAGAATTTGCAGAAGAATATAAAAATTTTTTTAGACATATTATAGAAAATAATGCCGAACCTCTTGTTTTTCATTGCACTGCCGGAAAAGATAGAGCTGGTTTTGCGAGTGCTATGATACTAACTATACTCGGCGTTCCAAGAGAAAAAGTTATTGAAGATTATTTGCTAACAAACACATATGTTAAAGATCATGTTGATGATAAAATGTTAGAAATTGAATTAAAAACTTTTTTTCGAGCTGATACTGATAATCTCCGTAAAATTAATTTAGTTGAGGAAAGATATATACAAGCTGCCTTTGACACGATTGATAGTAAATGGGGAGGAATGGATCGTTATATTTCTGAAGCTTTAAATTTAAACGAAGAAGATATCTTAAAACTTAAAGATTTTTATCTTGAATAAATATTAGCTTTTTATCTTTAAATTATTTCTTAAATAACTATTTTATTAGTTTATTAAATTATTGTTAAAGATAGGAACAGTATGCCAAGAGAAATTCCAAAAGATCATCCTTCTTTGGATTTAAAAAAAAGTTTAGAATTTGTATTTTCTAACCTTGAGAAAGGTGTGACCGAGCGCGGTCATCATTTTCATCTTTTAGTTCTTGGAACAATAGATAAAGATAATAAACCTCAAAATAGAAATGTTGTTTTAAGAAAAGTTGATATAGCTAATTCATTAATTCGATTTCATACTGATATAAGATCTAATAAAATAATAGACATTAAGAATAACAGTTCCATCTCATTATTGGGTTATGACAAGGCTAATAAACTTCAGATTAGATTGACTGCAAATGCAATTATTGAAGAATCTAAAGAAGTACTATCCGATGTTTGGACTAAAATGTATCCTATGAGTAGAGAATGCTATCGAGTTAAAGATGCGCCTGGAAAAGTTGTTGCTTCCAGAGAGGAAGTACATTTTGAAGATGAAGGGGACGATAAACTTAATGGGTTTGAAAATTTTGTAATAATTAATTGTCATATTAATTCTATTGAGACACTTTTTTTGCATTCAGCAGGTCATATAAGAGCAAAATATATATATGAAAATGGAGCATTTCACGGGGAATGGCTGGTTCCTTAAATGACCATAAATTATAGTTCAGATAATGATATAATAATTCCCACTCAACACAATACCACCTATAGGGGCCTTGCAGGAGATGATATCTATATTATTACTAGAGCAATAAGTGATGGAGCGAAGATTAATATTGTAGATACGGAAGGAACAAATATCATCCAATTAACTGAGGGATTATCAATATCATCAAGTAAATTTGCTTCCACAGCATTCCAAATAATTTTATCAAATAACGCAGAGATAACAATTAGCTCTTCACATAAGAATCTCTATGAAATAGGAGGAAATGCTACAACTGGATTGATAGTTGATCAAGATAGCTATGAAGACTTTATAAACCATTTTGGAATTAACTCTCTCCCATCCATCAAATCTATAAAAGGGTTAACCAATCTCATTATTGAAGATGAAAAGTTGGTCACAAACAATAAAATTTTTTTATGGGAGATAAAGAATCCTGAAAGTATAGGTTTAGACACCAATGAAGTTAATGATTTAATGGATTTTGTAAAAAGTGAAGGAAGTAATACTCAAGCTGCTATCTTGATAAGAGGATCTAGTATCATAGCTGAGTATTATGCTGATAACTTTGATAAGAACAGTATAGTAACAAGCTGGTCAGTTGCTAAAAGTTTTACATCAACTTTAATTGGTATAGCAATTGATGAAGGTTATATTAATTCTATTGAGGATCCTATTACGAACTATTTACCAGAGTGGAAAAATCAGGATCAAGATAAGATTTTATTAAAACATTTACTGTCTATGAGATCTGGAATGGAGGATCATGGTTTTGTTTATGTTGTACCTGACATGGTAAGTCACTCATTGGATAGAGATATCATAAGACCTCCTGGAGTAGCATTCCGATATTCAAATGAAGACTCAATGCTTCTTGGCGAGATAATACAAAATGCTACTGGTATGTCTTTTCAGGAATATGCTGATAAAAAAGTTTTTAATTTAATAGGTATTGACGAGACTTGGTGGACTGATCAAGAGGGTAATACAATTTCATATGCAAGTATTGATATGACCCCTAGAGAGTTTGCAAAGTTTGGACTTATGATTGCACAAGAGGGAAGTTGGCAAGGTCAACAAATTGTTTCTTCTAATTGGGTTGAGTTAGCAACTTCTAAATACGATGATTTAATGTCTTATGGTTTTCAATGGTGGACAAGTGAAACTGAGGAAATTGATTATCCATTTTTTTCGGCTAGAGGTTTAGACGGTCAGTTAATTTATATATGGCCAGAAACAGACTTAGTTTTTGTGAGATTTACTACTTATAAAAAAATAGGTGATCAAGATTCTTCTGTTGTTAGAGTTAATTCAGTAGGCGGTCTTGAAGCTTCATATCAGCAAACTGAAACGGGTAATTTAAATACTACTAAACTAGAGGAATTACTTTATGATGTTGGCGATAATTTAATAATGGCATCAGATTTTATTTCTGTTAACGATTTTGGGTAAAGAAATGGATATTGCAAGAAGAACGGAATATATGCGCGGAGAACCCCTTTTTCAAGGAATGGGGTTTAGTAAAATTTTAGAATTTAATAGAGAAAATCAATCAGTAAAAATTGAGTATATTGCTGAGACTCGTCATTGTCACTCTGGTAATATTGTCCAGGGCGGTTATGTGACTGGTTGGATTGATTCTGCTATGGCGCATAGTGTTATGATTCCTACAGATTTTAAATTTAGTCCTTTAACATTGGAGTTAAAAATAACTTTCTTAAAATCAGCTAATCCTGGAATTGTAATAGCTGCGGCAAAAGTTATTAAGCTAGGCAAGTCAATAGCTTTTGTTGAAGGTACTCTTTCTGGTTCAAATGGTGATTTAATTGCGAAAGGAACATCAACAAATAAACTTGTTCCAATGCCTAAACAGTAGCTATATTTCTAAGGTGTCTGAAGAATTTTTATCCAAATCTTTTTCATTCATCCATGCTCTTATAGATAATGGAATTGATATAATATAACTAAGGCCAACTAAACTAAGAGTAATCCAAGGTGAATTAATCATACAAATTATGAATAAAAATGCACAAACTATTATTTTTAGATCTGTAAATTTTTTCAATTGGAACCTAATTTGTTTTCCTGAAAAAGTTGGAATTTTGCTAACCAAGAGCGATCCAATTGTAACAAAGTATATGCTGGCAATGATTGGAGTTTCATAAGCCCAGTTGAAACCTAAAAACGAATGAATGAGTGGTAATAGTATCAAGCCTGCTCCTGCGGGAGTGGGAATTCCAGTAAAAAAATTAGATGATTTATTATTCTTACTATCAATATCGGCATTAAATCGTGCAAGTCTTAAGCAACTAAAAACAATAAATGATAAAACAGCTACTCTTTCAATTAATCCAGCATTTTGCAAAAGTGATATATAGATAAGTATACTAGGCGCAATTCCAAAGTTTAAAAAATCAGCTAGTGAGTCTAATTCAGCACCAAGTTTAGACTCGCTTTTTAACAGTCTTGAAAGTCGACCATCTAGGACATCACATATAGAAGCCATCATTATACAAATAACTGATAATTTAAATTGACCTGATAAAGCAAAACATATGGCTATTATACCAAAACATAATCCTATTAATGTCGTTACATTAGGAATAATTGATCTAATTGATAGTTTGTTCATTTAAACACTCATTATTATTTCATAGGGTTAATAGGACCCAATAATTGTTTCACCTGCAATAGTTTTATCGCCTACTTTTACTTCGGATTTAAAAGTTTTTGGTAAGTAAACATCTACTCTCGAACCAAATCTAATTAATCCAAATCGTTCACCCAAGTTTAACCAATCTCCATCATTTACAAAACTTAAAATACGTCTAGCTATTAAACCAGCTATTTGTACAACAATTATTTCTATACCACTTTCAGTTGTAATAATGACACTATTTCTTTCATTTTTTTCACTCGCCTTATCAAGACTTGCATTAAAAAAACTTCCCTTTTTATATTCAATTTTTTTGATTTTTCCTCTAACCGGACTTCTATTTATATGAACATTAAAGACATTCATAAAAATACAAACTCTTAACATTTTCTCATTACCATAGTTTAATTCTTTTGGAGGGGTTGATGAGTCTATTAAACAAACCTTACCATCAGCTGGTGAAATAATTTTTCCTTCTTCATTTGGTGTATTTCTATCCGGATCCCTAAAAAACCAAAGAATAAAAAATGTTATTAAGAAACCAAAAAAAGATAATAGTGGAACAGTAGTGGCTAAAAATATTGAAATAAGAAGTGATATTGCTGAAAATTTCCAGCCCTCTCTGTGAATAATACTTAAAATTTTTATAAAATTGTTCATAGTTTGCAATTTACAAATAATTATTAATTTAAAAATATGTCATATGTACCTTATTATTATAAAAATGGAAGTATTATTGATATTTACCTCAAAGTATAGTTTAAGAGTTTAGGAGAAAAATCTTGTTAGAATTTTTAAAATCGTCTGCTTTAATTATACTTTGCCTAATTTTGAGCCGCTTTATAGGTTTACCTTCAAACTTTACACCTATAATTGCTGTTGCTTCTTTTCTCCCCTTTATGACTAGCAATAGATATATTCAACTACTCTTACCAGTTGGCATTTTGATAATTACTGATCCCTTTTTAGGCTTTCATTCCTCTATGCCAGTTGTGTATTTTTGTATTTTTATATCAAGCGTTTTAGCGGTTTTATCAAAAAGCCTAACTTTCAAAAATTTAATTATGAGAGGAGTTATCTCAGTATTTTTCTGGCATATATTTGTTAACTTTTCTGTCTGGTTATCTGGTGGATTAGGTTTTTCTCTCCTAAAAACTTATATGATGGCTATTCCTTTTGATTTTCAACTTTTACTGAGCACTGTATTCTTTTCATCATTATTTTATTTTTCCAGAGAACTTTTTATTAATTTTTATAATCGCTCAAATTTAAATTCAAAGGGTTGATTTGATCTACAATTTGAAAAAATGAAAAAACTAATTATTTTTTTCTATATTATTGTTCTAAGTTTTTCTAATATATGGGCTATGGATAATCCTTTTTTAAATAAATACGATACTGAATTTGAAATACCTCCTTTTTCAAAAATTAATAACAGTCATTTTATGCCCGCATTCTTAATGGGTATAGATGAACATAATAGAGAAATAGCAAGCATAATAAATAATCCAGATAAGCCCTCATTTGAGAATGTTATCATTGCACTTGAAAAATCAGGGACCCTTTTGGATAGAACTGGTGCCGTCTTTTTTAATTTATCTGGATCGACTTCTGACGAAGAAATTCAGAATATTGAAAAGGAAATATCACCAGTATTATCTGAGCATTATGACTCAATAAGTTTAAATCCCGAAATTTTTCAAAAGATTAAATATTTATGGGACAATGTTGATGATCTAAACCTATCATCTGAAGAAAGAAAAATTTTAGAAGAGAAGTATAAGAATTTTATTAGAAATGGTGCATTACTTGAGGGTCCTGAGAAAGAGAGATATTCATCAATTAATCAAGAAATATCTAAACTTTCAGTTAAATTTTCACAAAACTTATTGGCTGAGACTAATAATTTTGAGATTATTTTAACTAAAGATGATTTAGATGGCCTTCCTAATGATATTGTTATTCTAGCAAAAGAGGAGGCTGATAAAAAATATAAAGAAACAAAAGATAAAGCTTATAAGGACAAATATATTTTTACGCCTCACAGAAGTAGCATGTATCCTTTTCTTACTTATTCAAAGAGAAGGGATTTAAGAGAGAAGTTATACAAAGGTTACATAAATAGGGGTGATAATAATAATGAGTTTGATAACAAGGAAATTACAGCAAAAATTTCTTCACTAAGAGTCGAAAGAGCAAATTTACTTAATTTTGAGACACATGCTCATTATGTATTAGATAATACTATGGCTAAAACACCTGAAGCCGTATATGAACTTCTCGATCAATTATGGGAACCAGCTTTATTAAGAGCCAATAAAGAGTTAGAGGATCTTCAATCTCTAGTTAATAAAGAGGGTGGTAACTTTAAAATTGCCTCCTGGGATTGGTGGTACTATTCAGAAAAGTTAAGAGAAGAAAAATACGATCTCAATGATGAAGAACTGAAAGAATTTTTTACTCTCGATAATACAATTGACGGTATTTTCAAAACCGCCAATAAACTTTTTGGATTATCTTTTGAGGAAAGGTTTGATATTGAGCTCTATCATGAAGACGCAAGAGTTTGGGAGGTTAAGGATAAAGATGGTTCTCATTTAGGAATTTATATTGGTGATTATTATACACGCGCTAGCAAAAGAGGCGGCGCATGGATGAGTACTTTTAAAGACCAGTCTAACTTCGATGGTAGAAAGAGACCAATTGTAGTAAACGTTTGTAATTTTCCACCTCCATCGAATGATAAGCCCTCACTTTTAAACCTTGAACATGTAACAACACTTTTTCATGAATTCGGTCATGCTTTGCATGGGCTGGTTACTAATACAGAATATTCAAGCCTTTCAGGTACATCTGTCTCAAGAGATTTTGTTGAATTTCCATCTCAGGTTATTGAACACTGGGCAGTTGAACCAGAATTATTAAAACTATACGCCAAACACTATAAAACTGGAGAACCTATAGGTGATGAATTAATTTTCAAAATGCAAAATGCTAGTAAATTTAATCAAGGTTTTGCAAACGTTGAATATTTAGCGGCATCTTATCTGGATATGGATTGGCATTCACTTAGAACTGCTGAAATTCAAAACACTGTTGAATTTGAAAACAATTCCCTTAAAAAAATAGGATTAATTAATGAAATAGTTTCTCGATATAGAACTACTTATTTTCAGCATATCTATTCTTCTTCTTATTCAGCAGGATATTATAGCTATATATGGGCAGCTGTTTTAGACTCTGATGCATTTGCAAGATTTAAAAATACAGGTGAAATATTTAATAAAGATTTAGCCGATAAATATAGAAAATTTATTCTTGAAAAGGGTGGTACAGAGGATCCAATGGAACTTTATCGATCATTTGCAGGAAGTAATCCTGATATATCAGCTTTATTGAGTGATAGGGGTTTAGAATAAAAAAAAGGAACCCGTTAAGGTTCCTTTTTAACACCTAATCGCCCTCGATTAAGCTTGCCATCCGCTCTTCTTTTAAAAACTTCTTTCCATTTCTTTCCCCTAAGGGCTCTTCTTGGCTTTCCGTTTCATGGAGTTTCCTTCCTTTCTTTCCCCTAAGGGCTTTCTTGGTTTTCTTCTCCATCAGAAGTGGTTCTTTCCGAATATTACTATTCTTCTTTTACCATGTCCCGATGACCATTCGGTTCTCACTGCGGTGACACCCGCCCATCGATAATTGGTCATTTCTATCGATGGATCAATAAAAGCATACAAATTAAACCTAAACAATAGGTAGAAAACATAAAACTGTGGATAACTTCACTTTTCTGTGGATAACTTTAAAAAAAAATTGTGGTACAGCCACTTAGATTTGAACTAAGGACCTCCTGGTCCACAACCAGGCGCTCTAACCAACTGAGCTATGGCTGCCCACAACATATGTATCTATCATTATTATTAATATTTCAATAGTCTTTTAACTATTAAATTGGTTTTTTGAAAAGAAGCGTCATTCTATCACTTTCACCAATTTGTCGATATTTTTCTTTATCTCCGTCTTTTAAATAAAGAGTGGGTGGAAGCGTCCAAACACCATTGGGATGATCTTTAGTATCTTTACTATTAGCATTGATTTCAGACTTTTTTGATAAAACAAAACCAGCTTCTTCTGCTAAATTTATGGTAAGTTCCTCGGTTACATAACCACTTTTTTTCATCTCTTTAATTGAAATACCAGAATTAGCTCTATGCTCTACTACACCTAGAATACCTCCAGGTTTAAGGGCGGCATAGGATTGTTCAAATACTTTTTTTACTCCGCTGCCATCTTCCCCAAGCCAATTATGAACATTTCTAAATGTAAGGACAGCATCAACCGTTTCATTTTCAGCAAGCTTGCCAAATAGATCAACAATTTTTACTTTTTCATAAATACTTTTACTATTAAGTTTAGCCTCAAAGGCTTCTCTCGATCTTTTTGCATAATCACTCAAAGATGCACTGTAGGGCGCAGTAATTAACTCGCCTTCATCATACATGTAAATTGCAAGAATTTCTGTGTACCAGCCTCCTCCAGGTGATAATTCTACAACTGTCATTTCGGGCCCGATTCCAAAGAATTTGAGTGTTTCATATGGATGTCGAAATTTATCTCTTTCAACATTTTCTTTTGATCTTTCCTCACTATTTACTGATTGTTCAAGATTATGCGCTTGAATTGTGAAAGAATTAAAAACTATAAAAATAAGAATAAAAATTGAGATAAATTTTTTCATAACTAAGTCCTTTATTGTCTAATAATAAGATTATAGATAATTAACAATATTAAAACATTTTTAAAAAATTTCTTTTCATTAGACTTTATATATTTATTGTTAGTAATTCTTATTTTAAATTGGGGATAAAGTTGTTTAAATCATTTCATGGATGGAGAATTGTAGCCAGCTCTGGTTTTATCAACATGTTTTCAGTTGGTATTCCTTTTTATGCTTATTCTATTTTTTACATACATCTTCAAAATGAATTTAATGCTGGAAGATTTTTAATATCGAGTACTTTGTCTATTATGATTATTGCCGCTGGAGTATTTGCTCCAATTTGTGGTCAGCTTGTAGATAAGTTTTCTCTTAAAAATCTTTTATCTTTTGGAGCAATAATTTTTGGTATAGGTCTAATATTACTTGGTTTCTGCCAAACCTATTATCAATTTTTAATTGTTTATGGATCTTTAGTTGCTCTAGGGATGACTTTATTTGGTAATTTGACGACCTCTAAATTAATTTCAAATTGGTTTAAAAAGAAAATTGGTTCTGCTATTGGTTATGCTACGTTGGGTATCTCTTTGTCGGGAGTTTTTATTCCTCCTATTTCTGTTTATTTGATTAGTTTGTATGGCTGGAGAGCAACTTATATAATATTTGGTGTTTTTCTGATAATTTTTTTTATACCTTTCTGTCGATACTTAATCGTAAATAAACCATCTGATATTAACCAAAATATTGATAATGAAAAACTAGCAGAAAAAATTGATAATAGCGCCACTGACCAAATCATGAATATTATCGATATACTAAAAGTTCCTACTTTTTGGATTTTAATATTAATTTTTAGCCTCCAGTTTTGTGCAAATCTTGGTGTTTATAGTCATATTTTTCCTTATGCAACGGATTTAGGTTTTAATGCAAATAAGGCAGGTATTGCTGTTTCCGTTGGTGCGTTGGGTGCTGCTTTTGGAAAAATTGTTTTTGGTAAGCTTATAGATATGATATCTGCAAAAAAAACCTTATGGGTATCGATATCAATTCAAGGTTTGGGGATTATTATGGTTTCTCTTTTTTCGAGCTACTATCCTTTATTGATTTCAATTTTTATAATGAGCCTAGGTCTTGGCGGAACTGTACCATTAATGAACATTCTTTTTTCAAAAACTTTTTCACCTATAAATTTTGGTAAAGCTCTGGGTGTAGCTGTGCCATTTATGGTTCCGATACAGGTCATTGGAGGTCCTTTGTCAGGATGGTTATATGATATTAATGGAAATTATGATTTAGCTTTTTATTTAAATACTGCTGTTTGCTTTCTAGCTTTTATCTTTGTCTTCTTTTTGAATATTCCAGATAATAAACAGAGTTGAAAATTTATAAATATTAACGCAAACTAAATATTGTTAATTCAAATTAAGGGGTGAAAAATGGGCGATAAGCATTTAAATGATAAGGTAACTCTTATTTTAGGGGCTGCTGGAAAAGATAATATGGGCCAAGTAATGGCTCGTCGTTTCGCAAAAGAAGGAGCAAAATTAGTTCTTGCAGGAAGAAACGAGGACTCTCTTAAAGAAATTTCTGAAGAAACTGGTGGATCCTATGTTTTGTGTGATATTACTAAAAAAGAAGAAATAGACTCTATGGTAGATGAAGTAGTAAATCGTCATGGTGTCTTGCATTCGGCAATTCAAGCAACTGGCTGGGGTTATTTATCCCCTTTCTTAGAGAGTAAAGAGGAAGATCTAATAAAAATAATGAATCTTCAGTTCAAAGGCCCGTACCAGTTTTTTCAGGCTTGTATTCCTGCAATGACTGAGGGAGGTTCAATTATTCAAATATCATCTGCAACAGCAACAATTATGTTAGATAATCATGCGGCTTACATGGGTACAAAAGCTGGCATTGATCATGTCGTAAGAACTGTAGCTAATGAGTTTGGTGAAAGAGGTATAAGAGCTAATTCAATTTCACCTGGATTGACTGCCTCGCCTATGACAAAAGATGCAATGGCTGCACCAGGATTAGAGGAAGCATTTTTAAGAGAATATCCTCTAGGAAGAATAGGAACATCTGAGGATATTGCAGCGATGGCAGTTTTCTTGTGTAGCGATGAGTGTTTTCTATCTGGCCAAAATCTTCAAGTAAATGGAGGCCTAACATTAAGAAGAAATCCAAGAAGTGCTGATATTGATGCATCTGTAGCTCAAGCAATGGCAAAACTTGAAAATTAAATTAGTTACAAAGGGTACGTAAATTGAAAAAAGGAATTAACAAGCAATCGGAAGAGGTAACTGATATGCAAATCGGTCCAACTAATCTTGGCATGGTCAGAATATATGTTACTTCAAACAATATTGACCTTCCAATGGATTTTTCTCCAGAAGAAGCAAGAAGTATTGCGGACGAATTAAATGCATCAGCACTACTGGCTGAAAAAGCTGTTTAAAAATGAAAAATAATAGAAACTTCCTTTTTTATGGGGTTGGTTCAGTTGCTTTTGGAATAAAAGGAAATGCCTTTTCTTGGTTTCTATTTTTCTACTATAATATGGTTATTGGGTTACCTGCATGGATGGCATCTCTTGCATTAGCTATTGCAACTATATGGGATGCTATTTCTGATTTAATTATTGGTTATTCTTCCGATCATACTAAATCCCGTTTAGGAAGAAGACATCCATATATGTATGCTGCTCTAATACCTGTTCCAATTTTTTTCGTTTTACTATGGAACCCACCTACATTTGATACAGATTTTAATCTTTTTTTATATCTTCTCATTATGGCTATTCTAGTTAGAACATTTACAACATTATTTGAAATACCTAATCAAAGCCTTGGTCCAGAGATTACAAGAGAATATCATGAAAGAACTAAAATGATGTCTTTGCGTTATTTTTTTGGCTGGATGGGCGGTACAATAATGACAATTTTAATGTATTTCGTATTTTTAAAACCTACTGCTGAATATCCAAATGGTCAGTTAAACCCTGAGGGTTATCAAATATATGGAATTGTAGCTGCAATTATTATGTTGGTGGCTATGATTATTTCATCAAGAGGTTTAAATCATCTAATACCAAACTTATCTAAGCCAGCAGCTAATAATAATTTTAGTGAAATTAAAGATGAGCTTAAGAGCACTCTTTTTAATAAGTCTTTTTTAGTATTATTTATTGGTGGAATTTTTGCTGGAATGGCTGCTGGATTTTCATCAGCCCTAAATATATATTTTAACACATTTTTTTGGGGTTTTAGTACTTTTCAAATTGGTATTGTTTCTTTTGTAGCTGTGGTGCCTGGTATTATTTGTTCTATGGCAATTGCAAGGGTCTTATCAAAAAATATAGGCAAGAGAAAAGCTGCAATAATTTGCGGTAGCATAGCTTTAGTACTAACTCCAGTACCTTACGCTTTAAGAATTTTTGAATTGGCACCAAGTTTTGGATCCAATGGATTATTATTGATGATGAGTACATATTACTTTATTGAAGTTTCAACTGGAGTCGCTGTTACAATCCTAGTCTCATCTATGGTGTCGGATATTGTTGAAGATTCAGAGTTAACAACTAAAAAACGTTCAGAAGGTATCTTTTTTTCAGCACAAGGTTTTTCTGCAAAAGCCGTATCGGGGGTTGGAATTTTTCTTGCAGGTCTTATTACGACATTAGCTGGATTACCCACTGATGCAAAACCAGGAGCAATAGATGATAATATATTAATAAATGTAGCATTATTTTTTGTGCCCATTTATATGATTTTATATTTATTTTCGATCTATTTTTTTAGTTTGTATAAAATTGATCAAGATACTCATGAGAGTAATCTTGCATTAATAAATAAAAGGTAATTTTAGCAAGAGGGGGACTATGACAAATTTTGATAGAAAAAATGTAATTCAAGAGATTGCTGATAGTTATGTAAATAGATCATTATTCAGTGGTATTGAATGGGTTGCAGAAAAATCAGGAAAAATAGTTTTATCTGGTAAGTCAGGATATCAAAACTTTGAACAAAAAAAATCTATTCCTGAAAATGCTATTTATAGAATTTATTCAATGACAAAGCCTATTACTTCCGTGATGGCGCTTAAGCTTATTGAAAGAGGTAAACTTAGATTATATGATCCTGTTTCTTCTTTCATACCCTCTTTTGAAAAACTCAAGGTAATGAATCCCGATGGCTCTCTTGAGGAGTTGAATAGACCAATGATTATTGAAGATCTTTTGACTCATCGAAGTGGTTTTACATATGATTTTTTAATTGGGTGTCATGTCGCCCCTTTATACAGTGAAAGAGATATTTCAGATAATGGTAATAAAAGTTTAGAAGAGAAATGTGAAATTTTATCTGAGCTTCCTCTGGCACATCAGCCAGGCTCAAGATTTAATTATTCTGTATCCCTTGATGTATTGGCTAGGGTAATTGAGATTGTAAATGAAAAAGACTTTGGTGATACTCTTAAAGAAGAAATTTTTAAGCCACTTAATATGAAAGATACTGGTTTTGGTGTTGATGAGAAAAATTTATCAAGACTTATGTCTACCTATGGAGCATCTAATTTCAAAGAAATTATGAATATTGGACCTCATAAATTGTTGGAGACAGATGTGAGTGCTCATAATCCTTATGACAGTGAAACATTTAGAAGGGGTGGTACTGGTTTATTCTCGACATCTGAGGATTACCTGTCATTTGCTAGAATGTTGTTATCAGGTAAATCTAAAAGTGGTGAAACTTTATTATCAAGAAATATGGTTGAATTTATGAAAATTAATCGAATTCCTAATTCCCAGCTTCCTTTGATGTTGGGTCCTTTACCATTGGTAGGCTATGGTTGGAATTTGATAGGAAGAACTATGTTGGATAGAGGTCAAATGATGTCCCAAACTGGAGAAAATGAATTTGGTTGGGCTGGAGCTGCTTCAACATATTTTTGGGTTGATCCTGATGAAGAACTTATAGGTATTATTATGACTCAATACTTAGGATCAATGTGGCCTATAAACGATGACTTAAGAGCGGCTATGTATCAGGCTATTAGATAAATTATATTTTTGATTTGATGAAAAAGATAAGTGCCATTACGTACTCAATACCAGCGTAAATAACTCTTTTTTCTTCGAGACCTTCAAAATAAGGTAAAAAACCAACTGATCTTCCAACGGCAAGCCCTAACATTAACAGACTAAAAACACTAAACCAGCTTCTTCGTGTATCAGGTTGATGAGTTGCAAGAAGTATACCAAGACCCATAAATGAAAACATTCCAGCAAGAGCTCTTATTTCACTTGCACCAGCTTCGCTTTGAATAACAACATTGAGGCTCACAATATCATTCTTTGCAAAAATATTTGGATCATATACACCCACCAAACCGAGGATAAGCCACATAATACCAAGACCATAACAAAGAATATTGATAATAAATTTCATAATTATAAAATAAACTAATTTATCTTAAATAAAAAGATTATTAGAAAATATTTAATCCTCTATTTGAATTCTTTCAGGGAGAAGAGGCTCTGATTTTAGAATCTTTTTATCAATTTCTTTATTAACAGCTTCTATGTTAACCCATCTTTCTGATGAGGAGGGGTGCGTTGATGCATAAGAAATTGATCTAGGGTTTTCTACCGACATTCTCCTCCAGAAGTTTGCTACACCCTCTCTTTCAATTCCTGAATTAGCAAGAATATACATTCCAACATAATCAGCTTCTCGTTCAAAATCCTGACTATACATTTGAGCTCCTAGACTTCCAAATGTACCTCTTGTATTTACACCTGCACCTGCAGCTGCAAGGTCTACAATTGTTCCTAATAAATAATTATTTGTCTTTTTCTCAATATGCCCCTCAATATTATGAGCTAACTCATGAGCTATAACCATTTGTAGTTCTTTATCCTCATTAATAAATCTCAGCATTCCTTGAGTTATGTAAATATTTTTACCATCGGCAAAAGCGTTAAGTGAATTATCCTGTCTTAAAATAATTCTATGATTACAAATTTTAACTGGCTTAATCTCAAATATTTGAATTTCATTATTTCTTTCAACTTTAACGCTAACTTTATTTTCACCGAAAATTCTTTTTCTAGTATTTTTAATAATATCTTCACCTTCCCAACTATATTCAGGGGAGCTTATTTCTATGATTTTATCTTTTTTCTTTAAACCAGCAATATCTGCTGGTGATGATTCTATGACATATAATATTTGGGGTTCATTTGTTAAACCGATTTTTTCAGAGGCAGCATTTCTATAATTTTTATCAATTTCATTGAGCGATATAACCTCAATTCCAATAGTATCAGCTATATTTTTTTTGCAAAAATCTAGTGAGGATGAAAGAATTGGCCATGCAATACTATTTAATTTTTCGACACGATTATAATATGTTTCAAGAGCTATTCCTTGCATAATAGCTTTTTCTTTTTCGTTGTCTGAGTCAAGACCTCTGCTTGTAATTGTAGTTGGAGCCTCGCAAGACGCACAAATTAATGTAATAGCTGTAAGTAAAAATATTTTTTTCAACATTAGTCTTTCTCTAATGGTGCCCAGGGGCGGATTTGAACCACCGACACGCGGATTTTCAGTCCGCTGCTCTACCAACTGAGCTACCTGGGCAAATAATAAATATTACCAATTAATGAGGTAATATAAACTTCCGTTACTAAGAGACAAGCCTAAATATACTATATTTAAATATCAATTTTTTTCTGATCATTATTAATATGATAGCTTTCACCTAGCCATCTATTCAGATCTACTTGAGAACATCTTTTTGAACAAAAAGGGAAAAAATCTTTATTTGCAGTTTTTTTACAAGTTGGACATTTTGATTTAGTCATTAATTATCATTAAATTACTTATGTCTATATGTTATACGCCCCTTTGTAAGATCGTATGGTGTCATTTCAACCGTTACTTGATCTCCAGCTAGAACACGGATTCTATTTTTTCTCATCTTACCAGCTGTATGGGCAATTATTTCATGGTCGTTATCAAGTTTTACCTTAAAAGTTGCATTAGGTAAAAGCTCTAATACCGTTCCAGGAAATTCTAATAGTTCTTCTTTAGCCACAAAATCTCCGTTTAATAAAAATCTCTTATAGCAAACAAAATACAGTAATTAAAGTAATGAATTTTTTAAAAAGTCTAAATATATAATGAATACATAAGAGTAAATAATCTTCGAGAGGTATTTTTATCAATATTAAAATCTTTATTCAAAATGGATAAAAGGTTTTCAGCACCGTCATCATGAATTTTTCTTCTTACTTTTTCTATTTCCTCAATTTTTTCAACTGAACCATTTTTTATCGACTCATAATAACTAGAACAGGCATTATGATAATCCTTAAATATTTTTTTCAATTTACTTATTGAGCTACTGAATTGATATATGTCTTTATTATCTTCATTTTTTAATTTTATTAAAAGTATTCCTTCCTTTAAAGAAATATTCATTATAAATGGCCCATTACTTTTCTCATCAATTACCTGAAAATAATTTTCAGATATTAAATCATAGATAGCTGCTTCTCTTTCATAATTTACAAATTCATTTATTTTATTTTTATCGCTATCACTCAACTCAATCTTAGAGATTTTATTATTTTCCATTTAATCTTGCCTGTATAGATTTAGCGTGTGCGTCTAAACCTTCACACTCAGCAATAATACTTGCAGAAGGGCCAAGTGCTCTTATAGTTTTTTGGTTATTTCTAATTGATGAAATTTTTTTAATAAAATTATAAACTGATAAACCAGAAGAGTTTTTAGATGCACCATTTGTAGGTAATACATGACTTGGTCCTAAAATATAATCACCCATTGCTTCAGGTGTCCATTTTCCTATGAAGATTACACCAGCATTAATTATATTTTTCTCAATTTTTTGAGCATTTTTAAACATTAGTGAAAGGTGTTCAGGAGCAATTTCATTAATTAAGTTATAGGATTTTTTTAAATCTTTGATAAGTATAATTAATCCATTTTTAATAATACTCTCTTTTATTATTTCTGATCTATCAGATGTCTTTATAAAAGATTTTATATTTTTACTAACGTCATTAGCAAATGTCTCATTATCAGTTATTAAAATTGATTGAGCAGACTCATCATGCTCAGATTGAGCTAACATATCATAAGCTACCCATTCAGAATTATTGTACTTATCTGCAACAATTAAAATTTCACTTGGTCCCGCAAACATATCAATTTTAACATCTCTAACTACTTGTTTTTTTGCTTCAGCAACCCATTGATTTCCTGGGCCTACAATAACATCAACAGGATCTATAGTTTCTGTTCCATAAGTTAATGCTCCAATTGCTTGAGCACCCCCAACACGAAAGATTTTTTTAATTCCACAAAGCTCAGCGGCAACTAATGTAAGCGGATTAATTTCTCCTGAGGAAGGGACAGTCATTATTATCTCATTAACACCTGCTACTTTTGCAGGAATTGCACTCATAAGAACTGAGCTCGGATAGGATGCCTTACCTCCTGGTGCATAAACACCTGCCTTTTCTAGGGGAAGCCAGCGAGTTTTAATATTCATACCTTCTTTATCTTTATAAAAAGTGTTTTTAGGCATTTGTTTTTTATGAAATTTCTCGATTCGATTAGCTGCTAGCTTTAAAGCTTTAATACTATCGGTGCTACATAAATTTTTTGCTTTTTTTATTTCATTTGGTTTTACCCTCAGATTATTTGAGGGATCTTTAATATTATCAAATTTTTTTGCGTATTTAAAAAGTGCTTCATCTTTATTCTTTTTTATGTCATCGAGGATTTTTTTAACTTTTAATTCAATTGTACTTGATTGAAGTCTTTTTAAATTAATTATTTTTTCAAGATTAGTATTAAAATTTTTATCACTATATTTTATTATTTTAATCATTTTAATCCTCTTCATGGACAGGCTTATTTGGAATCTTCCATGAATCTCCCATATCTGTTAGAAATGCTTCAATACTCTCTACATCAATAGTTATAGATTTATTATTAGAAAATTCTAAAAAAATTGAACCACTAGGTTTTACTTTACTTTCAAACCTTATTGCAAGAAGTACAAGAATGTCATCATTAGATTGTTTTTCAATACCAATAGATTTTACTGAATCGGCGTAGTCAAAATGAATAGCGCATCTTATTCTAGATGGATCTTCTTCTTCGTGACGATATCTATTCATCAATAAAGCAAATCTTTTTGTTTTATTATCGTAGCCCATTTCATTTGTTTTAATTATGGAGTCTTGGGTTAGAGATGAGATGATAGTAAGCTGTTCCTCATCTTGGGCGATCAATTTCAAATTACTACTCATTATTATCTCTTTTTCTTTCTATTGCTGCTCCGCAGGATTTCAGTTTCTCTTCTATTTTATCAAAACCTCTATCTAAATGATATACTCGTCTTATAGTTGATGTTCCCTCTGCTCTCAAGGCTGCAATTATTAATGATGCTGAGGCTCTTAAATCTGTTGCCATTAAAGGTGCTCCATACAGTTTTCTAACCCCGTCAACAATAGCAGTATCGCTTTGAAGTTCAATTTTTGCTCCTAACCTTACAAGCTCTTGGACATGCATAAATCTATTTTCAAAAATAGTCTCTTTAATTTTACTTCTACCGTTTGAATAGGTCATTAAAGCCATAAACTGAGCTTGTAAATCTGTAGGAAAACCTGGATAGGGTTTTGTTTCGATATCTGTAGGCTGAATTATTCTATTTTTCTTTATAAGTTCGATAGAATTTTTATATGATTTTATATCTACATCAGTATTTTCTAATACATGTCTTAAAGTCTCAATTTCTTTTATACCTATCGAATTTAATTTCAATTTACCACCTGTTGCTGCTAAGGCTAAAGCATAAGTTCCCGCCTCAATTCGATCAGGTGGTGAAATAATATCTATACCTTTGAGATATGAGCATCCTTTTATAATAATTTTATTAGTTCCATACCCTGTTATGTGAGCGCCCATTTTATTTAACATTTTAGCAAGTGATATTACCTCTGGCTCCATTGCAGCGTTCCTTAGTATTGATTCTCCTTCAACTAAAGATGACATCATTAAAAAAAAGTGAGTAACACCAACAGATGGAAAATTTAGTTTGTAGTTAATGGGTTTTAAATTATTTCTTACAGATGCCTGTACGTAGCCGTCTTTTATTGTTATTGATGCACCCATTTTTTCTAATATTGATAAATAAAAGTTAATTGGTCTTATACCTATCGCACAGCCACCAGGAAGAGAAACTTTTGCTTCTCCATATCTCAAAATTAGAGGTGCTAAAACCCAAAAACTTGCTCTCATTCTTCTTACTAAATCATAAGAAGCTAAATTATTTTTTATTTCTCTTGTTTGAATAATTAATTTGTATGAGGAATTATTTTCATTTTTTAGTTCAAACTCTGAACCAAGAGTTTTAATTAATTTAAGTAAAGTAGATACATCTGAGAGATCAGGAATATTCTTAATTTTAACCTTATCTTTGGTTAATAAAGAAGCAATTATCATTGGTAAAGAAGCATTTTTAGATCCTGAAATATTTATTTCACCCTCTAGGTAATTTCCGCCTTTGACTTGAATTAAATCCATAATCAATCTTCTTCAATTTTTAATTTTTGTTTTTTTATTTGTTGTTTTCGCCTTCTCAAATTTTTCCTTAATGCTTCGTATAATTTTTGATCTTTAATTTTATCTTTCTCTTTATTTTTCATAATTTTAAAAACCTTTAGCTTTAGACAGGTAATTATTTATTGACATACTTGTATCTTTAGTTGATTTAAATTAGTGAGCCCACGTAGCTCAGTGGTAGAGCACTCCCTTGGTAAGGGAGAGGCCAAGAGTTCAATTCTCTTCGTGGGCACCATTTTAAATCCTTCATATATTAACATTATCATTATCTGGGTAAAATTTAAAAAATTTGTAATTTATTCTTAATTTAAACTGACTGTTATTTTTAGAATCAATTTTTTCAAAAAAAAAATAAATTTTAATTATAATTGTGTCTATACAATTTTTTTCAAATATCTAAATAATGGCTATTTTAAGCTATTTTTTTAATATTTTAAATAAATTATGGCTAAAATATGTCAAAAAAAAGGAAAGATTTGTTGACAAATCATTATTAAAAAGATGGAATCCCAACATTGATTTGTTTTTTAATAGATCATTCAAACATGCAAGGGAGGATATAGCATGCTAAATACTGCAAAAAACTTTTTAAGTGAAGTTGTATCATTAGGTCTTTTATTGATAGCTGTAGGCGTTGTTCTACAAGTTATTTTTGGTTCAGCTGTTCCATTTGTTGGTGGTGACATTGTTGGAAATTTAACTAACCTTATTGGTAGCCTTGGTGAAGGTGGTTTAGTTGGATTAATTTCAATTGGAATTATTCTTTACTTAATTCAACGTGCTTAAATAAAAATCAATTTTTTAATAGGGGTATCTTTTGATGCCCCTTTTTTTTATTAAAAATAAAACTTATAAAATTTTGGAGTTTATCATGTCAAAAACTGGCAGTTGTTTATGTGGAGATGTTAATTTTTCTTATAAATCAGATCCTGTTATGTTCTTAATGTGTCATTGTACAGATTGTCAAAAATCAACAGGAAGCCCTGTTGCATCTATAATTGTTGTTTCTGAGAATGATTTTAGCGTCAGTGGTCCAACTAGCAGTTATGAATGTGAAGCAAAAGTTACTAGATCATTTTGTAAAATTTGTGGTTCTCAAGTTTTCAGTCGAATTGAGAGTGCACCAGGAGTTGTAGCAATTAAAACAGGTGTTTTGGATGAACAACCAACTGCTAAGCCTAATTTAGTATGTTGGACAAAAAGTAAACCTGATTGGTTTGATATAAGCCACCCTAAAGTTTCTTTTGAAGAAAACCCAAATTAAAATGAGACATTCAGTCACATAAATTTTAAATTATTTTAGTAGTATTTTTTTGTATAATTATTAAATACTAGGAATAATTAAAATGGTTAAAAAATCACGAAGAGAATTTATTAAAAATGCAGGGCTAGGGTGTCTCTCTCTGTCTGTTACTCCTTATTTGATTGGTATTAATAATGAGGCCTCTTCTGAAACTGTTGGAAACTTTAATAAACATAGTTTTTTAAACCCTAATCTCATCAGCTGGAATGATATCGGTCCTCTTCAAGATCCAAACGAATTTGGCGTCATGGTTCCAAAAGGTATGCAATGTAAGTTAATTGCTCAGTCTGGAAAAAAAATATCTAATTCATATATTTGGCATGGCTCTCCTGACGGGGCATCTGTTTTCCCAAGTAATGATGGCTGGATATATGTAAGTAATTCTGAGCTTGGAGACAATAAAGGTGGAGTAGGAGTAATTAAGTTTAATAGAGATGGCAATATTGAAGATTCATATTCCATTCTCCAGCATTCCTCGAGAAATTGTTCTGGAGGTAAAACTCCATGGAATACATGGCTATCTTGCGAAGAGCATTCCAAAGGAATTGTATGGGAAACATCACCAATTAAAAATGATCCTAATTTTCCAAAAAAAAGAGAAATGTTAGGAGCCTTTAGGCATGAAGGTGCGGCAATAGATCCAAAATCAAATTTTATTTATATGACTCATGACGATATGGAAGGTTTCTTTTATAGGTTCATTTCAAATGAAATTGCAGGATCAGAAAAATACTATTTAAGAGGTGAATTACAAGCCGCAAAAGTTAATAGTGATGCATCAGTTACCTGGATTAAAGTCCCTGATCCACTTGCAAAAGAAAAATCAATAATAGAACAAATTCCTGAAGCAACTGTATTTAAAAGAGGAGAAGGTATTGCTTATTATAATAGAAAGATCTTCTTTACAACTACACATGATCATAGAGTATGGATTTATGAGCCAGACATAAATAAAATATCACTTTTCTATGATGGTATTCAAAAAACTAATTATAAAAATCCTTTTAATTTTTTTAACAGATGGAGAAAAGATAGTAATGGTTATGCATTAAAAAGCCCTGACCAGATGACTGTTAATGCTGATGGCTATCCTTTGGTTGCAGAAGATGGAGATAATATGGAACTTTGTTTTCTTGATAATGACGGTTTCGCAAAACCCTTGGTTCGATTGGATGGTCATTGGCTTTCAGAAATTACAGGACCAGCTTTTTCTCCCGATGGATCAAGACTATATTTTTCATCTCAGAGAGGTAGAACTGGTTCACGAAGAACTGGTGGAATGACTTTTGAAATAAAAAAAATAGTTTAATTATTTTTGTAAAATTTTATTCGCATTTTCTTCGAATTTTTTTACTTCTTCTGAGTTATCGTCCTCTGGCAGTTCTAATGGATGAGGAATTTCAACACCTTTTTTACAGGCAGGTCTTTCTCCAACAAGCTCCATCCATCTCATAAGGTTAGGTAAGTCATCTATTTTGACACCAGACCATTTATGGATTCTAATCCAAGACCAATTTGCAATATCTGCTAATGAAAAATCACCTGCTAGATATTCATTTTCATTAAGATGGTCATTAATAACTGTGAATAATCTTTTACTTTCATTTTGATAACGATCTATTACAGATTGAATTTTCTCTGGGAAATACCTATAAAAGACGTTTGCTTGACCCATCATTGGTCCAATCCCACCCATCTGGAACATTAGCCACTGAAGAACTTTTGCTTTTTTTACTGGATCCTTTGGTAAAAGCTTACCCTCTTTTTCAGCTAGATAAATCATTATTGCTCCAGACTCGAAAACAGCTAAATCATTTTCACCTCTATCCACTATCGCAGGTATTCGTCCATTAGGATTGATTTTTAAAAAAGATGATTCTTTTTGTTCACCTTTAATTAAATCTATAGGAATAATATTATAAGGAATATTTAATTCCTCTAAAGTAATTGAAACTTTCCAACCATTTGGAGTCGATGCTGTATATAAATCAATCATATTTTTCTCACATTAATGTTGTTAAAATTACATTTAAAAAACCTTTGATCAATAAAAATATTATGATTGACGCAATGAAAATCGTTTGCAAAGTTTGTATATGAAAAAATTAACTACACCCATTTTATTAGCTTATGGTGGTCTTGCGGTACCTCTTGCTGCTCTTGGCCTTCCTTTAGCTGTTTACATCCCTCCTTTTTATGCTGGACCAATTGGTTTGGGAGTAGGCGCAGTGGGTATAATTTTTATGGTAGCAAGATTTTGGGATATTTTTACTGATCCTATAATGGGAATGATTGTAGATCGATATCCTAGCAAATGGGGTAAACGTAAGCATTGGATTGCTATTGGTGTCCCAGTTTTGATGCTTGCGGCTTGGTTTATTTTTTTTCCAGGGGGTAGTCAATCAACATTTTATCTTATTTTTTGGCTATTTATTCTGTATTTGGCTTTTACTTTTGTTGGATTGACTCAACAGGCGTGGGGAGTTGATATTTCAAAAAGTTATAATGATAGATCAAAAGTTTATGGTTGGAGAGAGATTGGATCAATTTTTGGAATGATGTCAGTTTTAGCTTTACCGGCTATTTTAGAAAATGCTGGATCTAATTTTACTGAGATGATTGCTGGTATGGGTTATTTTTTTATTATTGTTCTGCCTATTACAGCACTTATTGGATTAATTGTTATTCCAGACAATGAAAGAAATGAAGGGACAAGTTTTCCAAGTTTTTCAGATTTACCATTAATTTTGAAAGATAATAGACCGTTAATTAGAACATTATTAATAGAATTTTTATGTAGTAGTGCCTCATCAATATCTGCGGTTACATATATATATCTTGCTAAACACGTTTTTGATTTAGAAGAAATTTCAAGTAGAATACTATTTTTATATTTCTTTGCTGGTTTACTAGTAATGCCACTTTGGATGAAAGTATCTTACTTGATAGGCAAGTCTAAGACTTTGTTTACCTCAACAATTTTATGCTCACTTACATTGGCTTCTTATTTATTTATAAATACAAATGATGCGCTCATAACGTTAGTAATTTTGACAGCTTTATATGGAATTGGATATGGGGCACCATTTACCTTAACAAGAGCCTTAATGGCAGATATTGTTGATGCAGACGAATTAAAAAGTAAGAAAAAAAGGCCAGGTTTATTTTATTCTATACTTACAACTTTTTCAAAAGTTGGAGCTGCAATTGCAGTTGGTCTGGTATATACCTATTTAGAATTTAATGGCTTTAAGCCTGATCAAATCGCATCAGAAAAAATTAAAGAAATTTTATTATTTGTTTTTGCTTTTATCCCAATGATTTTATATTTTTGCGCTTCTTTATTTTGTATTGGGTATGAGTTAACATCAGAAAAACATAAAGAGATTCAAAAACAACTTGAACTTAGGAATGGGACTTAATTAAATAAAATTTTTGGGGAGAATAAAATGAATGGACCTCTAGATGGTGTAAAAGTTATTGATCTATCAACAATTGTATCAGGACCCTTGGCGGGATCTCTATTGGGTGACCAAGGAGCAGATGTTATAAAAATTGAGTCACCTCTGCGGCCTGATAATGCTAGATTTATGGGTCCTCTTAGAGGAGAAAACGGAGCATTATTTGCAGCTGCTAATAGATCAAAAAGAAGTCTTGCCCTAGATTTAAAAAAGGATGGTTCAAAAGCCATAATTTATGAGTTAATCAAAAACTCTGATGTTATAATTGATAATTTTCGTCCAGGTATTTTAAAGAAACTTGGTCTCGAATACGAGGATGTTAAGAAATACAACCCTAGAATAATTCAATTATCGATAACAGGATATGGAGTTGATGGACCTTATTCAAAAAGGCGTGTCTATGATCCTTTAATTCAAGCAACCGCAGGTATTGCAAATGCTCAATCAATTGACGGAACCCCAAAATTTGTAAAAACATTAATGTGCGATAAAATTACTTCTCTTACAGCTGCTCAATCAGTTACTGCGGCACTTTATGCGCGAGAAAAAACAGATGAGGGACAAAAAATTAATCTATCTATGTTAGATACAGCGTTATATTTCTTGTGGTCAGATAATATGTATAACTTTACTTGGTTAGGTGATGGTTGGGAGCCAATTCCAAATATAGCTGACTTTTATGAGCCTGTTAAAACTAAAGATGGTTATATAGCCCTAGTTGCAATAAATGATAGCGAGTTTGCAGGTGTTTGCAAAGCTATTGATAGAGAAGATTTATTAACCGATGAGAGATTTTCAACTATGCAAAATAGAATGATGAATGTCATAGAAATGCAAAAAATTCTCTTACATGCATATACTTTATTTACTTCTGAGGAATTAGTTGCTCGCATGGATGAAAACGATGTTCCTTCAGCAATAATTAATAAACTTGAGGATGTGATTGATGATCCGCAAGTAAAAAATAATGATTCAATCATGAAACTTTCAGGCAATGATAACAATTCAATGCAAAGCCCAAAGTCACCAGCCCAATATAGTTCAACTCCTTGTTCTGATAACCCAAAATTTATGCCAGCTCTTGGCGAGCACTCAAGAGAAATTTTATTAGAAAATGGCTTTTCTGATGAAAAGATTAGAGAGCTCTCTGAAAATCAAATAATAGCTGTCAGGTAATGATAAGCATTAGAGGAAAAGTTTGGTTTATATTATTAGCTATAATAAGAAAACGGATAGGGTCTCTTTTAAAAGTAACAAAATCAAGAAGGATTAGAGCTGCTTCACAAAGATGGAAAAAAAATAATAAATTTTTAATTTCTGAGAAATTTCTTGATAAAATAAAAGTTATTGAATTTGAACCAAAGAATTCTGATAATGAGGGTGTAATTTTATACCTTCATGGTGGTGGTTATGTTACTTGTGGCCCAGAGACACATGCTTCATTGGTCACTCAATTGTCAGAGTTTACAAGATCTAAGGTTATGTTTCCGGAATATCGATTAGCTCCAAAGGATCCTTTTCCTGCCGCTATAGATGATTGTTTAATGGTTTATCAAGAATTAATCAGAAACGGCATTAACTCAAAAAATATTTCATTGGTAGGAGACTCTGCAGGAGGTGGTTTGGTTATGGCTCTTTTACAAATTATTCAGAAAGATAATCTTGATACACCTTCTTCTGCTGTACTGATTTCTCCTTGGACGGATTTAACATTAAGTGGGGATTCAATGTCTTCAAGAGTTGATCGTGACCCAATGTTAATGCCAGGTAAGGATATGGATCATGTTGTAAAGTCTTACCTAAATGGAGAAGATCCTAAAAATCCATTAATATCGTCAATTTTTTGCGAGGATTTAAAATTACCGCCTATGCAAATTCATGTTGGTACTGAAGAAATATTATTCGACGATTCTGTAAGATTATTTGAAAAAATATCTACTGGCAATAATGTCAAGCTAGAGATTTGGGATGGTATGTTTCATGTTTTCAATATTTTCTGTAAAGGATTTCTTGCTGTACCTGAAGCAAAAAAGGCAAATTTACAGATAGCAAATTTTATTTCTGAAAATTATCCCAGAAAATAAGGTACTAATTTTACTGCAATTATTGATACTAAAATTATTCCTATAATATTTAATGCTAATCCCGCTCTCATCATTTGATTAATATCAAATAAATTTGATCCATATACTATTAAGTTTGGAGGAGTTGCAACAGGAAGCATAAAAGCGCAACTAGCTGCTAAAGTAATTGATGCTGTAAGAATAAGAGGACTTTCTCCTAAACCGACCGCCATGGATGCAATTACAGGAAGAAAAACACTTGTTGTTGCTAAATTAGAGGTAAGTTCGGTAAGGAAAACTATTAAGCATACAGATGCAATAACTAGTATTATTAATCCAAACGAACCAAGTGGTTCTAGATTACCACCTAACCAAACTGATAAACCACTATACGATACTGCGTTAGCAAGACTTAGACCTCCTCCAAATAATATTAAAAGATTCCAGGGCACATTTTTTGCGGTCTCCCAATCCATCAATTTTTCATCTTTATTTCCACTTGGTAGTAAAAAAAGAGCTACTGATGCAACTACAGCAATAACATGATCAGTTAAATTTTGAAGGCCAGGTATATTTTGAAGAAGATCTCTTGTTATCCAGGAAAAAGCAGTCAATCCAAAAACGATTAAGACCCTTTTTTCAGCAACACCCATTTTTCCTAAATTATTGTATCTTTGTTTAATTAGCTCTACAGCTTCGTTATTAGAGGAAAAGTTTGTTACAAAGATTACTTTTGTAAGAATAAACCAAGTGAGAGGAAGCATTAATATTGCTAGAGGTAGACCCACCAATAACCAGTTGAAAAAACTGATTTGAACTTCGTAATTTTCTTCTATAAAGCTTGCAAAAACTGCATTTGGAGCTGTTCCGATAAGTGTTGTCATTCCTCCAATGGTAGCTGAATATGCAATTCCTAACATTAAGGCAGTTGCGAAGCCATTATTTTTATTTATATCCTTACCTATATTTTGTTGAGCAATAGTTGCTACTGATATCCCAATAGGAAGAAGCATTAACGTGGTAGATGTATTCATCATCCACATTGACAAAAAAGCGCTTACACCCATAAATCCAGCAATTAAAGTTGATCCATCTCTTCCCGAATATCTTAAGATTCCTAAAGCAATTCTCTCATGTAGATTTGATTTCTGGATACTTAATGCAAGTATAAAACCTCCTAGAAATAAAAAGATATTTTTATTTGAAAATGGTATAGCCGCTTCTGAAAAAGAGGTTATACCAAACATTGGAAAGAAAATTAGAGGAAGTAAGGCTGTTATAAATAAAGGTATAGCCTCTGTAGCCCAAAGTGATGCCATTAAAATTCCTACCGCAGCAACTCTCCAAGCTTCTATGGATAGCCCTTCAGGCTTAGGAAAAAATAAAATAATTATGAAAGCTGATAATGAGAAAATTAATTTTAAGTTAATTTGATTAAAATTTATCATAATTGAATTTATAACCTAGATTTATATTGAAATATTATTAATTAATATTAGCTTGTGTGATACTAATTACAAACATTTTATATTTATGGAGAATAAAGGTTATGGGAAACATGTTAACTAATAGAATGCTTAGATTGAAGACTAGACCAAAAGGTGCTGTTAGTTCAGATAATTTCGAATTGTCAGAAGAGCAAGTACCAGAACTTAGAGATGGTCAAATTTTAGTTAAGGTCCTTTATTTATCCTTTGATCCTACACAGAGAGGCTGGTTAAATGATGTTAAGTCTTATGTACCACCAGTACAAATTGGTGAGATAATGAGAGCTAGTTCAGTTGGCCAAATTATTGAGTCCAAAGATGAAAATTTTTCAATTGGCGATATTGTCATGGGTACTTTTGGCTGGCAAGAATATGCAGCTGTAGATAGTTCCTTTGGATTACTTCCAATTCAAAAATTACCCGAAGGAATTCCTCACACATCAGCATTGAGTATTTATGGAATTACTGGATTAACTGCCTTTTTTGGCATGATTGATATAGGTCAACCTAAAGAGGGCGATACAGTTCTAGTTTCTGGCGCTGCCGGAGCAACTGGATCTGTTGCGGGCCAGATAGCAAGAATTCACGGGGCTAAAAATGTTATTGGAATTGCTGGCGGATCCGAGAAATGTGAATGGGTAGTAAAAGAAGCTGGATTTGATTCATGTATTGACTATAAGAACGAAGATGTTGCCTCAAAGTTATTAGAATTGGCTCCAAAAGGTATCGATGTTTACTTTGATAATGTTGGTGGGAAAATTCTAGAGATTGCTCTTTCACAAATTGCTCAGAATGCAAGAATTGTGATGTGCGGTGGTATCTCATCTGGATACACTATTGAAGCACTTCCTCCAGGGCCATCAACCCTAACAAATTTAATTATTCAAAGAGGAAGAATGGAAGGCTTTATAGTTCTAGACTTTGCCCAAAGATTTGGTGAAGCAATGATACAGTTAGGCACTTGGGTATCCGAAGGAAAAATTGTATACCAGGAAGATATTGCTGAAGGCCTGGAGAACTGCCCAGCTACACTTGCTCGATTATTTGAGGGTAAAAACTTTGGAAAACAGTTATTAAAAGTTGCAGATCCAGAATAAATGCCAGGATCAGTTTAATTCAATTTTTTAGGAGTTTTTAAGTTTTATTTAAATTAAAACTCATTTGAATGAAAATAATAAATAAAATATCAAATTTTTTTTCAAAAAGAACAATTACAGCATCAATTAGAAATAAATTGATGATGGATTGGTCTGATGAAAATAAATTTCTTGAAAATAGGGTTAAAAGAGAAAATTTAAGACAATTGGAGAAAAGATCTCATATTGTTTATTATTTTCATTCACTAGCAGATCCATACTCACATCTAACTTCTCAAGTATTAGAAAATTTCATTAATAAATATAATATAGAATTAAAGATATTATTTGTATCTGATCCAAATAATGTTTTTACTCCTGAGAGGAAGATGTTTGATGATTATTGTTTGAGAGATGCAGCAGAATTGGCAAAATATCATGGTTTGAAATTTGAAAATGCAGTTCAAATTTCCAAAAGTAATATTTTAAGTGCATATAAAATCTTGAATTACTATTATTTTCATAAAAAAATTTCCCAAATTGAATTTATAAAATTACTAAAAGAAATTTCATCATACCTATGGTCAAATCAAACCAATAAGCTAAATCAAATAATTTCAAATTTTGATGAACAAGAAAAAGTTTTTTTTAATATTCAAGAAAATACTCTTTTAGAGGATGGTAACAAAAAATTAGCTGATTTTGATTATTACTTTGGTTCCTCCTTTCATTATGAAGGCGAGAACTATTGGGGAATTGATAGACTTCATCATTTAGAAGATAGATTAAATGAATTAAATTTAAATAGAAAAAAATCTCATTCCTATATTATTAGTCATAAGGATATTAATAATGATTTAGAAAACATTGATTTTAGTCAAATAAATCTAAAGCTCGAATTTTTCCCTTCATTAAATAGTCCTTACACATACCTGAGCTTTAAAAGAATTAGAGCTATTTTTGAAAAATATCCTATTAAATTTGAGGTAAGACCTGTTTTACCTATGCTTATGCGTAATATGAAAATACCTCCAATTAAAGGTAAGTATATTTTATCGGATGCCGCTAGAGAGGGTAGAAAAAACGGTGTCATAATTAAAAATATTTATTCACCAATTGGTAAACCTGCCGAGAAGGCTTATTCTCTTTTTCCTAAAATAAATGAGAAAGGTTTTGGTTTTGATTATCTTGAAAAGTTAATGGTTTCATCTTTTTACTATGGGCAAAATATTGGTGAGGATAAATACTTAGAAAAAACTGTTTCTGATTTTGGTTTATCTTGGTTAGAATTAAAAAGAGAACTATCAAATAATGACTGGAGACACATACTAAATAATAATTTGGAAGATATGTATAAGGGAGGTTGTTGGGGGGTTCCAACAATGAAATTATCGAGCGTTAATGACGACTATGTTTATTATCAATGGGGACAAGACAGAATTCATTTTGTTGAGAAAGAAATAATATCCAAGCTCAGTATTAACCACCAGTAACAGACATATGACGATCTACAGCAGGCTTTTGATTTCTTTTAGAGATATTAAATTCATGAGCTTTAGGCTTAATTTTCATAGCTTTATCAATAGAAGAATTTAATTGAGAAATACTTCCAGATCTTAATATCGACCTAAAATCAATATTATCATTTTGACCAAGACACATAAAAAGTTTGCCAGTACTAGTTAATCTAATTCTATTGCAATTTGCACAAAAATTATTGCTTAAGGGTGTTATAAATCCAATCAAATTATTCGATTTATTTGTAGTCTTATAAGATGAAGGTCCAGCAGTTCTATAGTTAGTTTCTTTAAGTAAATATTTTTTTCTAATTTCTTTTTCTACATCAATTAGCGATACATATTGGTCTATTCTATCTTGATCGGTGAGACCCATTGGCATTGTTTCAATCAAACTAATATCAAAATTATTTTTATGTGCCCACTCAATTATTTCGTTTATTTCATTAAAATTTTTATTTTTTATCACCACAGTATTTATTTTTATTTTTAAACCATTGTTTTTAGCTGTCATTATACCGTTAATAACATTTTCTAGATCATCTCTTCTTGTTATTTGATAAAATTTATCTTTTATTAATGTATCAAGCGAAACGTTTATTCTTCTGATGCCAGAGTCATATAATTGTTTGGACATTTTATTTAAAAGACTTCCATTTGTTGTTAAGGTAATTTCTTTTAAATCTCCATATGAAATAAAACGAGAAAGATTTGAAATAAAATCAATTAAACCTTTTCTTGCAAGAGGTTCGCCTCCACTAAGTCTAATTTTCTTTATACCTCTTGCAATAAATAATGAACAAAGATTATCCATTTCTTCAAAAGTTAATAAATCATCTTTTGGAAGAAACTTCATGTTCTCGGGCATACAATATGTACAACGAAAATTACACCTGTCGGTTACGGATATTCTAAGGTAGTCTATCGTTCTTCCGTAACTATCTATAAGTTGTTTATTTCTCTCTGGTGTATTGATAAGAATTTTATTCATCACTTATATTAACATAAGTGATTATATTTTAATTACTTTTTTGCAATTAGAATAAAAAAATTAGTATTTTTTTACAAGTTGATGGTGAAACCATAAAATAAATAGTAAATTGATGGGTAGCGATAAAAAGAAAAGATCAGGCATTGTATTAATTAGAGATACAAGACCTATAAATAAAAACATAGTACCAAAAATACACATTGATATTTTAAAAAATTCATTCATTATAAAAACTTTCTGATAAATTTATATTTAAATAAAGCAAAAAACATGCCATTAATATTTATTAAAAAAAAATAAATACTGATATGGCAAAATTATCACAAATACCTGGTACAAAATTATCGCAAAATATTGCTCTAACTCCTCAATTAATTCAGGCTATTAAATTATTTGAACTCAATAATATAGAGCTCGAAGAATATATAAATAAAGAAATTATTGATAATCCTTTTCTCGATAAAGATGATGGATCCATTAAAGAGGATATTAATGATAATTATGTTGAAGATAATTTATCAGAAAATACTACATCAATTAAGGATGAAATTGATATATCAACCCAGGAAGACTCAATAGATGATCAATCAAATATTTTTGATAATACTTATTCAGGCGAAAATTCTGAAATAACAAACTATATAGAAGAAACAATAAGTTCTAAAAAGTCTTTAAAAGAATCTTTGATTGAGCAAGTTAATTTTACTTTTAAAGATGATTTAGAGAAAAAAATAGCTCTTTTATTAATTGATAACTTAGAGAGCAGTGGATTTTTAAAAATTTCTCTTAGGGATTTTTCATTTGAGATTGGTATCAATGAGGAAATAGTAAATGATATTTTGGTGAGATTAAAAAAATTTGATCCTGTTGGTGTTTTCTCACAATCACTAGAAGAGTGTTTTTTTTTACAGCTCCAGGATAGAAAACTATTAAATAAGAGTATTAAAAAGTTAATAAATAACTTAGAAATTTTAGCTTCAGGAGAAATTAAAAAGCTATCAAAGATTTGTAAAACTGACGAAAGTGAAATCTATGAAATGCTTAAAATTCTGAGATCATGTAATCCTAGACCTTTATCATCGTTTGATGAGAATGATCGTGGTGATATTAATGAACCAGATATAATTGTAAAAAAAATAAAATCAAAATGGATTGTAGAGTTAAATGAAAATACTTTGCCAAAGGTATTAATAAATACTGGCTATTATGAAGAACTTGCCTCTAAAAAACTTTCAAAGAAAGATAAAGATTATTTAGCATCTAGATATACTTCTGGTAAATGGATGTTAAAAGCATTGGAACAAAGGTCTGCAACAATTTTAAGAGTTTCTAGAGAAATTATCGAACAACAAAATTTATTTCTTGATAAAGGCCTAGCGTTTATAAAACCAATGATTTTAAAGGATATCGCTAAGGAGCTAGACTTACATGAGAGTACTATTTCAAGAATAACAAGCTCAAAAGAAATTGATACGCCAAGGGGTGTATATCCTCTAAAATTCTTTTTTTCTAAGGCTATTTCTAGTGATGGCAAAGATGATATTTCTTCTCAATCGGTAAAATCAAAGATAAAAGACTTAATTAACAATGAAAAAGTAAAAACATTATCGGATACAAAATTAAAAGATTTACTTAGTGACGATGGTATTAAAATTGCCAGAAGAACGATAACAAAGTATAGAGAAGAAATGAATATCCCTTCATCCTTTGAGCGAAAGAAAATTAAAAAACTAAGAATTTAAATGTTAAAATTGAATGTATAAAATTTTTATGCTTATACAATTGTATGTATAACGCTAACAAGATATGTTCTTTGAGAAGAGGATAATTATGAATAAAAAATTAAAACCTAACTCTTATGCTGCCTTAGACGCAAAAAACCATTTTCATCCTTACTCAAATGCTCGAAGAATTGAAGAGCAAGGGCCGATGGTGATTTCAGAAGGAGAAGGCATCTATGTTTGGGGCGATGATGGAAAAAAATACTTAGAGGCAATGGCTGGTCTTTGGTCGGTTGCTGTTGGTTTTGGTGAAGAAAGATTAATAGATGCTGCTACTAAACAGTTAAGTAAACTTCCATATTATCCATCTTTTTCTCATAAATCCCATCCTGCAGTGGCTGAATTATCTCAAAAATTAGTTGAGATGGTTGGACTTGATATGAGTAGGGTACATTTTACTAATTCCGGTTCTGAGGCAAATGATACCGCAATGAAATTTGTTTGGTATTATAATAATGCCCTAAACAAACCTAAAAAGAAAAAAATTATTTCTAGAATAAAAGCTTATCATGGGATAACGATTGCATCAGGGAGTTTGACTGGAATGCCACTTATGCATAACGATTTTGATCTTCCTATTCCTCAAGTTTTACATACAATGTGCCCTCATTATTGGAGAGAAGGCCTTGAAGGTGAAACAGAAGATGAATTTTCTACAAGATGTGCAGATGAATTAGAAAAATTAATTTTGAAAGAGGATCCAGACACAATTGCAGCTTTTATTGGTGAACCTGTTATGGGTGCTGGAGGTCTTATAGTCCCTCCCTCAGGTTATTGGGAAAAAATGCAAAAAATTTGTAGAAAATACGATATTTTAATTATTGCTGATGAGGTTATTAATGGATTTGGAAGAACCGGAAAGCCTTTTGCATGCGAACTTTATGGTATCAAACCTGATTTTATAGTTTTATCAAAGCAAATTACATCTTCCTATATGCCAATGGCAGCTGTTTTAATGACTGATAATATTTATCAGGTTATTGCTGATAATACCCAAAAAAATATTATGTTTGGAAGTGGTTTTACTGCAAGTGCCCATCCAGTTGCTTGTGCTGTTGCTTTAGAAAATATTCGTGTTATTGAAGAGAATAAATTAATGGATAGAGTTCCTAAGTTACAAGGCCAATTTCAAGAAAGACTTAATATGCTTGAAGATATTGATATTGTTGGAGAGTCAAGAGGTATAGGACTAATGGGCGCTGTTGAAGTTGTTCATGATAAGTCTCCTTTTAAGCCCTTTAATCCAGTGGGAAGTGCTGGCCCTGTTATTGCCGAATGTGCACACAATAATGGTTTAATAGTTAGAGCTATCGGAGATACTCTAGCAGTCTGTCCCCCTCTAATTATTACTGAGGAGCAAATAGACGAATTATTTGATAAATTTTCTAAATCATTAAAAGATGGCTCAAAGTTATTAAAAGAGAAATAAAATTAATTAATTTCTAAAATTATTTTTCCAATATTTTGATCCTTTTCCATTATTTCATGTGCTTTATTTGCATCCTTAATATTTAATGTTTCATGAACAATTGGCTTAATTATTTTCGATTTAAAAAAAGGCCAAACATGCTTATGTAGATCACTCATAATTTTGCCTTTTACAGATACACTTCTTGCTCTGATAGTTGATCCAATAATTTTTTGCCTTTTCATTAAAATTGAGCCTAAGTTGATAGAAGATTTTACTCCACCCATAAGCCCTATTATTACTAATCTACCTTCCATAGATAAAACATTAATATTATCTTCAAAATAATTACCTCCAACTGGATCAAGAATTATATCAACTCCTTCAGGTGACCATTCTTTAATCTTTTTAAAAGGCTCTTCCGTTCTTAGTGCGCCATCGTTAGCACCAAGTTCGCAGCAAAATTTAATTTTTTCGGAGGTTCCAGCTGTTACAAATGACTTACATTCAAAGGCTTTACAAAGTTGAATAGCAGCGGTTCCTATACCGCTTGCCCCAGCATGCAATAATACTTTCTCGCCTTTTAATAAGTTTGCTTCTTGGAATAAATTTAACCAGCATGTCGCATAAACTTCTGGTAACGATGATGCTTCAATTAAACTAACACTATCAGGAATAGGTATGGCCTGAACTTCCGGGCATGATACATATTCAGCATATCCACCTCCTGCAAGAAGAGCGCAAACTTTTTCACCTACTTTTCTATTTTTAACATTCTTTCCAATTTTCTCGATTATACCACTGCACTCTAATCCTAATATGTTGCTTGCTCCAGGGGGAGGTGGATAAAGACCATTTTTTTGAACAACATCAGCTCTATTTACAGATGTTGCACTAATTTTTATTAAAACTTCATCATCTGAAATCAACGGTAAATCACTTTCGGACCATTCAAGATGTTTACTTTCTAATATATTTATTGCTTTCATCGTAATTAGAAGTTTTGTTTATTATCTATTAAATCGTCCACTACTTTTGGCTCTGCAAGTGTGGATATATCACCAAGATCATCATAATCATTCGCAGCTATCTTTCTTAGTATTCTTCTCATAATTTTTCCAGATCTAGTTTTTGGTAGATTGGAAGAAAATTGAATAAAGTCTGGGCTAGCTATTGGTCCAATTTCTTTTCTTACCCAATTGATAAGGTCTTTTTTTATTTCGTTATTTACTTTTTCACCAGCATTTAGAGTAACGTATGCATAAATGCCTTGTCCTTTAATTTCATGAGGAAATCCAACTACTGCTGCTTCAGCAACTTTGTTATGAGAGACAAGGGCACTTTCAACCTCTGCGGTTCCCATTCTGTGACCAGATACATTTATTACATCGTCAACTCTTCCTGTAATCCAGTAATAACCATCCTCATCTCTTTTACAACCATCGCCAGTAAAGTAAAAACCATCATATTGAGAAAAATAAGTCTCTATAAATCTGTCATGATCACCATAAACTGTTCTCATTTGACCAGGCCAACTGCTTTTAATACATAGATTTCCTTCAGTTGCACCTTTTAGCTCATTGCCATCGGTATCTAGCAACACAGGAACAATTCCGGGAATAGGCTTAGAAGCGGAGCCAGGTTTTAGATCTGTTGCCCCTGGTAAAGGAGATATTAAAGTAGCACCTGTTTCGGTTTGCCACCAAGTATCGACTATAGGACATTTCTTTTCACCAACAACATTATAATACCATAACCAAGCTTCTGGATTAATAGGTTCACCAACACTACCAAGTAATCGTAAACTATCTCTCTTTGTTTTTTTTACTGGTTTATCTCCTTCTTTCATAAGGGCTCTTATTGCTGTTGGTGCTGTATAAAAAATATTTACTTTGTGTTTGTCGCATATTTGCCAAAACCTCGATGAGTTGGGATAATTAGGAACACCTTCAAACATTAAAGTAGTTGCCCCGTTACACAATGGTCCATAGACTATATAAGAATGGCCCGTTACCCAACCTACATCAGCGCTGCACCAATAAATATCACCAGGCTTATAATCAAAAATTATTTCATGAGTATAAGATGCGTAAACAAGATATCCACCTGAAGTATGAAGAACACCTTTTGGTTTACCTGTTGAACCAGATGTATAGAGAATAAACAAAGGATCTTCAGCATCCATTACTTCAGCTTTGCATTCATCGCTGACATTCCTGATAATTTCATGATACCAAAGATCTCTTCCTTCAGTCATTTCTATATTTGCATTATTTCTATTAACAACAAATACATGTTTAACATTAGGACATTTTAAAAGTGCTTTATCTGTATTTATTTTAAGTGGTATTACTTTTCCACCTCTAACTCCCTCATCTGCTGTAATAACATAATGTGAGTCACAATCAAGAATTCGTCCAGCAAGTGCTTCAGGTGAAAACCCCCCAAATACAACAGAGTGAATTGCCCCAATTCTACTACATGCTAACATTGCATAAGCTGCCTCAGGTATCATGGGCATATAAATTGTAACCCTGTCACCTTTTTTTACACCATTATTTTTAAGCGCATTTGAAAAATTACAAACTTTTTTATATAACTCTTTATAAGTTATTTTAAGACTTTCTTCAGGATTATCGCCTTCCCAAATTATTGCAATTGAATCTGCTTTGTTCTCAAGATGTCTATCAATGCAGTTTTCTGAGACATTAAGTTTTCCATCATAAAACCATTTTATGTCTACCTTCTCTTTAGACCATGTTACATCTTTAATATTTGAATAAGGTTTTATCCAATTAATTCTTTTTCCAATATTTTTCCAAAAATTTTTGGAATCAGTCGAAGCTTGATGGCATAAATCATCGTAAATTTCTTTAGTTACATGTGCTGAATTTTTATAATTATCTGGTACAGGAAATATTTTATCAGCAGTCATAGTTTTAACTCTATTTTAATTTATTTTGTAATAATTTTATTACACCTGAAAAATCAATACCATCATGTCCTAGTTTTTCAATTTCTTCGTATATTGAGGTAGCATTAGCGCCTAGTGGTGTTGAAGAAGAAGTCATTCTTGCAGCTTCTTGAGAAAGTCTTAAATCTTTTAACATTAAAGCGGATGCAAATCCTGGTTCATAATTATTATTTGCAGGGCTAGAAGGAACTGGACCTGGAACTGGACAATAACTTGTCATTGACCAACATTGACCTGATGCTGTAGAAGAAATATCAAAAAATGTTTGGGCATTAAGACCCAAATTCTCAGCCAAGTTAAATGCTTCCGCAGTTCCTATCATAGAAATACCTAGTAGCATATTATTACAAATTTTAGCAGCTTGACCATTACCGGATAAACCAGCATAAATGATATTACCACCCATAATATCGAGAAACTCTTTTGCTCTATCAAAAGCGCTATTTTCCCCACCAACCATAAATGTTAGTGTTCCTGCTTGTGCTCCTCCAACACCACCTGAAACAGGGGCATCAACTATATGAAGATTTTTTGATATGGCATTTTTAGCAACATCTCTTGCAGTCTCTACATCAATTGTTGATGAGTCTATTAGCAAAAGATTGTCAGGTGCATTTTCAATGATTCCTTGGTCACCAAGATAGACTGATTTTACAATCTTTCCCGAAGGTAACATTGAGATCACCACATCTGTTGTTTGAATCGTATAATTAATATCTTCAGTTGATTTTCCTCCTGCATCAACAAGAATTTTCACTTGATCTTTTGCTAAATCAAATCCAGTTACTGAATGACCGGCTTTTAATAGATTTAAGGCCATGGGAAGACCCATATTGCCTAATCCTATGAATGTAACTTCTGCCATACATAACTCCTTTTAGTTAAATTTAAGGTCATCATCTAATTTATAAAAAAATTCATCTACAAAACTATCTTCTACTTCTGATATTTTGTTTGGTTTCCAATTTGGATTATTATCTTTATCTATTATAAGGGCTCTTACCCCTTCATAAAAATCATGATCATTCATTACTTTGTTAACCATTCTGAATTCCATCATCATGCATTCTTCAAAATTAATTTCTTTACCTAACCTTAAACTTTTTAAGGCAACTTTAAGAGATGTTGGAGATTTCTGTTTAATTGTCGAAAGTATTTTTTTTGACAGATCAGAGTTTTCATTTTTTAAATTTTCAACTATTTCTTCAACAGTATTTCCTTTAAAAATTTTATTACAAAATTGACTAATTTTTTTAAATTCTGACTCACTTGGATTGGTCGTGTATTTTTCAATTATATCTTTTGGGTCATTTTGTTCTTTAGATAGATCTTCTAGTAAATCAGAAAAATTTTCAGATTTTATGTAGTTTGTTGCTGTTCCTAAGAAAATAGCATCTGAAGCTTTTATTCTATTTCCAGTTAGTGCAAGGTACGTTCCGGCCTCATAATCTAGTCTAGGCAGAAAAAAAGAACCCCCAACATCTGGGAATAAACCTATTCCAGTTTCTGGCATTGCAAAAGAATAGTTTTCTCCAGCTATTCTATAGCTTCCGTGAACTGAAAGACCAACTCCTCCCCCCATTACAATACCATTAACAAGAGAAATATATGGTTTTGAGTATCGTTTTATATATTGATTGAGGATGTATTCCTCTCTGTAAAACCCTGTTGCTTCTTTATCATTATTTCTACCCCAATCATGAAGGGCTCTAATATCACCGCCAGCACAAAAAGCTTTATCGCCTTCAGCTTTAATTAATACATTTTTTACAGAAGGATTACTTTCCCACTCTTCAAGTTTTGGATGTATCTCTCTTACCATTGATAGAGTGAGGGCATTTAAGGCTTTAGGCCTATTTAGTGTTATAAGCCCAAGAGATCCTCTGACTTCAAAGAAAACCTCTTCATCAATCATCTGTTTTCCTTGAGGATTTCTCTAGATATAATAACGTTCATTATTTCGTTAGTACCTTCAAGAATTTGATGAACTCGAACATCTCTAAGATTTCTTTCCAAAGGATAGTCTTTTAAGTATCCATAGCCACCATGTATCTGTAAAGCTTCATTAACGATTTTAAAACTCATGTCAGTCACAAAACGTTTTGCCATTGCGGCAGCTTTTGTTTTATCAGGTGCGTTATCATCAACTTTATTGGCCGCATCTCTAAGCATTAATCTAGATGCCTCAAGCTCAGTAGCCATATCAGCAAGCTTAAACTGAATGGATTGAAAATCTTGAATTTTTTTTCCAAATTGCTCCCTATCACCGGCATACTCAACAGCCTTTTCAAAAGCTGATTGAGCAGTCCCAAGAGAGCACGCAGCGATATTAAGCCTTCCACCATCTAAACCTTTCATGGCAATTTTAAATCCATCACCTTCATTACCTATGATATTTTCTGCAGGAACTTTACAGTCTTCAAAAATAACTTGTGCCGTAGGTTGAGAGTTCCATCCCATTTTTTTTTCCTGTGCACCAAAGGATAGTCCAGGAGTATCTTTTTCTATTAAAAATGTTGAAATTCCTGATGCACTATCATCGCCAGTTCTCACCATTGTTACATAAACATCAGAATAGCCACCTCCAGAAATAAATGACTTAGTTCCATTAATTACATAAAAGTCACCATCTCTTGTAGCTTTTGTTTTGAGACTTCCTGCATCGGAACCCGCACCAGCTTCAGTCAGGCAGTATGAGGCTATTTTATTCATTGAACATAAATCAGGAACAAATTTTTCTTTCAATTCATTTGAAGCAAAACTATCAATCATCCAATTTGCCATATTGTGTATTGATAAAAAGGCTGATGTAGAGGTGCAACCTTGACTTAAGGCTTCAAAAATTAAACTCGCATCTAATCTAGATAAACCAGAGCCTCCTAAATCAGGATTTACATATATTCCTCCAAAACCGAGAGCCGCAAGCTCTTGTAATGTTTCGATAGGAAATATTTTCTCTTCATCCCATTTTTCTGCATGTGGTGCCATTTTTTTTAAAGCAAAATCTTTTGCAACGTCATAAAAAGCAATTTGTTCTTCAGATAAATGCATAATATTTTCTAATAGTTAACTTATTTAACTATATACAACTTTCTTTGATAATTTAATTTATTTTATTCATAATATCACCAAAGAGTTCTTCATCAGACATAAGCTCTTTGGTTTGGCTTAAAGGTTTAGAAACCCATGTCTCATTAATTAGATCTCTCCAAGAAATATTATTATTTGTACCATTTCCTCCCCATGATCCACATCCTAGTGAAAATGTTTGTCTCATGCCATTCCATAAATTTCCACTATTTGATGCTGCTTGAGGTTGATTGACCATAACTCTTGATGTTTTTGTACTGTTAGCAAGTTTCATAATATTTTCATCACTATTAGAGTAAATTCCACATGAATGACCCTGACCCTGATAAGCTTGTATGTTATTTGTTAATTCAATAGCATGTTCAATATTATCTGCTCTGTATAAAGCCATAATTACTGATAATTTTTCCCCTGAGAATGGAAAATCTTTCCCCCAACCTGTTTCAGGTACTATATAAAATCCTGTACCCTCGGGTATCTCGATACCTGCCATGTCAGCAATTTTTTCTGCTGGCTGAGCAACAATTGCTGTATTTAAATGGCCCTCTTCATCCCAAAGTGTCTCTCTAAGTTTTTGTTTTTGATCTTCATTTACAAGAAAACCACCTTTTTCTTTTAATTTTGAAATCATTTCATCGTAAATTGATTCCACTAAAATAACTGAATTATCTGATGAGCAAGAGGCTGCTAAATCAAGGGTTTTTGATATTCTAATTTTTTCAGAAGCATCATCTAAATCTGCTGTCTCATCAACGGTTATTACAGCATTACCAACTCCAACACCTAGGGCTGGCGTACCGCTTGAATAAGCCGCATTTACCATTGCACCTCCACCTGTGGCTAATACTCTATCGCATTGGGCCATAAGTTCATTTGTTAGTTCAAGACTCGGTATTTCAATTGCTTGAACTAAATCAGCAGGAGCTCCACATTTAACAATAGCTTCGCGCATTAAATCACATATCTTCTTATTTGTTAATTTTGCTCTAGGATGAGGAGCAACAATAATCGAATTTCTTCCTTTTATTGCATGAATTGATTTAATTACAGGAGTAGCTTCAGGATTCGTAGATGGTGATAAAGCTCCTATTACTCCCATAGGTTTAGCAATTTTTACAATTGCTCTCTCTGGATCTTCTTCAAGAATACCAACTGACTTATCATCAATTATATCCATAAGTGTAGCACGTGTCTTTCTTTGAATTTTTAAAAATTTTCCGTCATAATTGCCTAATTGTGTTTCATCAACTGTAAACTGAGCGATTTCTTCAGCCATTCCTGGTTTTGCTACTGACCAAACCATTGCTTTAATAAGCTCGTCAACCTGTTCTTGAGTATAGTTTTCTATTTGTTTTTGAGCTTCTCTTGAACGATTAATTAAAACTTCAATTTCTTTTTTTGCTGACATTTGAGATACCCCTTAATTAAAATCATTTATTTATTAATTTAATATCATTTATTTATTAATTTAATATACAGTAAGTTTTACAATTGATAAAAAATATTTAAAACTGATAAAATATTCATTATTTGAAATAGCAAATCAATAATATTCTGTCGAGAAAATTTACCTTTTTAAGCAATATTTTCAACAGGCAACCCTTTTGATTGCCAATCTGAAAAACCTCCTAAATTATGAACATCGGTAAAGCCAATATCTTTTAAAGCTTTACCTGCAAGTGCAGCCCTTGCGCCAGCAGCACAATAAAGAATAATTTTTTTATCTTTTGTAAAGCCCTCAATTCCATTTGGATTAGTTTCTTTATTTTGAAATTCTATTAAACCGCGAGGTATATGAATAGAATCTTTTACTTTTCCAGTAAGGGCTAATTCATTTATTTCTCTGGTATCAATTATTAAAGCGCCATTATCTTGCTCTTCTTTGGCTTTTTCTGGAGTAATAGTTGGCACCTCGTTAAAAGCTTCGTGGATTATTTCTTGAATTGTTCTTACCATTATATATTCCTTATTTGATTTTATATTTTATGGGTAATGATTTCAAACCAGATACAAAACTTGCTTTTACCCAAGAGGGTTCACCGTTCAACTCAATTTTTTCAATTCTTTTAAAAAGTTCTTTGTATAAGATTTCCATTTCCATTTTAGCTAAATGTTTTCCAAGACATAGATGCGCTCCGTAACCAAATGCCAAATGTTTATTTGGAGATCTATCAACTTTAAATTTAAATGGTTCATCAAAAACTTCCTCATCTCTATTACCTGATGGATAAACTAGTAATATTGATTCATCTTTTTTAATTTGTTTATCACCAATCAAGCAATCTTCTGTTGCAGTTCTGAAGAAATTTTTCACCGGTGTAACCCATCTAATAGTTTCATCTACAGCCATTGGCATAAGAGATGGATTTTCTTTCAATTTTTTTAATTGATCTGGATTTTCTATTAACGCAAGAACTCCTCCAGCTGTAGAGGATGACGTTGTATCATGGCCGGCAGTTGCAATAATTGTGTAATATGACATAGCCTCTAAATACCCAATTTGTTCACCTTTAAAATCAGCATTTGCTATCACAGTTGCCACATCGTCTGTAGGATTTTTTCTCCTTTCCTCAGTTAGAGCGGTAAAATAGTTAAAGAAATCAGCAATCACATTACTATTAATACTTTCCTCTTCTGAACGTTTCATATCCTCATCATTACCACCAAAAAGTTGTTGGGTAAGTTTAAGCATTAGATTTTCATCCTCTGAAGGTACTCCTAAAATAGTCATAATTACCCTTAAAGGGTATAATGCTGATATGTCATTAACAAAATCACACTCAGAGCCTGAATCAAGCATTTTATCAACATAATCTTTAGCTAATAGTTCGATGTCAGATTTAAGTTTGATTAGATTGGGAGGTGAAAACCATGATTGTGTCATAGCCCTGTAGATTTTATGATCAGGATTATCCATGTGAACTAATGTTCTTACTAGAAGATGACTGCCCCCTGTAAATTCCTTAATATAATTTTCTGCAGTAATGTCCATTAAGGTTGTTCTGGGATGATTTATAAAAAAATCATTCTTTAATTCAATATCCGATATGTCAGAGTGCTTTGTGATTGCCCAAAAAGGTCTATAATTTTCTGGTTCAAGCCAACAAACAGGATCATTTTCACGCATGGATTTTAAAATATTATGGAGTTCATCCTCATTTGTATAAGTTTCAGGATATGCAATTTTCTCATAACCATTATTTGTCATTAGCAAGCCTTACTATTTAATTTAGTCTTCTCTAATTTTTTGATCAATTTGTATGATATTTACAAAACGTGGTTTTCCTGAACCGTTAATACTAAAAGGAGTGCCCTCAATTTCTTGAATTTCTGTCATTGCATCTTGCATTGATGTTACTGCGATAGTATTTTGTACCATCTCGCCTTTAACATTCATCCAATCTACTAAGTATCTATATGTTGTTTCAATAAAGTTCAATTTCTTCCTCAATTAATTGGGGCTAAACATTATGCTATAAAATCTCTTTTATGTCGAGATTTTGCTAATTTGTCTTCTAGAGGTCTCTTTAATTTGGCTAATGTAGTTTCTAATATCGTCACCTATTAAATACAAACAAGGAACAAGAATTAATGTGACTGATGAAGAGAGGGCAACACCAAATGATAAAGATATGACTGCAGGTTTAAGGAAATTAGCTTGAACAGATGGTTCTAACATCATTGGCATAAGGCCAACAAAAGTAGTAATTGAAGTGATGACAATTGGTCTAAATCTAGTAACGCCTGACTCCACTATACATTCTAGGATATGCTTTCCACTGCTTTTTAATCTATTTATATTATCTACCAATACAAGGTTATCGTTAACTACAACACCGCAAGCTGCTCCTATTCCCCAATAAGAAATCATCGAGAGTCCTTTACCAAAAATAATATGACCAAGAACAGCTCCGCCAAAACCAAATGGAAGTGCAGAAAGGATAATTATTGGTAAAAAGTAAGATCTAAAAGCAATTGATAAAATTGCAAACATTGCGAAAACGGCGATTATTATTAAATATCGAATCTCAGCAAAAAACTCATCTTCTCCTTCAGACTCTCCTCCGAGTCTCCATGAGGCACCTGGAAATCTTGTCTTCCAACCAGGAAGATAATCTTCCCTTAATTCAGTGAGTATTTGGGTTTTAAAGTCACCTCTAATCTGAGTACTAACTGATGCACTAATTAAACCGTCAATTCTTTCAATCTTTTGAACTCCAGGGGATTGTTGAATTGATGCAACAGATAAAAATGGAACTTCTCTTCCATCAGGGGTTCTTATTCTAAACTTTGATAAACTTTCCAGAGATCTTCTTAATTTCTTTGGATAATGAACCATGACTTTTACATCCTCGCCATTTCTAGGGAGTCTTTGTACTTCTTCACCATAATATGCTTGTCTGAGTTGTCTTGAAATTTCACCAAGTGTTAACCCTAATTTTTCTGCATTAGGTCTTACTGATATTTGAATTTCAGTAAACGAACTATTTAGACTATTTCTTACATCATAAGTTGCAGAATAAGACCTTAAATTATTAATAAAATCATTTAATGCAGGTATTAGATCCTCAGATTTTGTTGCGGTAATATTAAAATTAAGATCTGCATCAGTTGGATTACGACCAATATCTTTAGAAACATCAAGACCTTCAGCGTCAGGTATATCGCCAATTTTTTCTCTAAGAATATCTGCTATTTCTGTTGCTGATGCTTTTCTATCGCTTGGAGAATAGAGGTTAAAATATGCTCTAATTGAGGAACCAGTTGCATTAATATAAGTATTTTCTATGCTATTATCTTTATTTTCGTAATATTTTTCTGTTTCTATTCCTGCATTTTCAATAATTTTTGATACTTCTAGTGTTCTTTCAAAGGGCGATCCATCTGGCAGTTTTACACTTACCAATATTTCATCGTCTTCAATTTTTGGAAGAAATGATTTACTTATCCAGGATGAACCCGAAAAAGTAAAAATAATTATTAAAAAGCTAAGAAAAAATGAAATTGTTAAATATCTTCTTTTTAGAGAAGATATTAATATTGGCATATAATTAATTTTGCCAAAATCAACGAGACTTTGAGCAAGTCTTTTTTGAAATTTTGCTAATTTCGATTCATTTTTATTTGCTTTTAGGTTTGACAAATGAGCTGGCAGGATACAGAAAGCCTCTAAAAGGGAAAAAGCCAAAGCAAGTAAAACAATAATTGATATATTTTGAACAAATTGAACTTGCCAACCAGTTAAAAATAACCAAGGAGCAAAGGCAATCATAGAGGTTATAACTGCAAAAAATACTGGTTTTGAAACTAAATAAGCCCCCATGATTGCTGCATCAGCACCTTCTCGACCTTTCTCATTTTCTGAATGAATATTCTCACCAACAATTATCGCATCATCAACAACAATTCCTATAACCAGAAGGAATGCAAAAAGCGATATTACATTTAATGATACATCATTTGATGGAAGAAAAATAAATGTTCCAGCAAATGCAGTTAAAATCCCTACAGCACACCAAAATGCAACAATTGGTCTTAAAAACATCATGAGAACAATAAATACTAAGAATAATCCCCCAAAGGCACTTTTTGAAATTAGCGACATTCTATCTTTATAAAGGTCAGATGTATCAGACCATAAAGATAGATTGACTCCTTGTTCCATATTTTTCTGTGCATTCGGAAGCCAGTTGTAAACAGCCTCTGATGTCTTAACAACATTCATATTATCAGTTGATAGGACCTGAACAAGAAATGACAATTCTCCATTAAATGAGGCTCTTAGATTTTTATCCTCAAAACCATCAACAACTCTAGCTATGTCAGAAACTTTTAGAGTACCACCATCCGATGTTTGCCTAATTATGATTTTATCAAAATCTTTTTTTGTATCAGCTAAATTTCTTGTGGTTAATTGAATGGTACCATTTTCACCCTTAATACTACCCAATGATGTGTTAATTGATGATTTTCTGACTGCTTGAGCAACCTGATCAAATGTAACATTATATCGCCTCATCGCATTTTCAGAAAGTTCAATTGATATTTCCTCTTTTCTACTTCCTTGAACTTCAACAATATCGACATGATCTAAAAGTGATAGCTCATCTCTTATTTTTTCTGCTGCTCTAATTAGTTTCTTTTCAGAAGTATTTCCATGAACAGCAAGTGTGACTAAAGGTATTCTAAATGACTCATCAGAAACTGTTGGGGGTAAAACCCCATCTGGTATTGACTCAATTGAGTCTACTTTTCGTTTTATATCTTGAATAAGCTTATCAACCCCTGAGCCTGAGGTTGCCTCAACAAGAATTGAGCCTAAATTTTCTCTAGCAGTTGATGTTACTTTTTTTATTTCCTCTAGATCAGTAAGAGATTCCTCAACCCTTACAAGAATTTGGTCTTCAATTTCTTTTGGTGATGCACCTGGCCATCCATATTTAATTGAAACTACTGGAGCAGTTATTATTGGGAAAACTTCCTTTTCAACTCTAAAAAAATTTAAAATTCCAATAATAATTATACTAAACATTAAGAGATTAGCTGCTTTAGAATTTCTTACCCACCATGAAATAATTTTTAACATCTAAGCTACCTATTTATATCCTTATTTAGCAAAATTGGTTTAAGTGCCATTCCAGCTTTTGCATTATTTAGAGGCGAAACAACCACTCTTTCCCCTTCAGAAATTTCTCCTTTAATAATTACATAATCGTTTTCTGTTCCAAGTACTTCTATTTTTCTTATTTCTAGACTATCACTCGCGTTAATAATAAATATATCTGAATTATTATTAATTGCAGAGTTAGGAACTAAAAAACCGTCTCTAATAGTTTTACCCTCAATTACTGCATCAACAAACATTCCTATGGCAAGTGGAGGAGATTGTTGATATGGATTAACAACCTCAGCATAAACATATACTAACCTAGTTAAGGGATCAATTGAGCCAGAAGTTCGTACAATTCTTCCTGTCCATTCAGATTTTTTATTTGAGACTAAAGAGTAAAAATTAACCTTTGGACCTGAAAATACTTTCTCTTCTTCATAAGCCAAAGGCAAACCTAAATAAGATAATTCAGTATCAGTTAGTGGCAATGCTATTAGAACTTCTTCAGTCGAAAACGCCGTTGCAAGAATGCTTCCTGTTCCAACAAATTGACCTACTCCTGTCTTTTTTTGACGAATTATTCCTTGAAATGGAAGTTTAACAACAGTTCTTTCTAAGTTTAGTTTTGCTTTTTCTAAATCCGCTAATGCTGCTTTTTCTGCTGCCTCAGCCTCTTTAAGTTGAGGTATCCTTAGAGTAAGAGGGCTTGCTTCACCGAGTCCAAGTTCTTCCCAGTCATTCTTGGCAAGTTCACTTTCAGCTATTTCTCTTTCTAATAATTTACTGGCTTGAGCAACTCTAGATTCTGCTGAAATAACAGCTAATTTATAATCTCTATCATCAATCCAGACCAGGGGTGATCCAGCCTTGATAATTCCACCATCAACAAATTCGTTAGCCGCTTTAACAATTTGTCCAGAAACTTGAGAGATCAAATTAATTTCATTTAAAGGTCTAACTTCTCCATTGGTTAAAATCTTAAGTTTTATATCTTTTTTTGAAATAACTTCATAAAATACTGGTGTAGGTTTAGGCAGCTCAATACCCTTTTGAGGTTTAGGGCTTGATACTGAAATTACAAACGCAAAAAAAGAACCAATCAAAATAATTAATATTGGAGCTATTCTTGAACCAATAATATATTGGAATAATCTTTTCATTTAATTTTTCCATAAACGGGTGTTGCAATAGCCATATACATTTTAATTCTATTTGTAAGCCTTAGTCTTTTTGCATTTATTAGTAAGCTTTCAGAGTTAAGACGCCTTGATTGAGCGTTAAGTAATTCAAAAATTGTACTTAGTCCTTTATTATATTGATCTAGGGTCAATTCTTCTGCCGCCTTAGACTCTTCAAAGGCTTTACTTATAGCAATTTCTCTCTTTGTTAAAGTTTCTTCTGCAGCTATCGCATTTTCTGCTTCTTGAGCAGCTGCTAATAAAGCTTGAGCATAAGTTTCTAAAATCGCCTCTAATTGGGCTTTCTTAATTTTAGAGTTTGCTATTCTTCTGCCACCTTGAAAAATACTTTGTGTAATTGAGGCTACTATTGAACCAGCTAGCCGGTCTGGTTCAAGTGCATCAGACCAATTATCCTCTAAAGTACTCCATTGCGCATTTAGAGAAACGCTTGGAAGAAAAGCTAATCTTGTCGAAGTAAGTTGAAGACCAGCAGATTCAATTTGCGCCTCCAAGGAACGAATATCAGGTCTCAAAGGAAGCCTCTCTGCAGGAGTTCCAATATCTGGATTTTGTGGAATTAATGGTAGATCCCCTGGCACAATATTAGCATCTGGATACCTTCCTATAATGACTTCTAAAGTTCTCGCAGTTTCATTGAAAATTTGTTGTTTGTTAATAAGATCAGCTCTTGTAGACTCAACTTCAGACCGTGCCAATCTCAAATCTCTACTTTGCGCAATTCCTTTTATATATCTATTTTCTACTTTCTTGAGGGTGCTTATTCTAGTTTCAAGATTTCTCTCAGCTAAATCCCTCTGTAATTTTGCTTCTGAAAAAAGATACCATGATTGAGCTGTTAAACCTGCTATAGATAGTTTTGCAAATTCAAGATCAGCTTCTGCAGATTCAAGATCTTTATATGTGGACCTTGATTGTCTAGATAGCTTTCCCCAAATATCAACTTCCCAATTCAATTGAACCCCAAGACTATCTTGATAAGCGTAAATCCTCTCTGGATTATTTTGATTATCAATAATCGCTGATGATTGAATTCTTGAAACATTTGTTCCTATTGTTGGCAGTAAAGGTGCAATAGAGGCTCTTGATGATGCCCTTGCTATATCTAATCTATTAGAAGCAATTTTTAAGTCTTTATTATTTTCAAGAGCTTCTGAAATTAATTTTAGTAACTCCTCATCATTAAAAGTTTCAGCCCATCCATCAATCTCTTTCAAAGATTGATATGACGAAGACCAATCAGAAGGAAGGGATGGCAGATCTCTCTCATATTTTTCCTTTGTGGTTGAACACCCTGATAGTAGAAAAATAAGTAGAATTAAGAAAATTTTTATGGTGAATAAAACGTTATTTTTATTATTTTCTATTGTCATTAAAGAACCTAAAGTAGAATCGTTATAATAATAACATTTTTGTTAGGATATTAGCGAATTAATAAAAATTATTATTACATTTCATGTACTTTTATATAATTTTTTATATCAATAGTATGTATTATAAATATATATAGAAGAACTAAGTTTCAGTTTATTTATTAGAGGATTAAAAATGATTAAGAATTCAAAAGAAATTGGTCCAAATCATTACAGAGAAACTTTCGGTAGGTACTTTGAAGATTTTCAAGTTGGAGATGTTTATGATCATAGACCTGGAAAAACTGTAACAGAATATGATAACCATTTATTTACACTTATGACATTAAACACTCATCCACTCCATTTTGATGCCGAATATGGAAAAGCGACTGAATTTGGTAAAAATTTGGTTGTTTCAACTTACACTTTATCTTTGTTAATTGGTATGAGTGTTTCAGATTGTAGCCAAAAAGCAATTGCCAATTTAGGTATGGATGATGTTAAATTTCCATCACCAGTATTTTATGGAGATACAATATATGGTTCTTCAGAAGTTTTAGAAAAGAGAGAATCGAAATCAAGGAAAGGTCAGGGAATTGTTAAAATAAAGACAACAGGTACTAATCAGAAAAATCAAATTATATGTACCTTTATAAGACAAATACTTATACCTGGTAAAGGAAATGCTGTAGAGGATAAAGTTGAACAATATTAGATATAAAAAATTTTTATTAGTTTTAATTTCTATTATCGTATTTGGTACTATTAGCTCTAATGCGTTTGCAAAATATAATATTGATGAAATTGTAAATTTGTACAAATTTCTTCACTCGAATCCTGAGCTTTCTTGGCAAGAAGATAAAACTGCTAGCCATCTTGCAGATATTCTTGAAACTTATGGTTATGTAGTAACAAGAGGGGTTGGTAAAAAAGGCGTTGTTGCAATTTTAGAAAACGGTAAAGGCCCTACTTTGATGATAAGAGCTGATATGGATGCTCTTCCTATTGAGGAAAAGACCAATCTTGAATATGCGTCTAAAGTGCGACAAATTAATAGATTTGGTAAAGAAGTTCCAGTAATGCATGCTTGTGGACATGATATACATATGTCTGTATTGATTGGAACAGCAAAAAATTTAATTTCCATGAAAGAAAGGTGGTCTGGAACCCTCATGTTAGTCCTTCAGCCAGCAGAAGAGGTTGGTCAGGGTTCGCTAGCTATGTTGGAGGATGGCCTTTTTGAGAAATTTCCTAGACCAGATTTTAATTTAGCTCTTCATGTAGGTGGAATGGCCCCTGCAGGGACTATTGGCTATCAATTGGGTTATGCGATGGCAAATGTTGATAGTGTTGATATAATTGTGAATGGTGTAGGAGGTCATGGAGCCTATCCTCATACAGCAATTGATCCAATAGTATTAGCCTCTCAAATTGTTTTAGCGTTACAAACAATTGTAAGTAGAAAAATTGATCCTCTTGAACCAGCTGTTGTTACAGTGGGCTCTATTCATGGTGGGTTTAAGCATAATATTATTTCTGAGGAAGTAAGACTTCAATTAACATTAAGATCTTACAGCGATGAAGTTCGAGAAAAAACCATTGAAGAAATAAAAAAAATTGTTAAAGGACTTAGTATTGCCGCAGGTTTACCAGAGAGTAAAATGCCAAAAGTTTTGCTAAAGGATGAGTATACTCCAGCATTATATAATGATCCTGAGTTTTCAAAAAAAGTTTTAAATTTTATAAGTAAAGAAATTGGTGATGAAAATGTTAGTGAAATACCAGCTGTTATGGGCGGAGAAGATTTTGCTAGATACGGAAGACAAGATCCAAAAATACCAAGCTTGTTGTTTTGGTTGGGAGGAACATCAAAGGAAAATTGGAAAAAATATCAAAATAATGAAATCGAAATGGTCTCTATTCATTCCCCTTTTTTTGCACCCGATCCTAAGCCTACAATTACAACTGGAATAAAGGCAATGACAGCATCTGCTCTTGGGTTATTAAAATAAGGAAAAAATTATGAAATCAATATTTAATTTAGATGGAAAAGTGGCTTTAGTTACTGGTGGGGGTAGTGGTTTGGGAGCTTCTATGGCATTAACATTGTCAAAGTCAGGAGCAAAAGTTGCCTTAGCTGCTCGAAGAAAGGATAAACTTAGAGAAACTGAAGGTCTTATAAAAGATTCAGGCGGTGTAGCAGAAATTTATGATTTGGATGTGTCTAATGAAAATAATGTTAAATCATGTTTAAATTCTATAATTACTAGTATGGGTGAAATAGACATCTTAGTTAATAATGCTGGAACTACTACAGTTGGTTCCATTGATGGAACCACCTCTGATGAATGGGATTTAGTGATAAATACAAATTTAAGGGGCCCTTGGTTTCTTGCAAAAGAGTGGGTTGCTAGCAGAAGAAAAAAGAATATTAAAGGTGGAAATGTTTTAAATATCTCTTCAATATGTGGTGAGGCTGCTCAAAAAGGAAATGGAGTATATTGTGTTTCAAAAGCAGGTTTATCTCACTTAACTAGGCAGATGGCTCTTGAATGGGCAAAATACTCAATAAGAGTTAATGCGTTAGCACCTGGATATATGCGCTCTGATATTAATAAGGATTTTATTGATTCCGATTTAAGCAATGATATGATTAATAGAATCCCTATGAGGAGGGTTGGGGATTTTAGTGAAATGGACGGTCCATTATTACTTTTAGTAAGTGATGCTGGTTCGTATATTACTGGAGAAACTATTATAGCAGATGGAGGTCATCTGCTTAGGGAAATATAACATGGTTAAAAATATTGAATTTCATTTTGATTTTGGGAGTCCTACTGCTTACTTGGCATATACACAATTAAAGTTAATCGCTGAAAGGAATGAAACTAAAATTGAGTACTACCCTATTTTGCTAGGAGGAGTTTTTAAAGCCACAGGTAATAATCCACCAGCAGCGGTTCCTGCAAAAGGAAAATATATGATGGTTGATCTTCAACGATATGCTAACAAATATAGAGTCCCCTATGAGAGAAATCCCTATTTTCCAGTTAATACTCTTGCTCTGATGAGAGGAGCTGTTTCATATCAAGATGATGGTGATCAAGATGATGGTGATTTTATTAAGTATATAGAAGTTATGTTCAGAAATATGTGGATAGAGCCAAAAAATCTTAATGATGAAGAAGTTCTTAAAAAAGTACTTATTGAAAATAATTTCGATGTTGATGACTTTATTAAAAGAATTACAGATCAAAATGTTAAAGATAAATTAATCTCTAATACTGAGAATGCTGTCAATAAAGGTGCTTTTGGTGCTCCAACTATGTTTGTTGGTGATCAAATGTTTTTTGGGCAAGATAGAGTCGAATTCGTTGAAGAATACCTAAATAATTGATTTTTAATGGATATTTATCTTAAAAACCCCAAGACTAAAAAAAATAAAAAAAAATAACTAATTTTTAAAAAGTTGGTATTTAAATTGCCTATTATTAGTTGCGATTTCGCAAATAACTAATTGGAGGTTTAAATGATTTTTAAAAAAACAACTAATAAAATTAAAAAGTTTTTAGTTGCAGCGATATTGAGTATTTCAATGACTGGAGTGGCTACTGCAGCTGTTGAATGGAATACTGCTGTAACAAGTGAGTACATTTGGCGTGGAATGTCACAAGGTAAAGGTGCTGCTGTTTCCGGTGGTATTGATATTTCAGGTGATTCAGGATTTTCAGCTGGTACATGGGTATCAAATGTAGATTTCGGTGATAATGCTACTTATGAGCTTGATGTTTATTTTGGATACAGCTTTGGTCCTGTAAGTGTTGGTTACATATACTATGCTTATCCTGACAATACTGACGAAGGTTATGACTTTAGTGAAGTAAACATCTCCGCTGATGTTGGGGCTTTTTCATTAGGGGCAAATATACTTGCTGATGCAGATTTTGATGCTGATTTTGGTGATGATGTCTATTACACAATCGACACAGGTTTTGCAGCTACTGATGCTATTGGTATTAGCCTTCATCTTGGCTACTATGATTATGACGTAGGAGATGAAGAAACAGATTATGGCATTTCTGTAGACTTTGACTCAGGTTTTTCATTCGCAGTAATTGATAGTAGTAGAGATGACAGTGATCCTTTCTTTGTCATAACCTATGCTATTGGCGGTTAATTAAAATAATAATAAAAGGGAATAAAAAATGAAAAATTTCATTAAAAAGATAATGGTTATGGCTGGGTTTTCATTCCTAGCTTTGACCGGAACAGCTAATGCGGAAGTAAGTGCTGAAACAGCTTATGTTTTCAATACTTTCTCTTTCCTTGTTAGTGGTTTTCTCGTAATGCTGATGGCTTTAGGATTTACTTGTCTTGAGGCTGGTTTAGTAAGAACAAAAAATACGGCTACTATTTGTGTTAAAAATGTTGCTCTTTATAGTTTAGCTGGAATAATGTATTACCTCGTCGGCTATGGCTTTATGTACAATGATGTAAGTGGTTATATTGGCTCACCTGCTCTTTGGAATCCTGAAGCAACTGTGGACGCTGGTGATGGCTACTCAAAGATGTCAGATTGGTTTTTCCAAATGGTATTCTGTGCAACAGCTATGTCAATTGTTAGTGGTACTGTCGCTGAAAGGATTAAATTAGTTCCTTTCTTACTCTTTGCAGTATTTTTAACAGGTATCATATACCCTATCCAAGGTTCTTGGACATGGGGTGGTGGATGGTTGTCTGAAATGGGCTTCTCTGACTTTGCTGGCTCAACTATAGTTCACTCAGTAGGTGGATGGGCAGCATTAACTGGTGCCATTATATTAGGTCCACGTTTAGGAAAATATGGTCCAAATGGTGAAGTAAACGCTATACCAGGTGCAAATCTTCCACTAGCAACTATAGGTACATTTATACTATGGTTTGGTTGGTTCGGATTTAATGGTGGTTCTCAGTTAGCACTGGGTTCTGCAGCAGATGCAGCAGCAATGGCAAATGTTTATGTAAATACTAATATGGCTGCTTGTGCTGGTTTAGTTGCCGCTTTAATTCTATCAATGATACTTTATAGCAAAACTGACCTAACATTTGTTTTAAATGGTGCTTTAGCTGGTCTAGTGTCTATTACAGCTGGTCCTGATGTAGCTACACCTTTACAGGCTATCATAATTGGTGCTATTGGCGGTGTAATCTGTACTTTCGCTATACCATTACTTGATAAATTGAAAATTGACGACGTTGTTGGTGCTATTTCAGTTCACTTAATTGCTGGAATATGGGGCACACTTGCAGTTGCTATTCCAGGCCTAAATGGTAGTGGTGATATGGCAACTCAAATTATCGGTATTGTAAGTATTGGAGTATTTACTGTTGTTTTAAGTGCGATCGGATGGATTGTTCTTAAAGTGGTATTTGGTCTAAGACCTACAGAAGCAGAAGAAACTTCTGGATTAGATGTTTCCGAATTAGGAATGGATGCTTATCCAGAGTTTAAGAATTAGTCATTTACCTCCCCCTTGTAAACATGACTAGTTTACCACCGTACTCTCCCCCCAGAGTACGGTGGTTTTTTTTAGAAGATTTTTCCAGGATTCATTATATTATTTGGATCAATAAATCGTTTAATTTAAGAAATTATATTTACAGAATTACCTTTTTCATTTTTAGGAAATATTACGGCGTCCGGAAACGATAAAGGTACATGCCACTATTCATCATGACTATGTTGCATTCTAATCGCTTCGGATGATGTTAATCTCTCTAAAATATTTTTCTTAATTTAGAGAGATCGATTTTTTTATTTATAACCCAAGTACAAATTTTGCCATTATATTTCTTTGAACTTCGTCAGATCCACCATAAATAGTTGATGCACGATTATTCAAATAAGAAGGAAAAGCTGTAAGAGCATGATCCGGACCAACTTTTTCAACATTTGAAAATGGTTGTCTTGCCTCGTTTTGCAGAGGCATTGTATAATAACCTACAGCTTCAACTGTAAGCATATCAACTTCTTGTTTTAAATTAGATCCTCTTGATTTTAAAATTGATGAAGCAGGACCAGGATGACCTCTTTCAGCTATATCTGCCATAATCCTATGTTCTGTCATAAGAAGGGCTTGTGCTTTGATTTCTGTTTCAGAAAGTGATTTTAAGAATGCATCATCTTCTAATAGACTTTCTCCTGTGTCTGATCTTTCAACCGATGCTATTTGTTTAATTTTTTCTATATTGGATTGAATTCCAGCAGCATAATTACCACCTCTTTCGAACTCCAACAAATATTTAGCAACTGTCCAACCATCATTTTCTTCACCAACAACATTTTCGACAGGGACTTTAACATTATCAAAAAATGTTTGATTAACTTCATGATCACCAGCCATTGTAATTATTGGCTTAATTTCAATCCCTGGGGTATCCATATCTATTAAAATAAAAGTTATACCTTGTTGTGGTTTTCCTGAGTTATCAGTTCTAACTAAACAAAAAATCCTATTTGCATGTTGAGCATGTGTAGTCCAAATTTTTGTACCATTTATTATATAATGATCACCTTCTCTTACAGCTTTACATTGCAGTGATGCGAGATCTGACCCTGATCCTGGTTCAGAGTAACCTTGGCACCAAAAATCTTCGCCAGACAAGATTCTAGGTAAATAGAAATCTTTTTGCTCTTGAGTTCCATATTTCATAAGAACCGGACCAACCATCGCTAATCCCATTGCTGTGGGAGATGGAGCTCCAGCTTTAGAACACTCACTTGCAAAAATATATCTTTGCATATCATCCCAGCCTGTTCCTCCATATTCTTTTGGCCATTTAGAACCAATCCATCCTTTTTTATATAATATTTTATGCCATTTTGATGAGTATTCTACCTCACTAAAAACACTAGCTGTAAGTTTTCCCGCTTCCCTTAATTCAGTGGTTAGTTCTTTATCTAAAAAATCTCTAACCTCTTTTCTGAATTCTTCATATTCAGGTTTAAAACTTAAATCCATTTGTCACTCCAATCTATTTTCTCATATAATTTACTTAATAACTAAAAAATACCATTTAGCATAGTATAAACATACTTGATTAGTTTAAAAATAGTAATTAAAAATAAATCTTGTTTTTTTTTTGAGGGGAGAATTAATGCCTTACTATGAAGACATAGTCCATTTATGTGATATTCCGAGATATCATGCTAAGCACAATCCAGATGAAATTGCTTTCATTTATGAAGATAAACAAACAACTTACAAAGATTTTGATCTAAAAACTGAAAAAGTTGCAAATGGCCTTGTAGCCCTTGGCGTTCAAGATCAAGATCGTGTTGCCTTTATGGATAAAAATTCAGATATTTTTTATGAGGTAGTTTTAGGTTGCTCTAAGGCAAATGCTGTGGTTGTAGGAATAAATTGGCGTTTAGCTCCACCAGAAGTTGCATATATTTTAAATGATAGTGGTGCAAAAGTTTTATTTGTTGGTGAAGAGTTTTTTGAACTGGCTGAAAAAATTCTTGAATTATCTACTAATGTTGAAAAGGTAATTTGCATTACTGGTTCGCGAGACGGTTGGTTATCTTTTGAGGAATGGAAAAACTCTCAATCAAGTGAACAATGCTCAAGGCAATCTTCTTTAGAGGATGTTGCTATTCAGATGTATACTTCAGGAACTACAGGTCATCCAAAAGGTGTTCAGTTAACACATGGAAACTTTCATTCATCACGCAATCAAGAACCACAAGAGGGAATGGAATTCGGCGAATGGTCCGAAGATGATGCTAGCTTAGTTGCTATGCCAAGTTTTCATATTGGAGGTGCCGGATGGGGTCTTCAAGGTTTATATGCATGCGCAAAAAATGTAGTCTTAAAGGAGTTTCTTCCAGAGGATGTTTTAGATGCAATTGGAAAGCATAAAATTTCAAAAATTTTCATGGTTCCTGCAGCAATGAAGATGGTTTTAGATCATCCAAAATCGAGAGAGACAGATTATTCAAATATTAAATATATATTATATGGCGCCTCTCCTATTCCTCTCGACCTTCTGAAAGAAGCTATTGAGGTTTTTGAGTGCGGATTTGTCCAGCTTTATGGTATGACAGAAACATGCGGATCAGTCACTTATCTTCCCCCTGAAGATCATTCAATTGAAGGAAATGAAAGAATGAAATCAGCCGGAAAAGCTTATCCTCATTGTGAGATAGCAATTTTAGATGAAAACAGTAATGAAATGCCTACAGGAAGTGTTGGTGAAATTGCTGTAAGATCTACATCAAATATGCTTGGATATTGGAATCTTCCTGATGAAACTGAAAAGACATTGAAAGATGGATGGTTAAGAACAGGTGACGCAGGTTATATGGATGCTGATGGATATGTATATGTTCATGATAGAGTAAAAGATATGATAGTATCTGGCGGAGAAAATGTTTACCCAGCTGAAGTTGAGAGCGCCATATTTGGTCATGAAAGCATTAGTGATGTAGCTGTGATAGGAATTCCTGATGAAAAATGGGGAGAGGCCGTTAAAGCTATTGTTGTTCTTAAGGAAGGAAAAAAAGCTAGCGAAAAAGAAATAATTGATTTTACTAGGGAAAGAATAGCTGGTTTTAAATCTCCGAAATCGGTCGATTTTATTTCTGAATTACCTAGAAATCCATCTGGAAAAATATTAAAAAAAGAATTAAGAGCACCTTATTGGGAAGGAAAAGAAAGACAAATTAATTGAGTTTGGAGTTTATTTATGAGTAATCAAAAACCTATAGCAGATAATCTATTTACCTGGCCTTCAGATCAACCAAAATTATTGGGAAGTAGAGATACTGAAACTGGAAGGTATTTTTTTCCAGCAAAAAAATCAAATACGCACGAGCAAGTAGAGCTTTCAAGAAAAGGAAAGTTGTGGACATGGACCGTTCAAAGATTTATGCCGAAAACACCATATATTGGAGCTGAAAACCCTGAGGATTTTAAGCCATATGCAGTAGGTTATATTGAATTACCAGGAGAAATTATGGTAGAGTCTAGACTTGAAGGAGTCGATCCAGAGGATTTAAAAATTGGCATGGAAATGGAATTATCTATTGACCCATTTGTAAAAAACGAAGATGGTGAAGAATTAATGATGTTTTCTTTTAGACCATGTAAAAATT
>CACBCD010000005.1 GCA_902537725.1 uncultured PS1 clade bacterium
AAATGAGAAAAAACCAAGCAAAAAAGCATAAAAAAGGGAACTCAAATCCTCATTATATTTGGGGTCATCATGCAGTTACTTCGGCTTTAAAAAATAAAAATAGAAAAATTAAAAAATTATATATTACCGAAAAAAATATACCTATTATTGAAAAACTTGACATAAAAAATGAACATCCTTTTGCAATACTAACATTAAGTGAAATTGATAAATTATTTTCCAATAATTCCACAACTCATCAAGGATTTGTTTTAGAAACTTTAAAGCTTAAAAAAAAATCTATTGAAGATAGCTATAACAGTAATCTTATCATTGCCTTAGATCAAGTAACAGACCCTCAAAATATTGGTGCAATAATGAGATCTGCTAAAGTTTTTGGAGCTAAATCTATCATAACTACAAAAAAACATAGCCCTGGAGAAACTGGTTCTCTTGCAAAAGCGGCTTCAGGTGCTTTAGAATTTATTGATTTTATTGAAGTTACAAATCTATCTTCAACATTGACAACTTTATCAAAAAAAGGTTTTTTAATCATAGGTCTTGATGAATTAGGTGAGTCTAATCTAAATGAAGTTAAAATTGATATTAATCAACCTAAGGTCTTGGTTATGGGCTCGGAGGGAAAAGGCTTGAGAAGATTAACAAAAACTAAATGTGATATTATGGCTTTTATTGAAAATAAAGCCGAAGATAATTTCTCCACTCTTAATGTTAGCGCTAGTGCAGCCATATCTTTATACCAACTTTCATCAAATAATTAATGAATGACCTTTAAATCTTTAAATAAACTTTTTTTTGATAGAGCCGAACAATATAATGAAAAACCTTTTTTGTGGTCAAAAAAAAATAAAGAATGGATACCTCTAACTTGGAATGAGACATCTTTAAAAGTAAAAGAGTTTGCAGGGGGCTTACGCTCCCTTGGAATTCAGCCGGGGGATAAGGTTGTTATTATTTCGGAAAATAGACCAGAATGGATTATTGCTGACCTTGCAATAAACCTAGTTGGTGCCATAACTGTCCCAGCATACACAACAAATACTGAAGATGATCATCATTATATTTTAGAACATTCTGATGCAAAAGCTGTTATAGCCTCAAGCAATATTTTAGCTAACAGAGTTGCTCTTGCTACTACTAGAACTAATCTATGTAAAATATTGATAACATTAGAAAATTATAGCGGGTTTGAACCTGAAGATTTAAAAATTATTAAATTTGAAGAGGTTAGCGATTTTGGAAAAAATAACATTGGAGCAGCATTGGATCATTTTGAAGAAATTCAACCTGATGATGTCTCTTGCATTATATATACCTCTGGAACAGGAGGTAGGCCTAAAGGTGTAATGCTTACCCATAGAAATATATTTTCAAACTTACAAGGCGCAGAAGATCTGCTTGAGATTATTGGCAAAAAAGATAATAAATATCTCTCATTAATTCCTTTATCACATTCCTATGAGCATACAGCTGGTTTGTATTTACAAATTGATCTTGGTTCTCAAATTTATTTTTGCGAAGGTCCTGATAGATTTTCTCAGAATCTAAATGAAGTCTCCCCCACTTTAACAACTGCCGTGCCAAGAATTTTTGAAGTGATTCACGATAGAATAAAAATCCAAATGAAAAACCAAAATCCTATTATTAAATTTATTTTTAATAGAGCTGTAGCGGTTGGTATTAAAAGACATCATCATGGTCTTAATTTAATAGAAAATATTGAATATAGGTCTTATACAAATTTAATTAGAAAAAAAATTAATAAACAGTTGGGTGGAAAATTAAGAGCCTTTGTGTCTGGGGGTGCAGCTTTAAATCCTGAAATTGGTGACTTTTTTATTGGCCTTGGTGTCAAAATACTTCAAGGATATGGCCAAACTGAAGCTAGCCCATTAATAAGTGCAAATAGACCAGAAAAAATAAGAATTGAAACTGTTGGACCTGCTGTAAAGGGAGTAGAAGCTAAACTTACTGAAGAGGGTGAATTAATTGTTAAAGGTGACTGTGTAATGAAAGGTTATTGGAAAGATGAAAAATCTACTAACGAAACAATTATTGATGGCTGGCTTCATACTGGTGATATTGCAACAATTTCTGAGGATGGATTTATTACAATTACAGGAAGAAAAAAGGAATTAATTGTAAATTCAGGAGGTGATAATATAGCACCAGCTAGACCTGAAGCAGCACTAACATTTCAAGAGACAATTTTCCAATCAATGGTTATTGGTGATAGACGCCCTTATCTTGTTGCTGTGATTGTTCCTGAAGTTGAAAAAATAAAAAACCTAGTTGATAAAGAAATAAATGAAATTATTTCATACGAAGTAAAAAAAGCAAATGAAGGTTTATCTTCAATCGAGAAAATAAGAAAATTTATTATTGCAGAAGAACCTTTTTCTACTGAAAATGGTCTTTTAACTCCTACAATGAAAGTTAGACGCCATAAGGTTTTTGAAATCTATGGTGAAAAATTAGATGATCTTTATGGATCAAAAACTCACTAAAACAATACTAATCTTCTTTTGAAAAATTGAGTATTAATTCTAATGCTCCAAGCATAATTCCAGGCTGATGCTCAAATTTAGTTTCAGGTGTAAAACTTATATTTTTAACCCTATCAAAAATTAAATTCCAAGTTATAACTTGCTCTAACCGAGAAATTCCATTTCCTGGACATGTTCTATGACCCTGAGAAAATGTTAAATGTCTTGTAAGAGCTTTTCTGTCAAGATCAATTTGATGCGGGCATTCAAAAACTTCCTCATCCATATTAGCTGCACCATATCTCAAATGTAAAATTGAGCCTGGCGGAACTTTAACACCTTGAAATTCTTCTTCTTGGGTTGTCATTCTGGTTGATAAACCTTGAGTTGGCGCTCTAACCCTAAGGGACTCCTCAACAAAAGCCCTTATTTTACTTCTATCATTTTTTTAATTCATCAAAGAGGTCTGGATTTTTGCATAATATTTGGGCCTGCTCTGAGATAGCATATTGAGTTGTTTCAAGACCCCCAATTATCATTGCATAAGCAACTCCAATAATTTCAGTATCTGTTAACTTTCTATCATAAGGCTCATAATTAACATCAATCAAAAAAGATAACATATCATCTTTTGGATTTTTCTTTTTTTCTTCTAACTGATCAATTACATACTCACCAAACTCTTTTAAAAGAATTTGTTGCTCATCAGACTGTTCTTTAGTAAGTAAATTTCTATGCCCTTGTCCATAAACAAACGGCATTACCATTGCATCACCCCATTTTTTCAAAGAAGGTATATCAGAAAGTGGAAAACCAATAACATTTGCCATTACAATTTGAGGCAAAGGTCTTGCAAATTCCGAAATAAATTCAACTTGATCATTATTAATCCATTTATCAATTAATCCATTGGCAGATTCTGTAATCATTTCTTCATGTCTCTCTGCACCTGTTCCAACCCAAGGATCAGTTAATTGACGCTTATGAGCTTTCCATAATTCTTCATTGGGTCTTAGACTCATTATAGAAACTTGAAGAGCATTCATTAAGTTTGGATCATGCCTACTTACAACAGTACTGGCAGGAAGTATTTTTTTAGATGCTTCATCCTCATCATCAGAATTGAAGCCACTCACACCTGCTTTTTCAAGATCAGAACTTTTCATTACTGGAGGTGGAAATCTAAGAATATCCTTTACTACAAAAGCTATGTCTTCGTATTTAGATAGAATAAAACCATCAGTATCAGGTGAAGTTCCCTCTCCGGGAATTCTATGAACTGGCGCCTCATTATGAAGAATCTTATAGGAGTCATACCAATATTTTTGTGCCCCTGGAGCAAATAGATCAATCTCATCTAATGACATAGGACATTTGGCTTGATTGTTATTATCGGTAATTTCTGAACTCATAAAACCCTCACACTAATTTCTTAAACAATAAGTTCTAGTATATTTTCAAATATAAAAACTTCAAGAAATAAAAAACGGCCCGAATAAATTAATATTCGAGCCGCTTAATAAAGTTACTTTTTACGCTTAATATGAAGCAGAAAAGGTAATACCGAGTGTTTGAGGTTCATTCCACCAACCGCGAGAAGTTAAGCCACCGATAGTTGCCCATCTTTGCTCTCTCTCATCAGTTAAGTTTCTACCCCAAATAGTTATGCTATAATTATCAATAGAATAATTAATAGTCGCATTTAGATTCTCGATACTATCTAGGTCACCATAAGGATTATTTGATGAGTCAGAATTCATTTCATCTCTGAAACGATAGGAAATTCTTCCCTTCAATTCACCATCACCAACTTGAGTAGTGTAAGAAGTTGTAATACCAAATGTATTTTCAGGAGTATTACGTGGAATTAAACCTGAATTATCAGTGATAACTCCATCACCAGTTAGGTCAGCAAGATAATCTTTATACTCTGCTTCAAGATATCCGTAAGTAACCATAAGATCCCAAGCTTCACTAACCTGATACATTAACTCTAATTCTAAACCGTTCATCTCCATTGATGCAGCATTACGAATAACAGTAGCAACATTAGCTAGGTTAACCGGTATTAAGATTGATTCTTGCTTATCATCATATTCAGATCTAAAGATAGCACCATTGAAAACCATTCTTCCATCTTGCAATGTTGATTTCCAACCAAACTCATAATTTTTTACATATTCTGGTTCATAACCTGGATAAATATCGTAATTAGCTTGACGAGCAAAGAAACCACCACTTTTAAAACCTTCACTATAATTTGCGTAGTACATTAAATTGTCAGTTGGTTGATATCTAACTCCAATTTTTGGAGTAGTCTCGTCCCATTTTGCTGAGTATGGTGTAGGATTATATATTCCTGGCCACGGCTCTCCTCTTAATGGGTAGTAACCAGGCGCTGAAGCACCTCCAACAAAGTCTTTCTCCTCTTCAGTCCAACGGAAACCCGCAGTTATTGTCCATTGATCAGTAACAAACCAGTCTACTGAAGCAAACACAGCTATGGATTCTGTAAGTTGTGTTTGTCCATTATTTCCAGCAACATCATCTTCCCATACATCTACATCATCATAACCAGGAACACCTTTTCTACCAAAAGGCCAAGGTGGAACTCCTAAACGTGATAATTGATAGAATAAATCATATACGTTCCATCTTTGAGCAAAATCTGCTTCCCAATCATAAACACCAGCAATGAATTGGAATTTATCAGAAAATTGTGAGGTTACTCTGAACTCATGACTTGTTTGTTCCCAGTCATTAAAGAAATTCATTCTCAATAGACGAGCCCTTGATCCATCAAAGTCTTGCATATTTTGTTCATCCATATCTCTTAAAGAATAGATATAAGTAAATAAGAAATTTTCAGTATCATAATTTGCTGTAATGATAGTTGATTCATACTCATTATCACTAAAATTTGTACCATCTGACTCTGTTATATCAGGACCATCATTGGCATCTTTTTCACAACCATTATATTGATCGAAACCAATTTGAGTAATAGTACAAGCAAGTTCGCCTACTCTATTTCTATTTACATAAACACCTTGTTCACTTTTATCTTCCATAATTTCATGATGAAGTTTTAAGCTGAAATTATCATTTGGCTCCCAAAGTAATGCAAAGCCATAATTTAACTTATCATCGCCACCAACGTCAGTTTTAAGAGTTGTATTATAAACATGGCCATCATGCTGAATACTTGCAGCAAAAACTTTTAGTCCGAGTGTATCTTCAATTATTGGTAACTGGACAACAGCCTTAACATCTTGTCTACCAAAGTCACCTACTGTTAAACTTAGATCAGCACCCATTTCATTTAATGAAACAGGTGTACGAATTACATTTAAAATACCACCAGTTGTATTTTTACCAAATAAAGTTCCCTGAGGACCACGAAGAACCTCAATTCTCTCTATATCAAAATTATCAAGAAGAACACCACTTGATGTACCAAGGAACATACCGTCCATAACAACACCAATTGATGGCTCATAACTTTTATCGCTCTCTAAAGATGCCACACCTCTAATTGTTATAGCAGCACCGCTGGCAATACCAGGTGTTCTATTAATAAATAGATTTGGTGCAAAAGCCTGTATATCCTCTATTCTTCGAACACTACTTTCACGAAGTTGCTCGGTAATAGCAGTAACTGCCATTGGAACGTCTTGAATAGACTCATCCTTTTTTCTAGCTGTAACAATAATTTCTTCAATTCCAAGGGTTGGAGCACTATCCTGAGCTGAAACTGAGAAACTTATTGGAATAGCCATAACTAAAGAAATAGTTAGTGTAAGAAATTTTTGAAATAATTTCATTTATACCTCCCCCATAAGAATAAAAAATAAAATAATTTTACTTAATTTATTAATTAAATATTTATTTATAGAATAAATATTATTTATTAATACAATAAATATTGAAAAAAATCATAAAGTCAAACTATTAGATAAAACCTTTGAAATTTTGGTAAATAAATGTATAAACCTCTGATGAAATTGCCGACGTAGCTCAACTGGTAGAGCACCTGATTTGTAATCAGGGGGTTGGGGGTTCAAGTCCCTCCGTCGGCACCATTAAATTTTCTTAATAGCGAAACCCTGCCCTTTTCTAATATTCACTGTGTGTAAGCCTCAATGAATAATTGCAAGATTTGCCCTCTTTTACAAGCGCATTGTGCCAATACTGTGCCAAGAATCATGGAGGTATGGGCCACTGCCCCTATGGGGGATATCTATAAACAATAAAGACAGAAAATGTGTGCTTTAGATGTTAACCAGTTTTAAGACTCATAGAGAATCACAGGGAGGGATTATTATTTAAGGAGTCTAGGAGATTCAAAAAGTTTAAATGAGTCTGAGTGAGTCTGTATGAGCCTTAAATTCACCTTGTTATCCTTGTAATACATTGATTTGGGTTATCTTCATCAAAGTAATCACTTTCAACTTTTTTAATCACTTTAAAACCTGTTCCATCTGACTGATAGGTTATTACTGTGGAAGTACAGACATCACTACTAACCCTACTCGTAAGTGTTTTTTGTTCTATATCAATTTCTGCATTACCTTGAAAAGAAATAGTAGGAATAGCTTCATACACGTTATCTATTTTTTCTAATTCATAAATTTGATATTTTTGATAACCCCGATTCCCACCAAAGGTTCCAATAATGATTTCATCATCACCATCAAAATCAATATCAAATATTCTTATGGGTTCGTACTTTGATAAATCTGGATCTGGTTTATTTAATTTAATTGGGAAATTAATGCGGCATGTATCTTTAGATTGATCGCTATACCACTCCAAACATTTATATTGTAATGGTGGTAAGGCAAAATCTTTATCAATTTGAATATTTATATGTATTCCTAACTCAGATGATATAAATCGTATGTCAGCCTTTCCTGTAATGTGATTTAAAATATCCCCAACCACAAGAATTTCAAAAGTGCCAACCACCATTATGTCTTCAAAACCCTGAGTGTAACTAAAATTAAGTTGTACTGGGGGATTTTCTTCAACTGGATGTTTTAGGATTTTAAAAACAGAGGCATTACTTTGTCCCTCAAAACAAAGAAGAAAAATTAAAACTAATAAAAACTTAAACAACTTCATTCCTCAATGACCATAATATTATTATCTTTAAATTTTGTAATAATTCTTGAAACCTTAATGGTGTCCTCTAAGGGGTCATACTTACTTTTATAGTGTCCGATCACAATATCATTACCGTCTAATTTTAAAAATTTTTCATTATAGCCAACACTTATTTCTCCAACTTTATAAACAAGGTGTCTTTCACGTCCATCTAAATAAAGGTTATATTCATCCTCATCATTCTCACTTTTAGATGATGTAGAATAATCTATATCAAGACCAAAATCTTTTACGATACGAACAAACATAATTGTTCTTGAGGTTAGACTGCCTCCGCCATTTTCAAATATACGATATACATGAATATCATTATGTATGGTGCCTACATAACTATAAGAAAAAAAAGCTCTAGTATCGCCATATTCGCTTCGTTCAGAATAAGTTATACAATTCTTTTTTTCTTCATTATCGCCACAATAAATTCTATCACCTCCTATGAAGAACCTATTGCGATCAAATTGTTTATCAAGCTGTATAGCTACAATATCATCGAAGTTAGTAGTGTCTGATATCCATACTGATAATTTCTCTAATATTAGAGGATTAATTTCTTTTGGATCTATTTTATTTTCGGCATGTAAATTATGGGAACAAAACATGAATATAGCGCTTAAAAACACGAAATTTAGAAAATATTTATTTGGCTTAATTCCGCCCTTAATACTGGTTAACAGCCATTTTAGGGGCTTGTAATTTGACAAATTGAAACTCCTTCATTAGACTGGTGTCACTATCCCGCCGGGGATTATATATATAGTATATCTATTACCCTAATCTATTCCCTATTAAGTATATATTAAGTACCCAAGCAGGTGATTACCTATTATTTTATATGATTCTATAAGGTTTACCTCTTATTAGAGTTATTCCTTCTCCATTCCCATGGTTTTATAAACTTACTTCTCCATAACCCTCTTTTATTCTCTTTAGCTAACTCTTCTTCATCAATATAATCTTTAGAATACTTTCTATATGCTAGAGCATATCCCTCTCTAACCATAATACTTCCTATATCCATACGATTATCATCTTTAAAGATATAGCATCGAGCTAATATTCTTTTATAGCGATCTTGTCCTAGTTCCTTACAATCAAATCCATCTGTTCCATGCAATTGCTCAAGATATAAAGCCGCTGCTAATCCACATTCCCAATCCCGATTATTAAGGGTACAGATTTGATTAATCTCTGGTGCATCCATACCCTCTAGGCGATAACGAATACCATTGCGTTTTAGAGTATCGCCATCAGTGATAGAATAGGTTTGAGGATTCCAATCCTTAGCTTGAACATTTAGGGTTAAAAAAAGAAAGGTAAGAAGAGTATAAAAAATATATTTAATATTCATACGCTATAAGAATTTTATTCATTTGTTTTATTTTCAAGATTATTACTTATTATTTTTCCATCTTTCACAGAATAATAAAAAGATCCAAATCCAGAGAAATATATCAATAAATCAGTAATTAGACTTTGTTTTATATTATTGAAAATAATTGAATCAATTATAAGAAATAAAAAAAATAAAGATGGTATAATTAAAATTAACTTTGGATCGTAATTTTTATAAATATTAGTTAAAATCTCTCCAGTTAAGCCTGATGCTATAGATGAACCAACCACAAGCATAAATGACATAACAAAAAACCAATCCATTAGTTCTTCATTAATTAATAATGGGATAAACATTGAGAATAATAAAAAAATAATAAAATAGATTGGAGGGTACAAGGCAGATATCATTACTGTAAAAATTTTATTTTTCATAATTAGACCTTAGACTAAATTATATAGTTTTTTAATTTTAATTATTCGCTAAATTTAATAAAGGGTGAGTTTTATAAAATTCTTCACTCCAATACCCTTCTCTTAATAACTCATTCTCTATTTCTTTTGCGTGATTTTTAGATAGTTTAAAGGTTCTGTATTTATTAAATAAATCTATTCCATAGCTATTAGGATTTATAGCAAAAATATGATACCAAAAATTTAAAACTGGTGACATCCAATTTTGTTTAGGACTATAGCTAGAATACAAAACCCTATTATTTTCATGTAGATACCCTCTAATCATTCCATCAGTTTCTTTCTTGTATAAAAGATCCCTCTCTGTTGCCATTTTGTTAGTAACATCAACAAGTTGATAATTTATGACTGAATAAATCTTTGTAATTAATCCATAACCAGCATTAGGACCCCATTTACGACCATGGCTTCCAACTACTGCTGTAACCTCACATACACCATCATTATTAAGGTCTAAAATATTGATTTCTCTATGGAAACCAAGATGTGCTAATTTAGCTGGTTCACTATCACCATATTTATCTGGGTTCCCTTTTTCTATGAATGTTAGACCATGGCTTCTAGCCGTGCCTGTACCTCCAGTCTTAACGATATAAAAATCATGATACCCTTCATGTGGATACTGATTTTTTGGATCAAGACACCAGTATAATCTAAAACCATGAAGTTCTTTTGCAGAAATCCAATTACCAGCCTTATCTGATGTTACAACATATGCTTTTACCTCAGTTGAGAGGGTAAAAATGCTTATGCATAGAGCTAAACAAATCTTATATATTGAACTAGTGCTCAAATTTACGTTCTCCTAAAAAATCATCAGGATCAATATCGTTAAGTATTTCTCCGTCCTCATTCCAGAATGTGTATTCGGAAGAAATTTCACCATTGATATATTTTATTTCAGCCATAATTTGGCCATTTGCATACCATCGTCTCTCTAAACCATGAAGGACACCATCAAGAAACTCTCCCTCAATTTTCTTTTTTCCATCTGAATAATACTGCGTCTCTAATCCATTTTGATGCCCATCTTTAAAATTTCCCACAGCTTTTAAATTTCCATTAGGCCACCAGGCTTTAGAAATCCCTGTATGATGATCATCTTTAAACTCAGCAAAGCCTAAATATGATCCATCCTCATACCAAGACTCCATTGATCCATTTTTAACACCACCTTTATATTGAATTTTTGCTTTTAATTGGCCATTAGGAAAATAGTAGATTTCAAATCCTTCCTGAATATCATTAATAAAGACTAACTCTTTTTCAATATTACCATCACTATCATAGTGAATTTCTTTTCTTTGCTTATTCCAAAATTTATTAGAGCTAACTACTTCAATCTGGCCAGTGGAGGTTTTTATAATTTCTTTTTGTTCATTTGAATAAATAAAATATCCAACTAAAAATAAAGCTACAACAAAGATAAATAAAAATTTTATTTTCTTATTTTTCATTTTCATCCAGATCTAATGTTTTTAAAAACGAAGCTATTTGACTGACCTCTTTATCGTTTAAATATTGCACAATTTCGTTTGTATCATTCTTTGCAAGATACTTATTATACTGATGCCTTTGCAGTGGTGTCATTTTTTTTGCATCAAAAAATTGCAGTGGATCAAAGTGATATTGTATTGTTTCATCTAATGACATTACTGCCCCAGAATGGCTGTATGGTCGTGTTTTGGAGACATTATGTAGAGAGGGGGTACGAAATTTATATTGATCCTCGGGATTGAACGTAGAATTATAAAGTCCATAATCAATACCAAACCCATTTTTTCCAAATCCTAATTGAGGAAAAGGAACAGTATAAAAATTAAAATCTGAAAAGTATGGTCCACTATGACATGACACACATCCACCTTTTCCATAAAATAGTAAGCCTCCATTTAACTCATCTTCATTAAGAGAAGTTTCACCTTCAATAAACTTACTGAATTTTGATGGTCTCAATTTAAATTCTGAACGTATAAAATGTGCAAGCGCTGTTGCAATATTAATAAATTCTATCTCTTCAAAATTCACGCCAATTTCTTTTGCTAGTTTTTTCATTAAAGCAGGTTCTTTAACAATTAAATTTTCAACAACTCTTTTATAAATTTCATCCGCTGCACTTGTTGTTTCTTTTTTAAAGCTTTTTACCACATAGTCCTCTTGAAGAGTTTCCCTTATCTCCACAACAGGAAGGTGAACAGCTGTAATAAGGAGGTCTTCACTTGGTGTATCTTTTCCAAATTGACTTGTAATAGTTTCACCAGATCTACTTACTCTTCCATCCCAGAAAAAAGTTGAGAAACCTTTTCCTCCTACTCCCCATAGGGCAAGGGTATTTCTAGGAACAACCTTACCACCAGCTTTATAACGAGATATTCCTTCACCATCTCCTCCTATCCCTATAGCATTTGGTAATCCATCACCGGAGGCAGCCTTATCAAAATGACAGCTAACACAGGCAACTCCTCCATTTAAGCTAAGATTTTCACTTTCAAAAAGATCTTTGCCAATGGCTGCCATATTTTCATCTACTGGAATATGTGTTGATGAAGGTAAGTCATAACCTGATGCTTTGGCTCTCTCTTTAATAATGGACTCTTTGTAAACATTGCTGGCCTGAGCCTTCAAATTGCCATAAAAATTAAAAAGGAAAATTAAGCAAAAAATAAAAGTTTTAATATTTAAATTCATGGGTCTCTATAAATGTATCTATATGTGTATTGTTTTCTTCTATGGCTTCAAGACCTAATTTAGATAGATCATTAGGACTAACCCCCCACGAAATCATAAATTTTCTTAGTTTATCATAGTCATGACAATGTACTAATCCCACTTCAGACATTTCTAATGCTTTCAAAGATTCCATAGATTTTTCAACTGTAACTCTATTCTTTGCTATTAAATGATTGCGCATAGCACTATCACAGATAAACATTTTTTCTTTATATTCTTCTCCATAAAAATTATTTACGGCATAAGGTGCTACAATAAATTTTACTGCAAGGGCCAAACAGGATAAGCCAGCAACAACATTGATTAATACAAGAAATTTTTCAGATTTTTTCAACATTGTAATAACTCTCTTGTTTTTTCATCAATTATTCCCGATGGATTTAAATTATTATTATATTGAAAGTACAATGTTTCAACCAGAACCTCATGACTGGTTATGTCTTCGATATTGGCAAAGTTATGGCCTTGATCATTCATCTTCACCAAACACCCAATCATCCATGGTGCATCTTTTTTTATTCTCTCTTTGCGCTCTTGCTCAAGGGCGACTGCAGGATTAGCAGGTAACACAAAAGTCCTAGGTGTACTTCCCTCGTTTCTTCCTCCTTCAATCTCAACTTGAATTGGGGCTTTAAACAAATCTTTTGCATATAATAAAAATCCAAATGGAGTAATTGTTACAAGATAAAGAAGTGTTAAAGAAAAAATTAAAATAAAATTTCGCTCAGACATTTATGAAAAAGCCTTTATATGATCACTATGTTTATAAAGAATTTGAGATGAGAAAAAACCACCACATTCATGCTTACGCGAACATTTATTGCATTCATCTAAATATTCATTTTTCCAGTCACTGATTGAGTGAACATAATTATCTTCAACATCTGGGTTAACAGTGCATAACTGATGATTATAAACAGAATTATTTATTTTACTTCTGTTTAAGACAGCAACGGCCTGACTTAGAGTATCTTTATAGTCATAAGGATCAATCCATAAATCAGGTAAATTTGCCCGTGTAAATCCAGTTATTTCAAGTCCCATCAAAGCAACATGATCAACGAATAGAAGGTTACGAGAAATATATTCACAGGTCTCAACAAGTCGTCCTATTGTTTGCTGATGAATGACAATCCTAATTTCTACTTTTTGATTCAAAGCTTTTAAATTTAAAATACCCTGAATTGTTTCATCAAATGCATCTTCAGATTGAACAACATAATTATGAATTTCAGGTACATCTGAATAAATTGGAATACAGATCATACAATTAGGATGATCTATTTTATGTAAAAGTCTTGCATATTCAGGATCGGAGAATGCTCTACCATTAGATAATATATCAATAGCGGTTTGTGGAAGGTAACCTCGACACTTCTCTACTAAGTCAATTAACTTTTCTTTATAAATAGTAGGCTCACCACCAGAAAATCCCATACGTACTGTGTCACGAGGAATTAACTCTATGGCTTCCATAGCTCTCTCCAGCAACCATGAGTCTTCTTTAGATTTTGGTGGTTGAGAACACATTAAACAATAATGATTACAGCGTTCGGTTAATAAAAAAGTATTGTATTTTGCATTACTTCTAAAGATTGCCCAAATACTTCCATCATCTTTAAAGTTAATAATATCCCCAGCTTCCATATAATCCATATATTGAGGAATATGGAACCAATTCTTATGCTTAGAAGTACTAAAAACTGATGCATTTTGCGATATATAAGCACCAAAACCATCTGGTAAATTAGTATCTATGTTTTCTTTAAGAATGTAAGCATACTTTTCACGAAGGGGAAAAGGTAAGCTACTATCATCAGAAATAATAAGCATTTTGTGACCGATAAAGTCACAATGAAAATCTTTTGTGGATCCTCTTAATTGAAGCATTAGTTTATCCAACTTTCAAAAATAGAACGGGTTTCCAAATTGGAATCATAGGTATCCAACAAATGACTAAAAGTATTATAATTTCTGTAGCAAAAATCTGATTCTGCTTTTTTCCCTAAAAAATCCCCTGTAGTAGCATAATGAAATACAGGATCTGCTCCGCAATATTGCTCAAAAGCACATTCACTACAACGCGGTGCGCTTGTTGTCATAGATTGTTCAAGAGGATCGAGAAGTTTATCGCTTAAAAATACATCTTTAAAATTATCTGTCGCAAGATTTCCAATTTCAAAAGTATTATCACCCATTTCGGCAAGCATTCTTCCTTCATCAGAGGCAAATATCTTGCCATCATAATTATATACTATACCACCAATACCAATCCCTGCTGGGGATCGAAGGTCAACATAACCGGGGTCTTTGAGTGTAAGTATTTTTTTCAAAATTGTAGCAGAATAGAATTCTCTAAAATGAACACCTGATTTATTTATTTCTAATATATATTCTAAACCAGTCTTATAAAATTCAAACCACTTCTTACTTCCATAGGCATTGTATTTTTTAGTTTTAATAGCAAATCCGTAAGGTGATAAAGGTCTTAAAAAAATTCCAGAGAATCCCTGTTTTAAATATTCATCAATTATTATTCTTGGATCATCTAAGCTCTTATCTGTTGTTGTCATTAGGGCATTCACTTTATCAAAGCCAAGCTTTTCTCTAACTTTTTTTATTCCTTCAGTTGCCAACTCATAACTGTTGTTGCCAGGTCTTGGCCTATTGTGATTATGTAAAGATGCTGGCCCGTCTAATGATGTGGAAATCTCTATATCATGAAGTTTACAATAATCTAAAATTTCATCAGTAATAACAGCTAGATTTGTTGCAATTACAAAAGATAAATCCTTCCCAATAGCCTCATTTTTTTCTTTAGCATCATGAACAATGAATTTAAGAGTATCAAAATTTAATAAGGGTTCACCACCTTGAAATTCTATCTTTATTCTTGGCGATGGTCCTGACAGTGCAAAATCAACAGCTTTTGAAGCAGTTTCATAGGACATATCAAAGGCAAGCTTATCATCAGATTGTCTTGAAACCTGACAATAAGGACAACTATGTTCACACCGAAGAGAGATTACAAACATATGAAGAGATGTAAGATTGGAATAATTTGAGAGCTTTGTTCGTGTTTTTATTCCTAATAATTGTTTAGCCGATTGTGTTTGGTCGTCACAAATAAAATGTAAGGATCTAAGATTTAAATAATCATCAGAATCATTTGGAAGGGTTCCATCAACTAAACTCTTTAGAACCTCATCTTTCGTAAAGAAATATTCTCCTACTAAATTTGTAAGTAAAACTCTTCCATTGATACGTGCAAAACGAAAGGGAAGAAGCTCATAACTTTCATTAGTATTTTGAAAAAAATTTTGCTTTTGAAACTTAGTCATTATCAGAAAGTCCAGATTTTGAAAAAGCAAAGGCTAGAATTAAATTTTTAACTCCATCTGTTTTATTTGCTATTTCAATTCTTAACTCTTGATCTAAAACTTCATTACGAAATTCAATTTCAAAGTCTTCATAATTATCAATTGTAGAATCTTTTTTAGGAATTATCTTACAGATATAACTGCTTTCATCTTCAGAAATATCTAATGCACATCTATCAGAAAAAACATAAGCAGCTTTCTTAATTGCTTCTAGACTAGTGCACTGACTATCAAAGTTCAGTGATGACGACAATTTTAGTAACCAGAGCTGTGAGAAGAATGTGAGCCGTGAGAGCCGTGAGAGCCGTGAGAACTATGAGAGCTATGGCCAGCGGACTGGATAGCATCATTATCATTTCCATTATTTTCCATCAAAAGTTCAGATAATATTGGATTATCAATTTGAAGTTTTTTACCAGTTTGTTCTTCATATACATTACTAGCATGACTAGTTATTGCTCCTGCAGCGACTACTGCAACCGCTGAACTTAAACCTATTAAAAATTTCTTTTTTGACATAATAATTTTTCACTAATTGATAAAACACTAACGATTCTTCTTAAGCCTGTCAAATTATTGTATTTATTAATAAAAAACTTTAAATTTTTTTAAATTAGATTACCATATTTATTAGTACAGGGAGGTATTTGATTTCATAGTAGAATTAGCAGCGATAGTTTTTTTATTACTTACGGCACCATTTTGGTTTCCACTCTTACTAGGACTTTTGCAATTCTCTCTAGTTATAATAATTCCTCTTTTATTCATTTTAGGCCTTGTAGCGATAATCGCTGTAATTGCCTGATATAGTTTAATCATTTGGAGGAAATATGACATTAGACACATTCACATCAGTAATATCCATTAGCGTCGTAGGGCTAATTATTTTTGGAATTGCTTTTTTATTAATAGTAAAAATTTCTCCTTTTTCTGTAAAAAAAGAGATTGAAGAAGATCAAAATACATCACTTGGAATACTTATCGGAAGTATTTTTATCTCTTTAGCAATTATAATAAGTGCTGCTATCAGCTAATTATTAAAACCTAAACGAGAATAAAAAAATAACTAGTATTGTGACTTGGTTACTTCCAAAAATATTTTCCCTTTACTAAAAAGATTTATTTAGTATTTTAAAAGAACATCATGAGAGAGTGTAAACTCCGCCAACCAGCCTTAATCGGGCAACGGTGGTCCAACGATGTGGTTTTAGGATAAGACCTTGATAAAGGCACCAAAACAACAATACGATTGAGGCTCTTACGATGTTTTTCGTAGGGGCTTTTTTTATGTCTCTACTTAATTATTAAATGGAGACAAAAATGAATAAAAAAAATGATATGGATCTCATTAATCAATTAATGAAAGAAAGAAGAGATGCTATACATAGCTATGGCTTTGATTCTGAAAACTTTAAAAAAATTGATGCAAAGTTTCAAAAATTATTAAATAAATATAACCTTATTCACACTGAACTAACTTTGGGATGGAAACAAAATAAGTAAAGTAATTAATATTGATAATAAGTTTACCTTTATAGATTTATTTGCAGGTTGCGGGGGTCTCTCCCTTGGTATGGAAAAAGCTGGTTTTTTTCCATTATATGTAAATGAACTGAATAACGATGCTCTTGAAACTTACTTAGTAAATAGAGAAAAGTTTTTTCCTCACTTAAGGAATAAATATAATTCAAATGATATAAAAGATGTAATTTCTGATAAAAATTTTTTTAATAATTTATTTAAAAATTTAAAAAACGATTTCAATAGAGATTTTAAAAAAAATTCTATCGATTTAATAACTGGAGGACCTCCCTGCCAAGGTTTTTCAGGTATGGGAATAAGAAGATCTTACTCAGTTGAAAAAAAACAGCTTCCATCAAATCATCTCTATCAGGATATGGCTTTTTTCATACATCAGATTAGACCAAAAATATTTTTATTTGAGAATGTTGAAGGCCTAATAAGATCAAGATGGACAAAAAATGGAGAAAAAGGTGAGATATTTAATGATGTATTAACAACATTCAGAAATATTCCAAATTACAATGTAAAATATAAACTTATCTATGCAAAAGATTATGGTGTTCCTCAAAATAGACCTCGAGTTTTAATTGTAGGAATTCGTAAAGATTTCTCAAATAATTTTTTAGATGATGATGCTGTTTTAGCGGAATTTCTTCCTTTTCCTACATCAGATTATCCGGATATAGAGGAAATTTTTTCAGATATTATTGATGATAATTTTGTTTACGGGGAATCAACAAATATATATAAAAATGATCCCTTAAATAAATGGCAGGAGAACATTAGATTTAATCCATTTACTAAGCAGATCTTAAAGAAAAATGATCCACTTACAGATCAACAATATAGTAGGCATTCTTTAAAGGTAATTGAAAAATTTACTTATATGATAAAAAATAATGGAGAAATTCCAGAGCATTTAAAAACTAAAAAATTTTCTCAAAGAGTTCTTCCAAGTAAGTGGGGTAATAAAGGACCCACTATAACAGCATGTTCATTACCCGATGATTTCGTTCATTACAGTCAGCCAAGATCATTAACAGTTAGAGAATGGGCAAGACTACAAACTTTTCCTGACTGGTATGAATTTAAAGGAAAAAGGACCACAGGCGGAATAAGAAGAGCAGGTAATCCAAGAAAGTCTATTTTTGATAGGGAGGTTCCAAAATACACTCAAATTGGTAACGCTGTTCCAGTTAAACTAGCTTTTGAAATAGGCAAACATTTTGTTAAAATTTTAAAAAATTATAACTAAAGAAATTTATAATTAGATGCTAATAAATGCAAATATTGATATTCTAGAAACTCTGTCCGCCTTTAGAGCCGAAGGGTTAAGGGTGGCTTTTTTAGTACCCACAGAAACCGGTTTAAAAAAATCAATAATGGATGCAACTCAACAGTTTAGGGAGTTCCTCTCCAATGAAGATATTCATAATTTTGATAATCAAAATCAAGGAACTGCTAATAAAAAACTGATAGAAACTATTTTAATATCCAAAAATAATTACTTCCAAACCAAAACATCTCTATATAGACCAGAAACAAAAAAGGGGGACCCAAGAATATGGGTGTATGAGTTAGGCCAACATGCTTCAGAGGGTGATCTCCTAGCATTTTTATCTTCTAAAGAACAGTTAGTCGTAATCAATTGTAGTAACTGCAACCTTAAGGATTTATTTGAATCCATAAAATTAAAGATACCCAATATTCTATCTTTTGAGACTTCATCAATATCAGACGAATTACTTAATAAAATGAAAGGAATATCTAATAAAGGTTTCATTAAATCTCTTAAGACAGGAGATACTGGCGTGGGATTTACCCTAGAAACTCTTTTGGGTATCCAAGCAAATTCATCAAAAACACCTGATTATAAAGGAATTGAAATTAAATCAATTAGACGTAGAAATCCGAAAGGAACTTTTTTTAGTATGGCGCCTGACTGGAAAAAAAGTAACCTTACAGATATAGAGCTTATTGAAAAAAGGGGATACTACACTGAAAAATTTGGTCCTCTAAAATCTCTTCACCAAACACTATCAACCAAAAAGAACAAACGTAATTTAAAATTATTATTAGAAGAAAAAGATATCTATGGTGGTTTAGAGAGTAATAATATTTTTGAAAAAGATGTTTATTGGTCTTTGGAAGAGTTGCAAAAAAGAATAACTGCCAAGCACAAAGAAACATTTTGGATTGATGTAGAGACAAAAGGATCAGGTATTAATGAAGAATTTAAATATAGATCAATAACCCATACCTCTGATGTAGACATCGGGGTGGTTCCATTATTATTGGAACAAGGGATGATTACTCTTGATTACGTACTTTGGGAAAAAGGAAAAAATTGGAAAAGTTATACTAAAAAAAGTGGCTATGATTATTTATGGAAAATTAAAAAAAAGAACCTTGATACCTTATTTAAGTATATAAAAATATACGATTTATGAACTTTATGTTTATAAAGGTAAGGCGTACCATTTTTATTATCTTGTGCTCGCCACTTGTTTTGTCGTTTTGTAATACTAGCCATGTCTTCCTCCCGTGCCATAATTGTGCCAAGAGGCTTATCAACGTAATGAATAAAAGTTTGCCTATTGCTTTAAAACCGCTTCCATACTAAATAATGAGTATGAGAAATGGTGTAGCTCAACTGGTAGAGCACCTGATTTGTAATCAGGGGGTTGGGGGTTCAAGTCCCTCCGTCGGCACCATAAATATTTTTTAAAATTTTGGTATCAATCATATGCAATCATTTAAAGATAAAGTCGCAGTCATAACGGGGGCTGGATCGGGAATGGGTCAACAACTGGCTATTAATCTCGCAAAAGAAAATTGTAATCTTGTTATTTGCGATATTAACAAAAAAACAATCCAAGAAACTGAGGAAATTATAAGAAATTATAATGTCTCATGTACTGCATTAAATTTAGATTTAAGAGATGATAAAAATATCAAAACACTTTTAGAAACAACACTTAAAAATTATAATAAGGTTGATTTATTATTTAATAATGCAGGTGTAGTTGCTCCATCATCTTTTCTAAATTTATCGGTAGAGGTTTGGGATTGGTGTAATGATATAAATTATAATGCACTTGTAAAACTATCCAGGATTTTTTTACCACATCTAATAAAAAGTGATGAAGGCGCGTTAATAAATACCTCTTCAATTTTTGGTATTATAACAACTCCAAACAATACAGTTTATCACTCTTCAAAATTTGCAGTTAGAGGTTTTACCGAAAGTCTGGCAATGGAATTAAGAGATGAAAAAATTCAGATTCACTCAGTTTATCCAGGTCATATTGGAACTAATATCGTTTTAGATGCAAAATTTGATAAAGATTTTTTGACAGCAGAAAATGAAAATAAAAACAATCCTGATGGTAACCCTATAACAATTCAAGAGTTTGGTTCAACTTTTAAAGATACAGGCATGAATCCCAATAAAGCTGCAAAAATTATTTTAAAAGGAGTAAAAAGAAATAAAAAAAGAATTTTTGTAGGCTTGGATGCAAAAGTTATGGAAATTGCCCAAAGATTAGCACCTTCGCACTTCATGAAATTAATACCATTTTTAAATCTTCTTATTTTTCCTTATTTTATTAAAAGATTAAAAATGACAAGAGTATTAATCTCGATTGCTAAAGGCAGAAAAAGTTAACTATTTAAAAATCTGCCAAGTCTATTGTTAATGATTTCCTCAGATTCTGACATAATTTGATCAATTAATTCTTTGCATGTTGGAATATCATTAATCAACCCAGCGACCATTCCGCATGACCAAGCACCAGATTCTGGTTCACCATCATTCATAACCTTTGGATAAACACCAGCTACCTCATCAATGATATCTTCAAATTTTAAATCAGCACCTAAATCCTTCTCTTTTTGAAGTAATTTCTCAACAGCTGGATTATTTAATACACGTTCGGTATTTCTTAACGGTCTCATAACTAGTCTAGTATCAAGTTCACTTGCATTTAAAATTGCCTGCTTTACATTTTCATGAACAGGAGCTTCTTTTGTAGCAATAAATCTAGTACCCATATTCATACCCTCTGCACCCATGGATAAAGCTCCAACCAAACTTCTTGCATCAGCCATTCCACCTGATGCTACAAAGGGTATTTCTAGTTCTTCAGCAGCCCTAGGAAGAAGAATAAAATTCGGAACATCATCCTCACCTGGATGTCCACCGCATTCAAAACCATCTACAGAAACAGCATCACAGCCAATCGACTGGGCTTTTAGGGAGTGACGAACAGAAGTACATTTATGAATAACTTTAATACCAGCGTCCTTAAGCATTGGCAGATATTGTGCAGGATTATTTCCTGCTGTTTCCACTACTTTAATGCCAGCATCGATAATTACTTCAAATAAAGCAGGGTAATCCGGTGGATTAAGTGTAGGAAGAAAAGTCATATTAACACCAATTGGTTTATCAGTCATTTCTTTACATCTGGCGATTTCTGCAGCTAATTTTTCTGGAGTGCCCTGAGTTAATCCTGTTATTATTCCCAGTCCGCCTGCATTTGATACCGCAGCAGCCATTTCTGCCAATCCAACAAAATGCATTCCACCTTGAATAATTGGGTGCTCAATCTCAAAAAGCTCTGTGATACGTGTTTTCATTGTTTTTTCCTTTATTAATCAAATAGTGATGGAAGATCTTTATCAGATGTATTCAAAATTTTATCAACCCAGCCATGGAAACATTGACCACCGCCTTCATTTTTTCCAAACATTACATCCTTAATCATACCTGTTTTGAGTGATTTTTGTAATTTAATTCCCGTTGAATAATCTTCCTCTCTCACAACATATTCAAGAAGATCAAATTGTTTTTCTGCTTCAATCTCCTGTTCTTTTGTTGGTTTTTTTTCCATTAAGTAATATTGCGTTGTATATGAGTCTTCAGGTGTTTCTCCAGGCATAAGTTGGGATAGCATGATTGAACGACCTCCACCTCTAAATGAGGCAATTGATACATTTGGAAATATTGTCCAAACCCCTGCCATAAGCATATCCATCGGCCAATCTTCAATAGGTAATTCTGGATCAGCCTCAAGAACTCCTCCTTCTTCTGAAGATGATATTCTTGCAAGCGGTGAAACAACTCTTTGATGAGGTCCCCACTCATAATAATTTGCTTTATTAGAAATTTCTTTACCGAAAGTTTCGCTATGTAAAATAGGAAGATGATATAAATCTAAATACCCATCATATGCAACTTTCCAGTTAGGTCCTTTTAAAACACGTGTACTAAAAACATGCCAATTCTTTAAATCAAATAAATCTAACATTTCATCGTAACCGGATAGAAATTTTTCCATATTTACATTTGATTCGGAATTTAAGATAACCCATATAATTCCAGCTTTCTCTAAAACTGGAAGAGATACTAAGCTATTACAATCCTTTTCTAAATTACCGAAGTCCTCTTGAGATGTAATACCTATAAGAGAGCCATCTTCATTATATGTCCATCCATGGTAGGGACAGCTGAACCTTTTTTTATTACCAATTCCTTCCTCAACCAAAGCAGCCCCCCTGTGAACACATGCATTGAGGTAAGCTTTAACTTCATTTTTTGAATTCCTAACAATTAAAACTGGGACACCCAATGCCTCTATAGCTTTATAATCGCCGGCATTTGGAATTTCTTGTGATACCCCCAAAACTAGAGGTAATCTTTTAAAAATAAGATTAACCTCTTTATTCCATCTCTCTTGATCAAAATAATTAGATGCAGGTATTTTAACGATATTTTCGACTAACTCCATTGTACCAGCATCGGCATGCCTTTTATTATTTAAGGCCATATCTAAAAGCTTTTCTTTACTCATTTAACTCTCCACAAATAGTAATAAATACAAAAAAAACAACATAATCAATGTTAAAAAATTTATAATTATAATTTTATGCCCTTTTTATTGTTAAACCTCCGTCTACAGCTAAAACAGCTCCGGTAATAAATGATGATGAAGGAAGACAAAAATTTAATGTAGCATGGGCAACCTCTTCAGGGTCACCATATCTTCTTAACGGAACTCTTCTTTTTGAATAAACTTCTTTATCTTTATCAGGTATTTTTTCTGTCATAGCTGTATTTATTGGACCAGGGCAAATACAATTTACTGTTATACCTTTTTTACCTAATTCAACCGCTAAAGAACGAGTTAAGCCTATAACACCATGCTTAGCAGATGTATATGGAGAGTGCATTGGTGAAGCACCTAAACCCTCTGTTGAGGAAATATTTACAATTCTTGGTGTATTAGACTTTTCTATAAATGGAAGGCACTCTCTAATAAGAACTGCTTGACCTTTAAGTAAAACATTATGAGTTTTATCCCAATATACTTCAAAATCGTCATTATCAATTGAGGTTGGAAGTGCTATTCCAGCGTTATTAATTAAAATATCAATCAGACCATATTTATTAGTTATTTTTTTAACTACATCCTGAATATTTTTTTTGTCAGAAATATCTAAAACATAGCCCTCTGCATCACTTTCATTTTTTTTAATTTTATCTACAACATTATCGACTGAATATTGATTAAGATCAGAGACTATTACGACCGCCCCTTCATCTGAAAAAAGCTCAGCTGTAGCCCTACCCATTCCACTAGCAGCACCAGTAACCAAAACAATTTTTCCTTTTATTGAACGAGAAAACTTTGATAAACGACTCATTTTCCATCCAACTTATCTAAAACCTTTACCACTGCAAAAAGAATGCCTATTGCAACTAAAACACCAAACATCGATAGTAAAAAACCAAACAAAGAAATCTCCTAAAATTAAGATTACTAGAGAATTTTTGTCATATCAAATGTTTAACTAGCTAATTTTAGTATTTGAATTATGTCGTCCTTTTTATTAATTGGCTTTGGGTTGGACTGAACTGTAGGATGATTAAGACCATATTCCGCTATTTTATCCCATTGACTTTCCTTGATGCCAACCTCTTCAAGCGTTTTTGGTAAGCCAAGATCCGAAATCAATTCACTTACAGCCTCAGAAGCTGATAGATTTGGCCTGCCTAGAGCATTTGCAATCCATTTTTGTTTTTCTTTATTATGACTTTCGTTCCATTTTAAAACTGCAGGTAACATTACACATGATGTGTGTCCATGAGGTACAGATCCAATTGAGCCAAGAAGATAACCAATTCCATGACTAGCTCCCATAGGAGTATTCCCTAAATTTTTTGCAATCATCCACACTGCTTTTTGTGATAAGGACCTAGAAATAATATCATCTCTATCTTTATAAGTACCTCTTAATGAACTTCCAAATAATTGAAGTGAATTAAGAGCCATTGGTGGTATAAGTGGATTTGTAGAGTTTGCACAAAGTCCCTCAACGGCATGGTCCACAGATCTAATAGCTGTTGATAACCAAAGCCAGTCAGGTGTATGAAGGGTTATTGCAGGATCAAGTATAACTACTTGAGGGCATATGTCATCACCTGAATATCTCTCTTTAAGCTGAATTTTTGAATCCATAGCACCACCAATAATAGAGTATTCTCCTCCAGACAAAGTTGTTGGAATAGCAATTTGTCTAATTTTTGATTTAATTTTTTGATGCTTATTAGATATTTTTTTTAATTCATCGACGGAATTTATCCCAAGAGAATAACATAATTGAACAACTTTTACTGTATCTATTGGCGTACCTCCACCAACAGTAATTATTATATCGGGTGAATATTTTTGTACTTTATTTGCGCATTCAATAACATTCTCTAAAGGTGAGTGCGCAATGCAATTATCAAATAAACCAACAAATTTTTTACCCAAATTATCTATTACTTTACTAATTTCGTCAGTTTTTTTTGATAGTGTAGATGAAGAAACAATAAAAACTTTTTTAGCATTTAATCTTTCTATCTCGCTTTCAATTGCTTCCAGAGATGGAGTATCCCAAATTACTCTATCTAAGGGACTATATGTGTAAACATTATTCATATCTTTTTGCTGGTATACAAATCATTTATTTATCTGAAATAAATAAACCAATTTTATCAATTGCCTCATTAGCCTCAGGAAGAAAAGGTGCATAACCATGAAAAACGTGTACCATATCGTCCCATATTTCTAAAGTTACATCACAACCATAAGATTTCGCCCTTTCTTCTATTTTTTTAGAGTCATCTAGTAAAACTTCTCTTGAGCCAACCTGAATCAAAATAGGCGGAAATCCATCAAAATTTCCATAAACAGGTGATGCGTAAGGATTCTTTAATTCTGACTCATCATTAATATAGATATCCCTAAAAGCTGAAATAGCCTCTTTTGTTATGTATGGATCTAGGGATTTATTTACCTCATATGAACTAGAAACAGGATCTAATTCTGCCCAAGGAGATAGAGGAATTACAGCATTTGGCAGTGCCATATTGCTGTCTTTCAATGCCAAAGTAACTCCTAAAGCTAAACCACCACCAGCAGAGTCACCACATATAAAAGATTTTTTCGCATTTTGTTTTCCATCAGGACCATTTTCTAACATCCAATTAAATGCCTTTTTTGAGTCTTCAATAGCTGCTGGAAACTTATTTTCTGGAGCCAAACTATAGTCTATAACCAAAACAGAGCAATCAGTAGCTTTTGCTATTTGACTAGTTAGGGATAAATAACCTCTTATTGAGCCAATCGCATAACCACCACCATGTAAGTACAAAATTCTTTTATCTGGATCTGAATTTTCAGTAGTAACCCATTGCGCATAAATACCGTCAGCAACAACTGGTGAATTTTTTCCAATTTTTTTAATACTATCATCGGCTGAAAAATAGTCATCATTAGTATAACGAAAGTGCTTCATTCCAATGCTTTCATCATTTATTGAGAAAAAGGTTTTTACAAGATTCTCTTGATGGCTATAAACTATTTTACTCTGTAAAGAGCTACTTTTTCTCTGTTGTGCAACAGGATAACCCCTATACAATCGACCTTTTTTATTTTTATTTTCAGAGTTATTTTCGCTTCTAATAAATATAATTATTACTGCAATAGCAGTGGATGAAAGTATAAATGCACAACTCCATCCAAAAATTAAACCCACCATTATTAAGTCCATTGCTCTCTCCTTAAATCTTTTTTATATTATGATAGACTCATACCGCCATCCACTGTTAACATTTGACCTGTTACATAAGAAGCCTCTTCACTACTTAAAAAACAACATACTTCTCCCATATCTTCAGGAGAACCCCACCTTCGTAATGGTATACTCTTTAGAGAATTCTCATATCTTTTTTCATTGCCAAAAGTAACCTCTGTAAGTTTTGTTGCAACATAACCAGGGGCAATACCATTTACTCTAATTCCATCCCTAGCCCATGCTTCAGCAAGGGTTTTAATAAGAGTCAAAAGCCCTCCCTTTGATGCAGAATATGCGGGATTTCCTCTAACAGCATGAAAACTCGCACCAGAACCTATAATAACAATAGAACCATTATTTTTTGATAAATTTTGATGAAAAAATGTACATGATGCCATCACTGAATTTAAATTAAGATCAACAACTTTCTTAAAAGTCTCCATTTCAAATTCCTTTTGATTATAAGCAACAATTCCCTGCGAACAGACTAAAGTATTTATATCATTGAATGGTAAAGATAGCTTTTCTAAATTTTCATGTTCAGATAAATCCAATTTTTTATAGATACATTTTTTAATATTATCAGATATTTCCTCATCATAATCATTTATGCTATCTCTTGTGCCAGTAATGCATACATTTGCACCTTTATCGATATAGGAAGAAGCTATACCCCTTCCTATTCCACTACTTCCTCCAATGACAATTATATTTTTATTTTTATAATTCATTTTATTTCCATTACGCCGAATAACCTCCATCGACTGGTAAAGATTGACCACTAATATATCCAGCATTTTTGGATGCTAAAAATACTACTGTATCAAATAGTTCTTCTGGAGCACCAGCTCTTCCAAGAGGAACTTGATTCATCCATTGATCTAAAATTCCACCTGGAGGGGAGTCAATTTCTTGTGAAAGTCCAACAGCTATTAACCCAACGGCTACACAATTAGCCCTTATACCATGGTGACCTTCTTCTCTGGCTATTGCTGTACACAAATGTTGAACTCCAGATTTAGGAATGGAGGATAGCCCATCTGTACTGATATATCTATGAATTGCGGCTGTTGTTAAAGCTGTTATGGACCCGCCTCCACCTTCTTTAAGGATTGGAACTACTGCTTTAAGAACATGATAAAAACCTTTAATATCAGCATCTAAAGTATAATAAACATCCTCAGGTTTTGCCTCTAAAACTGGCATAATATGCAAAAAAGGACCTGTTGCAAAAATTACTGAATGAATTTTTCCAAATTTATCTTTTGCTTGATTAGAGAATTTTTCAACAGCTTTTAAATCAAGAAGATCAACGCTTCCAATTAATCCATCTCTTCCTATTTTTTGTATATTAGTTAAATTACTTTCGGCGCTTTCTTTATTTTTAAAATATGTAAATGCTACATCGCTTCCACTCTCAGCAAGCAGATTTACAATCCCTGTGCCAAGGCCACCAGAGCCTCCAAAAACCAATGCGGCCCCATCAGAAAATCTATATTTCGTCATTTATTTCTCCCTTTTCACAATGTAATAAAATCATAAAAAACCTATGCTTAAAAGCATTAAATCTAAGAAACAATTATATCATTTGGATTGGTCTCAAATGAATTCATTAAAACCTCTTTTATTGCAGGAGCGGCTAAAATTTTCTCTTCTGCATCTTTTGAAACAGCATTACCCTGATGAAACCTGTTTTCTATACCTTTGAGAATACAGAAAAGCTTTATTAGTGAAAATATGCATGCATTTCTTAGTAAATGAATATCTACTTCTTTTTTATATGAATTTTCATACCATAATAAAAAATCACTTGCCGATGGCAGACCGTTCTCCTTCCAGTCTCCTCCTATCCCATACAAAATTCCAGATGGTATCAACCAGTTTATAATTTGAAAACTTATGTCAACTAGAGGTTCACCAAACGAAGATAATTCCCAATCAAGAACAGCCTTACATTTCTTATCATGACCAATAATGGTATTGTCTAACTTAAAGTCGCCATGTAAAAGAGATAAATCACCATCTGAAGGTAATTTAGTTAAAATATTCTTATAAATTTTTTCAATTTCTTTATCTTTTATAGACTCATCATGAAAAATTTGATCATACCAAAGTGATAAATTTCTTTTCATAAATCCATGATTTTTTTTAAAAGGAAGATTCAATTCGTTAATATCATAACTATGAAGTTTTCCTAAAACTTCAGCTAGAGATTTGTATATTTTTTTTTTATTTTCAAGGTTTTCATTCGGTAGAAAAGGATCAAAATTAATATCACCATCTTCGAAGTTCATCACGTAAAACATTCTTCCAATTAACTCTGAATTATCACATAAAACAAAGGGTTCCGGAGCCTCAAAACTTTCATTTGATAATGCCTTTAGGACAAAATATTCTCGATCAACTCTATGAGCACCTCTGGCTAAATTACCAGTTGGTTGAGTTCTTAATACCTTAAAATTATTTTCATTGTCTCTTATCAAGAAGGTAGGGTTAGATTGTCCATCGCCTATTGACTTAGGACTAAAATTTTTATCTACAAAAAAATTTTCTAATGACAAAAATTCAATGATTTTTTCAAAGTCACTTTGATCAAGATCCATTATTGTTTATCTCTAAATATTGATTTTCAGCATTTAAAAACATTAATTCATAAAGATTCTCGAACATCTGAGTCATTTCTACAGGGGAAGAACTCTTATCAATCCAATTACTTGAAATAGAAGATTCGGTCTGTTTTTGGGAAACTTCTCTAAATTCGATGTTAGCTATATAATTTTTAACGGGAAGACATGAAGTATCTACAATAGAATATACAAAAAAACTTTCGTCATACATTGCTTCAAGTCTCTCTATAATCTCTCCTGGATATTTTTGTTTTTTTCCAAGAGTTAAATATCGCAATGAACCTATATCGTTGCTCTCACATTTTACTTCATCTATTATTGGAGGGGGAAGAAGAGAGCCAATATTTTTAAAATCAGTCATTCTTTTCCATAAATAACTTTTAGGAACATTAACAATTCTTTTGTGATTTACGGATTTAATAATCATAGTCATAGAGCTCCATTTAAAAATATTGCAAGTTATATTACCCATGATATGTTATTTATTATTTAAAAAAAATAATAATAATAAAAATTTTGGGGATGATAAATTGGGTACAAAAGTCGATTATGATGCGATTATTGTTGGGGCAGGTTTTGCAGGATTAGCATTAATTCATCATCTTAAAAAATTAGGTATTTCATTAAAGGTTTTTGACAAAGCATCTGGAATTGGAGGAACTTGGAATTGGAATAAATATCCAGGAGCAGCTACTGATAGTGAAGGTTATTATTACTGCCTATCCTTTTCAAAAGAAATTATGCAAGAATGGACTTGGTCAGAGCGATATCCAGGTTGGGAAGAAACAAATCGATATCTTCATTTTGTAGCTGATAAATGCAATATGTGGCCAGATATTCAGCTTAACACTGAAATTATAAGCGCTGAATTCAGTAATGATGAGAAAATTTGGATTGTAACTACAAATAACGGTGAAAAATTAAGCTGTAAATACTTTATAAGCGCTATGGGAATGATATCTCAACCAGTAATTCCAAATATAAAGGGTAGGGAAAAATTTGAGGGTCCATGTTTTCACTCGTCTAGGTGGCCACAAGAAGGACTTAATTATGAAGGTAAAAAAATTGGTATAATTGGATGTGGCGCATCAACTGTTCAAATGTTGCCAATAATGGCTAAAACCGCAGAAAGTGTTACAGTTTTTCAAAGAACTCCAAATTTTGTATTACCAGCAATGCAAAGACCAATGACGCCAGAATGGGAAAAAGAAATTAAAGATAATTATGATGAAATTATTCAAAAGTGCAGAAACCATGTTTTTGGTATGGCTTTTGATAGTCCTGTAGGACGTAATGCGGTTGATACGCCACCCGAGGAACGTGAAAAAATATTTGAAGAAAACTGGAAAGGAAGTTTCCGATGGGTTTTTGAAACATTCGATGATCTTTTGGCGGATCCAGAGGCCAACAAAATGGCAGCTGATTTTGTTATCAAAAAAATGAAAGAAAAAGTCAAAGATCCAATTACTGCTGATCTTCTTACCCCAAAAGGTTATCCTTTATTTGCTAAAAGACCTCCACTAGATCATGGATTTTATGAAGCGTTTAATAGAGAAAATGTTAATCTTGTCGATATAAAAAATAATGAACCAATATCAGAAATTACTGAAAAAGGGGTTAAAACAACGAAAAATAATTACTCTTTTGATATAATCATTTTGGCAACAGGTTTTCAAGCATACACAGGTGCTCTTGAGGCTTTTGATATCAAAGGAATTAGTGGTTCAACTATCAGAGATAAATGGGAAAAAGAGTCTAAATCAATCATGGGTGTATGTATTTCAGATTTTCCAAATTTGTTTACTGTTACCGGGCCACAGGCACCTTTTGCCAATCTACCCACTTCAATAGAACAGAATGCACTTTGGATTTCTGATTGCATAAAAAAAATGGAGGAAGAAGGTCACACATTGTGCCAACCTCTTCAAGAAGCAGAAAATGAATGGTCTGCACATGTATCCGAAATTCATAAACAAACATTAATGGATGTTGGTGATCAAGTTCACTCTTGGATGATGGGTGCTAACATCGAGAATAAAAATGCAAGAGTTTTGATTTATTTTGGTGGTGCAGGAGTTTATTATGACAGGTTAAGAGAGTCTGTTGATAAAGGTTTTCCAGAGCTAGCATTCAGCTAATTTTATTCTTAAAATCGCCTGACCAAAAAAGGAGTGGTTTTTTATTTTTGTTCAAAATTTCAAAATTACTCACACTACCTATTATAATTGAATGATCTCCGGATGGAATAATTTCTTTTCTTGAGCATGCTATCCAGCCTAATGAATTTTTAAGTATAAGGCCAAATTCATGATCAATAAATTCTATATCATCTAAAGAATGATTGCTTTTCATTGACAACAGTTTAGCGATACTTAATTGATCTTCAGAGAGAAAATTAAAAATATATTTATCTTTATCAATAATTTCCTCATAAACGTCTGAGCCATTATCAATACACCACAATGCTAGAGGTGGATTTAGAGAAACCGATGCAAATGAATTTACAGTAATTCCTCTGGGTTTTTTATCCTTACCATAAAAAGAAATTGCACAAACACCTGTAGCAAATTTTCCAAAAATATCTCTTAAGTTACGATTTTGAGGATTTTCAGATTTCATTTTTTGTCTTTTAGATAAAAATTATACTGACTTAGTCAGTTATTTTAACTGGAAGAGAGAGATAGCCTTTTACAAATGAGGAGTTTACGCGTTCAGGCTCAGCTAATACTTCAATATTATTAAATCTTTTCATAATTTCTTCCCATAATATCTCTAGTTGCATATCAGCTAAACGGTTACCAACACACCTATGAATTCCAAAACCAAAAGAAAGATGAGTTCTTGGCCTTTCTCTATCTATTATAAATGAATTCGGATTATCAATAACCTCTTCATCTCTGTTCCCAGATACATACCACATTACAACTTTATCACCTTTTTTAATTTTTTTTCCTCTTATTTCTGTATCCTCTAGAGCAGTTCTTCGCATATAAGCTAAAGGTGTTTGCCAACGAATAATTTCTGGCACCATTGAGTAAATCAAGTCATGATTATTTCTTAATTTGTCATACTGGTCAGGGTTTTCATTTAAAGCAACTATACCGCCTGTCATTGAATTTCTGGTTGTATCATTACCTCCTACAATTAAAAGTATTAGGTTACCAAGATACTCCATTGGCTCCATATTTCTAGTCAAAGGATTATGAGCAAGCATTGAAATTAAATCAGTTTTAGGTTCGGAATTAACTCTCTCATTCCATAATTTAGTAAAGTATTCCAAACACTCATATAATTCACTATATCTTTGCTCATCAGTCTCGATAACTCCGTCTCCTGGTCTAGCTGTAGCTACGTCTGACCACCTTGTTAATTTGTATCTATCCTCAAACGGAAAATCGAATAATGTGGCAAGCATTTGTGTTGTTAACTCAATAGAAACACTTTTCACCCAATCAAAAGACTCATTTTTAGGCAAACTATCAAGAACATTTTGTGTTCTTTCCCGAATTAGACCTTCCATGTTTTTTAAATTGCTCGGCGCTACAACAGGATTTACAGCTTTTCGTTGAATATCATGTTTTGGAGGATCCATGGCAATAAACATAGGTGTAGTAAATTCTTCACGCGGATCAAAGAGAGTTATAGCAGGTTCAGAAGAAAAAATTTTATGATTTGTATCAACATCCATAATATCATTATATTTAGTAATTGACCAATAAGGACCAATTTCTTCATCAAGAAATTCACCCATACCCAAATCAAAAGGTCTTTCACAGTAATGAACAGGATCTTCTTTTCTTAAGCGTTCAAAATAAGACCACATTACGTTATTTTTAAAAAGAGCTGGTTCAGCTGGGTGAATCTTATCCAAAGGAACAGAATATGCGTCAGGTATTTCTATTTTTTTATCCATATTAACTCTTTTTTAAGACAGTAACTTAACAATACATAAAAAAAAATTTACGTCTATGTATATTAATTATTATTAATAATTTTCCATACCTTCATTGGGGTAATTGGCATATCAAGCTCTTTAAAATCATATTCAGATAAAGCATCATAAACAGCATTAACATAAGCAGTAGTTGAAGCTACAGTTCCAGCTTCACCACAACCTTTAGCCCCTAGCATATTTGTTGTACATTCTGCTTCCTCGTTAAAATCTAAGTCAAGATGAGGAAATTCATCCGCTCTTGGCATATGATAATCCATATATGAACCATTAATTAACTGCCCAGATTCCTCTTCAAAAATAGCATGCTCTCCCATAGCCTGTCCTAAACCTTGAACGATACCTCCATGAACTTGGCCTGCTACGAGAAGAGGATTAATTATTTTCCCAAAGTCATCAGTTGCTGAATAATTATCAATTTCTATTCTTCCAGTTTCTTTATCGATAGATACCTCGCAAACATGACAGCCATTTGGAAAAGTAGGATCTTTATGTTCATAAGCACTCTCACCATCAAGAATCTGAGTATTGGATTGACCTTCTGCTAATCTAGCAACTGAGAATAAATCAATATTTCTATTTGTTCCTTTTACCTCAAATAAAGGGCCAGCATTTGTAGTATACTCTATATCGTCAACAGATGCTTCAAGCTCATTTGCGGCTATTTCAATACCTTTTTTTAACATAGCCTCAGAAGCATCATTGATAGCTCCTGCAGCCATATACAATGACTTTGATCCACCTGTACCACCTCCACCAGGCAAATCATCACTGTCACCAAAATGAACGGAAACATCTTCAGGATTTACACCTAATTTTTCGACCAAAATTTGCGTCCATGCTGTTTCATGTCCTTGGCCAGTGGCCATAGTACCGGCGTAAACCTTTACGGATCCATCACTAGAAACCACCACTCTAGAATTTTCAGAGCCTTCTCCTTGAGTTCTTTCAACATAATAAGAAACGCCAATACCTTTCAAATATTTACTCTTGTCAGCAGATTTTTTTCTATTAACGAAATCACTATATGACGAATTTACTATCGACATTTCTGTTGTTTTTTGGAAATCACAGCTATCAAATGGAAGAATAGATCCTTCATTTTTGCCAATTTCATCTGGTTGAACAAAATTTTTCATTCTTAATTCTAAAGGATCAATTCCTAAGTCATCGGCAGCTTTATCAACCAATCGTTCAATAACATAACTTGCCTCAGGCCGCCCAGCTCCTCTATAGGCATCCACTGGAACAGTATTTGTATAAACAACATTAACTTTATTATATAAGGTAGGTATTTTATATACGCCAACATGCATTCCTGCGCCTGCAAGTGTAGGTATAAAAATCCCATACTGAGACAAATAAGCCCCTACAGCTGCAACTGTATCAACTTTTACTCCCAGAAAATGACCATCTTTATCCATAGCTATAGAGGCTTTCGTTACATGGTCTCTTCCGTGAGAGTCACTCAAAAAAGCTTCAGATCTTGTAGAGGTCCACTTCACAGGCCTATTCAAAGATCTGCTAGCAAACATTGTAGCGATGTATTCAGGAAAACACATCATTTTTAATCCAAACCCTCCGCCAACATCATTTGTTACAACCTTAACCTGTTTTTCCTCTACTCCAAGAGAAGCGGCTAGCCTCTCTCTCATGGCATGAGGTCCTTGACTTTCTACATAAACGGTAAAGTGATCATCATCTTTATTGAAGTCTGATGTAGCAGACCTTGGTTCAATTGGATTTACAACAATTCTATTATTAACCAAGGTTACTTCTGAAACGTGCTCAGCTTTATCTTTTACATCATTCCACTCTTGCTCAGAGCCAAGCTCCCAATCAACAGCAGAATTTGAACCAAATTCATCAAAAAGTAATGGTGATTGAGGATCTAATGCTTTTGCTGTATCTGTTACGCAAGGAAGCTCCTCGTAATCAACCTCAATAAATTCAGAAGCGTCAAGTGCCTGATTTGTAGTTTCAGCAACAATAAAGGCAACTGGGTCGCCAACATGTCTAACTTTACCTACAGCAAGAATAGGTCTTTTGCTTGCATTCATAGGAGATCCGTCTTTATTTTGTAAAAAATCTATCACGGACATATGAGATAAGCCCTCTTCTTGTAATCTTTCTCCAGTAAAAATATCTATAACACCAGGCATTTTTCTTGCTTCATCAATATTAATTGAAATAATTTTTGCATGAGCATAAGGAGATCTTGCAAAAACACCATGTACCATTCCTGGTAACTTTTGATCATCAGTAAACTTACCCTGACCCGTAATAAGTCTCGTATCTTCAATTCTAGTTACTGGTTGTCCAACCGCAAATTTCATAAAAATCTCCTTTTTTATTCTTTATAACTAATATCTATCTTATCAAGCTTTCTTATAAGTGCTGGCCATGCCAAGTTACCTATTCCTTGCTCAGAGGCCATTTGTCCTTGATCTGTAACTAACTCAATAACGTCATCAGGGACCATATTTAATTTTGAACCACCTGATAGAGCTTTAATTTGCATTGTGCATGCTCTTTCGAGAAAAAATAACCGTAACCATGCATCGGCACAAGTTGCACCTGTGGCTAGTAATCCATGATTCCTTAAAATCATACAATGTTTATCACCCAAATCATTGAGTAATCTCTCTCTTTCATCATGATTAAGGGCTATTCCCTCGTAATCATGATAGGCACATTCATTTCTAATAACCATTGCGGTCTGTGAAATTGGTAAAAGCCCATGTTCTTGTGCAGAAACCGCAACTCCGTCATTTGAATGAGTATGAATTACCGCATGGTTATGTTGCCCATTTCCATGAACAGCTGAGTGTATAGTAAATCCTGCGGCATTAACAAAATATTCTGTTTCAGAAACTATGTTTCCATCAAGATCTATTTTTACCAAATCAGAAGCTTTTATTTCCTCAAAGAGAAGGCCATAAGGATTTAACAAAAAATGATTATCCTCGCCAGGAACCCTTGCAGAAATATGAGTAAAAACTAAATCATCCCAACCATAAAGTGCAACAAGTCGATATAAAGCAGCTAGATCAACTCTTGTTTGCCACTCTTCAGTAGAGACTGAATCCTTAATTGCATTACCCATGCTTAATAACCTTTCTAGAATTATTTAATATTAATATATCAAATAATTTAATATTGTCTTTATTAATAAATTTAATCAGCCATTTCTATAGTCTTTTGAACTGCATTATGCCAATCTTCAATAATTTTTTTTCTTAAATTTTTATCAATAGTTGATTGCAATTTATTACTCATATTAGTTAAAGATTTTATATTATCAAACCCTTTATAGTATCCAATACCTATACCTGAAACCAATGAGGCGCCTAATGCTGTAGATTCTTTTGTGTAAGCTTTAAGGATATTAAAATTTGTAATATCTGCTAAATTTTTTACAAACCAATCGTTCTCTATCATTCCACCGTCAATGCTTAGAAAATTAGATAAAGAGATTCTATTGCTTTCAAAATCTTCTCTAAAAGCTTCTAATAAATCATATGTTTGAAGGGAAATTGCCTGCAAAGAAGAATGTATTAATTCACCTCTACCTGTATCTTGAGTAATTCCATAAATTGCCCCCTTTGAATTAGGAGACCAATGGGGTGCTCCTAATCCAGAAAATGCTGGTACTATTATTACATTTGATGACGGGTTTACAGATGAGGCTAACTTTGATGTCTCTGAAATATTTTTAAATAACTTTAAATTGGACTGCATCCAATTCATTAATCCTCCAGCCATAAAAATTGAACCTTCTAGAGCATAACTTACATCATTATTAATTTTGCAGGAAATAGTTGTTAGTAATTTTTTATTTGAATAAATTATTTTATTCCCAGTATTTGCTAAAACAAAGCAACCAGTCCCATATGTTGACTTCAAGTCACCCTCTTCAAAGCAAAATTGTCCTATAGCTGAGGACTGCTGATCACCAATTACACCCGTAATTTTTATAGATCTACTTAGAATTTCTGTATCACCATAATAATCATCACAAGCTTTTACCTCTGGTAAACAATGAAATGGAATTTTAAATATGTCTAAAAGTTCCCTATCCCATTGCATTTCCTTAATATTAAATAAACTTGTTCTCGAAGCATTTGTTACATCTGTTGCAAAAATTTTACCATTTGTTAACTTCCAGATTAACCAAGTATCTATTGTTCCAAAGCAAACCTGTCCGTTTTTAGCTTTTTTTCTAACACCATCGACATTATCCAAAATCCAAGCAATTTTTGTAGCAGAGAAATATGGATCAAGAAGCAGTCCTGTTTTTTTATTTATAATTTCTTCAAGCCCATCATTTTTTAAATTATTACATAATTCTGATGTTCTTTTATCTTGCCAAACTATTGCATTATAAAGAGGTTTTCCTGTTTTATTATCCCAAACTACAATTGTTTCTCTTTGATTGGTTATGCCAATTGATAGTATTTTTTTAGAATTTCTGCCTTTTAAAATTTTTTCACAGCATGAAACTACGCTCTCAAAAATTTCATTTGGATTATGTTCTACCCATGATTCATTTAAATAAATTTGCTTAAGTTTTTTTTGAAAAACATCAATAACATTAAATTTTTCGTCAAATAATAATGCTCTACTTGATGAAGTACCCTGATCAATTGTAAGAAACAAAAAAACCCCCATAGATAAATATAACTATTCATAGTAAAACAAATGACAAATAACAATTATTATGGAAGAATTTTTTTATGAGTGAAATAAAAATACATATAGTATCAAGCAACAATGCTGAAGCAAAAAAAGCAAAAAGAGATTTAGCTAAATTATATAAGAGTTATCCAATAAATAAGGCTAACACTATTGTTGCATTAGGTGGTGACGGACTAATGCTCCAAACTCTTCATGATAATATAAATAGGGATTTACCAATTTACGGAATGAACAGAGGATCTATTGGTTTCTTAATGAATAAATATAATGAAAAAAATCTTTTAAAGAGAATTGAGAAATCTATATCGGCTGAACTTCACCCTCTTAAAATGAAGACTAAAAGTAAGAATAAAATTTTTACAGCAAAAGCTATTAACGAAGTTTCTCTTCTTCGAGAAACATATCAAGCTGCGAAAGTTAAAATTTATGTTGATGGAAAAGAGAGACTTAAAGAGTTAATATGTGATGGTTTACTTTTATGCACACCTGCAGGTAGTACAGCTTATAATCTATCAGCCCATGGCCCTATTCTTCCATTAACTTCTAACTTATTGGCCTTAACACCTATCTCTGCATTTAGACCAAGAAGGTGGAAAGGAGCTCTTTTGCCGAGAAACGCAAAAGTAAGAATAAATATTTTAGAGAAAAAGAAAAGACCAGTTAGTGTTGTTGCTGATAACTCAGAATTTAGAGATATTGAATATGTAGAAATTTCAGAAGATAAAGATATTCAATTAAGAATGTTATTTGATCCTAAAACAAATCTTGAAGAAAGAATAATTAACGAACAATTTATTTATTAATTTTATAGATTTTTTAGAGGTTCTTTTATTAAGCCATATCCGGCTTTTTCTGGAATTGTTAAAAAAGCCTCTCCTTCAATCTTACTTATTGATGGGGTAACTGTAGCTATTTTTGAATTTCTTGCATTTTCTAAGGCTTCTTCAACTGTATTTGATTTACTAAGCTTTTCTAGATTTAGTCTTGTTGGAAAAATAATTGTTCTTTTTTTTGAATAGCAATCATCTAGAGCTTGTTGCGGACTTATCCATATAGAATCAACGGATTCAGTTCCATCATGCTCACCTTCATGGTCTTTGGGGGCTTCTGCAATATAGAATCTAGTATCAAATCTTTTTGGCATTTTTTTAGGGGTAATCCAATGAGCAAATGGTATAAGACTTTTTGTAGAAAAAATTAAATCTTCATTTGAAGCAAAATCTATCATTGATGCATGGTTGTCATTAAATTTTTCTCTCCAATTAGATAAATTTTTAAGTCTTTTTAAGCTTATATGAGATTTACTACTCTTATCATTAGCATACAAAACATTTGCTTCTTCAAAACTTTCTCTAATTGCAGCAATTTTAAATGGAAGGGTTTCAGAGTTATCAGTTTCATCAACATATGATAAATTTTTTAATTTCTTGTCATAATCATTTTTATCTACCTTGCCTCCTGGGAATACAAGAGCCCCTGAAGCAAAATCAATTTCATGATGTCTTACTACCATAAAAACTTCTAAGCCTATTTTACCATCTCGAATTATTAAAACAGTTGATGCAGGAATTAATTTATTTTCACTATCGTTCATGCAATAATGATATATCATAATAATAATAATCACAGTTTATTATCTTAAATAATTTTCAATGGGGTTGAAATGCTTGAAGGACTAAAAGTTATTGAAATGGCTACTTATGTTGCAGCACCGGCAGCTGGAGCTATGTTAAGGGATTGGGGTGCTGAAGTTATAAAAGTAGAACCTTTGAATGGTTGTCCAATGAGAAGATTCTTTGAAGGAATGAAGTCAAATGTTCCGATTGAGGGTAACCCTATATTCACATTAGATAATAGAGGAAAAAAAGGTATCTCAATAAATACTAGCGATGAAAAGGGTGCTGATATTGTAAGAGAGTTAATAAAAGATGCAGATATTTTCTTAACAAATGTAAGACCGCGATCTCTTGAAAGCGCAAAACTTGATCATGAATCCCTACTTAAAGTAAACCCTAAATTAATATATTGCTCATTAACTGGTTATGGTCTTGAGGGTGAAGAAAAAAATAGACCTGGCTTTGATGTTGCAGCTTATTGGTCGAGATCAGGGATGGCACATTTAACTCAAAGAAAAGGAGAAGAACCTCTTCCTATAAGAACAGCCTCTGGTGATCATATAACAGCAATTTCTACTGTGAGCGGAATTTTAGCTGCAGTTTATGAAAGAACAAAAACAGGAAAAGGAAAAGTTGTTGAGACATCACTTTTGAGAACAGGTATATACTCTCTCAGCTCGGACATGGCTTTGCAATTAAAATTTGGAAGAGTACCCTCTACTAAAAAGAGAGATGAACAAATTAATCCTATATTTAATTTTTTTAAAACTAAAGATGATAGATGGATTTGTCTTAGTCCAAGAGCAGGTGGAGATTATGATTTGCCTAAAGTTGTAAGAGCTCTTGGAAAAGAGGAATGGCTAAAAAACGAAAAATTCAATACAAATCAAGCAAGAAGAGAAAATGCAAAAGAGTTTATCGACGAAATGGATAGAGCATTTAGCCAATATACAATGTCTGAGTGGGGTGAAAAACTTGATGAGCAGGATTTAATTTGGTCCCCTGTTCAAAACCTTAAAGAGGTATCAAAAGATAAGCAAGCCATTGATAGTGGTGCCTTTTCAGAGGTTGAGGACCAAGACTGTGACGAAAATTATAGTACAGTCTCTTCTCCAGTTAGGTTTCATAATTCAGATGACGGTCCAAAAGGACCAGCTCCAAAACTTGGTCAAGATAATTTTGAAGTTCTTAAGAGTATTGGAATTAACGAAGATCAAATAAATGAGCTTATTGTTAGAGGGATAGTTGGAAACTCTCAAAAATAAATTATTTAATATCGGGCGGAAGAGACTCTAGTCTTATTTGCTCAATACATTCGTCAACATTCATAGTTTTCTGCTCTTTAGAGCCTAGGCGACGAATAGTAATTGTATTTTCTTCCACTTCTCTATCACCTAAAACAAGAATGAAGGGCACTTTATTAACTGAATGTTCTCTGACTTTATAATTAATTTTTTCATTTCTTAAATCAATTAAAGATCTAATGCCATTATCACGAAGCTTTTCGATGATTCTCTCTGCTGCTTGATTTGATCCAGATGTTATTGTTGTTATTGCAGCTTGAACAGGCGAAAGCCAAAGAGGGAATTTTCCTTCATAATTTTCAATTAAAATACCTAAAAACCTCTCCAAACTTCCAAGTATTGCCCTATGAAGCATAATTGGGATATGTTTATTATTATCCTCTCCAATATAAGATGCTCCTAAACGATTGGGTAAATTAAAATCAACTTGAAGAGTTCCACACTGCCAGACCCTACCAATTGCATCATGAAGGTAAAAATCTAGTTTTGGTCCATAAAATGCTCCATCACCTTTATTCTCTTCAAAAGGTAGGCCAGTTGCTTTAGTAGCTTTTAACAGAGCACCTTCAGCTTTATCCCAAATAGCATCATCGCCAACTCTTTTCTCAGGTCTATCGGCAAACATAATTGAAACCTTATCAAAACCTAGTTCTTCATAAACTTCCTTTAAAAGGTTACAAAATAAAATTGTCTCAGATTCAATTTGATCTTCAGTACAAAAAATATGAGCATCATCTTGTACAAAATTTCGTACCCTCATTAAACCATGAAGGGCACCTGATGGTTCATATCTATGACACGAACCAAATTCAGACATTCTTAGAGGAAGGTCTCTGTAGCTTTTTATTCCTTGATTAAAAACTTGAATATGACCCGGGCAATTCATTGGTTTCAACGCCAGTTCTCTCTCATCAGCCTCAGAGGTATACATATGTTCCGAGTATTTATCCCAATGACCAGACTGCTCCCAAAGTTTTTTATCAATTAACTGAGGTGTTTTAATTTCTTGATAGCCACCTTTCGTAATTTTTCTTCTAATATATTCCTCTAACTCTCTATATATACTCCAGCCTTTGGGATGCCAAAACACCATACCTACAGCTTCATCTTGAAAATGGAATAAATCTAACTCTCTTCCAAGCTTCCTATGGTCTCTCTTTTCAGCCTCTTCTAATAAAATAAGATGTTTTTTTAAATCTTTATCATTAGACCAAGCTGTACCATAAATTCTTTGAAGCATTTTATTGTCAGAATTACCTCTCCAATAAGCTCCAGCTATTTTCATTAATTTAAATGAACGAAGATGTCTTGTTGATGTTACATGAGGTCCGCGGCACATGTCCGTATACTCATTATGATGATACAAAGCAATTATTTCATTATCGGGAATTTCATTAATAATCTCAATTTTATAATCTTCATTTCTATCTTTAAATGCTTTTAAAGCCTGCTCTCTATCAACCACGTTCCTAACAACATCATAATCAGTATTTGCTAATTCTTTCATTCTGGCTTCTATTAACTCAAGATCCTTATCATTAAGAGAAACATCCAAATCAATATCATAGTAAAATCCATTATCAATAGTAGGACCTATAGCCATTTTTGCTTTAGGATACATTTGCTTTATAGCATGACCAAATAAATGAGCGCATGAGTGTCTAATAATTTCTAAACCCTCAGGATCAGAATTTGTTACAATAATTACATCTGAATCCTCAGTAATCTTTTCTGATGCATCAACTAGAATTCCATTAATTTTTCCAGCAACTGTTGCTTTTGCAAGACCTGCACCTATTGAGTTAGATAGTTCATCAATAGTTATAGATTTTTCAAATTCTTTTTTTGACCCATCTGGTAGTGTAACTATTGGCATAACCTTAAAAATCCTTTTTTATTTTTTTTATCTCTTCAAAATTTGGTACTGGATCATAACCATGACCACCCCACGGATGACAACGTATAATCCTTTTCACGGTTAATTTCAAACCAATCATAAATCCAAATCTCTTAAATGCCTCCAATGAGTATGACGAACAAGTGGGTTCAAATCGACAAGATTTCATCAAAAAAGGAGAAATTAATTTTTTATATAAATTTATCAAAAATATAGAAAATTTTACAGGAGGACTCAAAGTAATTCACCGCTTGGTTTTTGGGATTTCGATAAATATTGATTTATACAATCTTCGACAGCATCAAAAGTTAATAAAACTGATGAGTGTCTCCCTTTGTAATCTTTAACTGGTTGTAAAACCTCTAAATCAGACCACTTACCTGATGGTGGGGGGCCATCATGTTTCAACATTTCTTTCATTCTAATTTTAAGATCTAATAACTCATTAATATCAGTACCTATTATTTTTTTCGCCATTACTGATGAAGATGCTTGACCTAGGGCGCATGCTTTTACAACATGCGAAAAGTTATTAATTTTATTTCCTGAAATTTCAATATCGACTGTAACCTTTGAACCACATAATCTGCTTATAGCCTCAGAGGAAAATTCAGCATTCTCCAATCTTCCTACTTTTGATAAAGTAGCAGCCAATTCTAAAATTCTTTCATTATATAAGTTTTCAACCATAATTATATTATTATCACTTAAGTATCATTTATTTCTACACCTAAACCCAAAAGAATCTCTCTGAGCTTATCTGACTCTTTATAGTCTTTGTTTTGACGCGCAATTTCTCTTTGCTTAATAAGACTTTTAATTTCTTTTGTTATTTTTTGTTTGGGCATTTTATCTATTGATTTGTGTTTTAATAATCCTATTAAATTTGCAGATCCAACTAAAGACCTAACTAAATCGTCTTTATTTTTTGATTTTGAGATATTTTTTGAAATCGAAAAAATTTCAGCAAGGGCTTTTGGAGTGTTTAAATCATCATGAAGCGCCTCTAGAACTTTATCATCAGGTTTACAGTTATTTATATCTATATTGCTGTCTAGATCTTTAATAGAATTATATAAATTATTAATCGTTTTTTTTGATTGAGAAATTAAATCATCACTCCATATTAAGGGCTGTCTATAATGAGAGCCCAACATTGCAAGGCGTATTATCTCTCCATCATAATCTTTCAAAAGATCCTTCATGAGAACAAAGTTTTTCATAGATTTAGACATTTTATTATTATTAACCCTTAAAAGACCATTATGAACCCAAAAGTTAGAGAGATTCTTTTTATTACAGCATTTTGACTGAGCCAACTCATTTTCGTGATGAGGAAATGTTAAATCTTCCCCTCCTCCATGAATATCAATTGTTTCTCCTAAGTGTTTTTTTATCATAGTTGAGCACTCTAAATGCCAACCTGGTCTTCCTCTGCCCCAAGGACTTTCCCAACCTATTTCATTCTCTTTAGATGGCTTCCATAAAATAAAATCTGATGATCCTTTTTTATAGCTCGCTACCTGTATTCTTGACCCAGGTATCATATCTTCAACCTTTCTTCCTGATAAGGATCCATACTCAGAAAAAGTAGAAACATCAAAAAGAACGTTAGAATCAGAAATGTATGCATTTTTATTTGAAATAAGCTCATTAATAAAGCTTATCATTTCATTAATGTGGTCAGTTGCAAATGGTTCAATATCAGGAGGAAGAACATTTAATCGCTCAAAATCTTTATGATATTGTTTTGTATATTTATCTGTAATTTCTGATACAGAGATACCCTCATCCTTTGAAGCTGTTATTATTTTATCGTCTACATCTGTAATATTTCTTGCATAAATAACTTTTTCATATTTATACCTAAGTAATCTCGTTAATGTATCAAAAACAATTGCCGACCTTCCATTGCCGATGTGACCTGGACCATAAACAGTTGGTCCGCAAGCATAAATCGTAACTCTTTTATCATTTATAGGAGTGAAGAGTTCTTTTTTACGAGTGTAAGAGTTATATAAAGTTAATTTCATTTTTAATTAATTCTATTAATAAATTGATAGTTTATATATGGAAAAAACTAAATAATTAAATAAAAACAAAAAAATATTGCTCTAATGCCTTTAGAATTGTACATGTATAGTACTTATAAAGGAGATTACTGATGGATAAAAAAGTTTCTGATGAAATTATTCATACTGAATCAACAAAACTAAATAAAAATAAACCCTCCAGAAAAGAAGCAATGGAAGCGGTAAAGACGTTAATATCTTGGGCTGGAGATGATCCTTCGAGAGAAGGTTTAATTGAGACACCCAAAAGAGTTGTTAACGCCTATGAAGAATTTTTTGCAGGGTATGAAATGGATGCATCAAAAGTTTTAGGTAAAACATTTGAAGATGTTAATGGATATGATGATTTAGTTTTCCTTAGAGATATAAATATTGAAACTCACTGCGAACATCACATGGTTCCAATTTTAGGAAAGGCCCACGTAGCATATCTTCCTAATAAGAAAATTGTGGGTATTTCAAAACTAGCAAGAGTTGTAGAAATTTTTGCTAAACGTCTTCAAACCCAAGAAACAATGACAATGCAAGTTATCAATACTATTGATAATGTTCTTGAGCCATTTGGTACAGCAGTAATGATTGATGCAAAACATCAATGCATGACGACAAGAGGTATTAACAAACCAAATGTTTCAACCGTTACTACTAAATTTTCAGGCTTATTTTCTGAGGACCCTGAATTAAGAAATAGATTTATGCAGTTAATCAGGGAATAAATTTGTCAGAAGATTATCAAAAAAAATTTCACAAAAGATTATCGGTTGAAGAAGTTGAAGAAGGTAATACACTTTCTCCAAAATTTGATGAAAATGGTCTTATTCCATGTGTAACTACTGACAGTAAAACAAATGAAGTACTTATGATTGGATACATGAATGCGGAAGCATTGGTAAAAACAATTGAGTCTGGCGAAGCATTTTATTTTAGCAGAAGTAGGCAGACTGTATGGCACAAAGGGCAAACCTCTGGCCTTACTCAAAAAGTTAAAGAAATAAGAATTGACGACGATCAAGATTCAATTTGGCTTACAGTAGATGTAGGTGGTTCAGGTGCGAGTTGTCATGTAGGTTATAAATCATGCTTTTACAGATCTATTCCATCAGAAAATCAAATAAATTTAGATTTAGAATTAAAGTGGGAAGAAAAAGAAAAAGTTTTTGACCCTATTGAGGTTTATGGTGATACACCAAACCCTACAAAATTATAATTAATTAGGAAACTTTCCAAAAGGAAATGGTTTTTCTTTATCTGCCTGAAAGGAAAAATCCAAACACTCTGACATATAAACTGATAATCTTTTAGTAAAGTTCTTGAGGTCTTCAGGATGATCTGATCCTACTGCTCTTACAATAAATCCAAGTATAGCAAGAACTACAATTATCCAAAAAGCTAAATAAGCCAGGACAATAAAGAAAATACTGAAGAGAATATCAACTATGAAACTCATAATAGTTAGAGCAATCTTATCATCAGAAGACTCTATATTATCTTTAGAAACTTTATTTTTTTTTGAAGTATCTTTTTCTACCATAATAATCACTTTGATAAATGAAATAACTTTATTTAGCAATAAAATTAACTAGGCTGTCTAATTTTATTAACTAGATTTCTTATTTCATCTGGAGGTGGTTTAGTTGTAAAGGATATTATAATCGCAAAGAAAAAATTAATTAGCATCCCCACCACACCAATACCCTCTGGCGAAATACCTAAAAACCAATGATCTGGGGAATTAAGTTCTGGAGAAATAAATTTAAAAAATACAATATAACTCAAAGTAAAGATTAATCCTGAAACCATCCCAGATACTGCACCAAAAGAATTAATTCTTTTTGAGAAAATTCCCATTATTAAAACTGGAAAAATTGATGACGCGGCTAGACCAAATGCAAAGGCCACAACCTGAGCAACAAATGCTGGTGGATAAATTCCAAAAATACCTGCGATAGCTATAGCAATAGCAGCAGACAGTCTTGCATAGAATAATTCCTGTTTATCATTAATTGACGGACGAAAAATTTTTTTCATCAAATCATGACTTATTGCAGAAGAAATTACTAATAATAAACCAGCTGCAGTTGATAAAGCTGCAGCCAATGCTCCAGCAGCTACAAGAGCAATGACCCAATTAGGTAAAGCTGCGATTTCAGGATTAGCAAGAACCATAATATCTCTATCAATATAAATTTCATTATTATTATCTGAAGGTTTATTCAAAACAACTCTCTCGCCATTCTCTCCCCTTTGATTAGAAAAAATTGGTTTAGTATTTTCTAGGGCTTTACCAGGCCCATATTGAATTATTCCATCTTTATTTTTATCTAACCATGAAATTAATCCAATATTTTCCCAATTTTTGAACCATTGTGGAGTAGTTTGATATTCAGAATTATGAATAGTATCGATAAAATTTAACCTTGAAAAAGAAGAAACTGCTGGAGCAGTCGTATACAAAATTGCAATAAACAATAAAGCCCAACCAGCAGATGTTCTTGCATCTCTTACCCTTGGTACCGTAAAAAATCTAACTATTACATGGGGCAATCCTGCAGTGCCTGCCATAAGGGCTGCTGTAATGCAAAAAACATCTATTTTTGATTTAGTCGATCCAGTGTAATCATTGAAGCCTAAATCATTTAAGACAAGGTTTAACTTATCAAGTAAATAAATATCTTCATTTAAAATTTTTGAACCAAAACCCAATTGAGGAACTGGATTTCCAGTAATTAAAATAGAAATAAAAATTGCCGGCACCATATATGCAAAAATTAAAACACAATATTGTGCAACCTGGGTATATGTGATTCCTTTCATACCGCCTAAAACAGCATAAATAAAAACTATTATCATTCCAACTATCACACCGGTGTTGATATCAACCTCTAAGAATCTAGAAAAAACAATTCCTACTCCTCTCATTTGTCCAGCTATATAGGTAAATGAAATAAATATCAGGCAAAGTACTGCCACAAATCTAGCAATCTTTGAATAATACCTTTCACCAATAAAATCAGGTACTGTATATTTACCAAACTTTCTTAAATACGGGGCCAATAATAGAGCGAGTAAAACATAGCCACCAGTCCAACCCATAAGATAAACTGCTCCATCCCTTCCCATAAAAGATATAATCCCTGCCATAGAAATAAATGATGCTGCTGACATCCAGTCGGCTGCAGTAGCCATACCATTTGCTACAGGATGTACTCCTCCCCCAGCTATATAAAATTCATTTGTAGAAGATGCTTTCGACCATAATGCAATACCAATATACAAAGCAAAAGATGCGCCTGCTATCAAATATGTAAGAAACTGAAGATCCAATTATTCCTCCTCAGAATTATATATTTTATCTAATCTATTCATAAGAAAGCAATAAAGAATAATTATTAAAACAAAAGTTATGATAGAGCCTTGTTGAGAAAACCAAAATCCAAGCTTAAAACCACCAATTTGAAATTTATCAAGATATTCCGTAAATAATATCCCTGCACCGAAAGAAGATAGAAACCAAATAGAGAGAAGAAAAATAACTATCAGTATATTTGCACTCCAATAACTTAGCTTAATTTTCATATCAAAAATTTCCCAAAATTTTTTCTTTCACTAATTGTAAACGGTCATTACCAAAATACATGTCATTTTCATTAATAAAAATTGTGGGAGAGCCAAACCCTCCTCTTTCCATTAAATTATTTGTATTTTTTCTTAACTGATCCTTAATAGCTTGAGTTTTAATTTCATTCATAAAAAAATCTTTTTCAATACCATTAGCAACGGCTATTTCAGATAAAATATCTAAATTAGAAATATCCATTCCTTTTGACCAATACAATTCGAAACAGGAATAACTGAAAGGTACAAGTTTATTATACTTATCAGCTACTATTACACCTCGCATTACATTCACTGCGTTCAAAGGAAATAAATCTGGCCAATTAATTGTAATATTGTATAGAGCCGACCAATCTTTTAGGTCTTTTCTGGAATATTTAAATTTTAAAGGATTGGGGTTTTTTCTTGTTTCATATATATCTTGATTTACGGAATTAAAAACACCACCAACAAGAATAGGTCTCCACTCTACTTGAATTTTATTATTTTTAATAATTTCTTGAAAACCATGAAAAGCTAGATAGGTCCAAGGAGAGGAACAATCAAAAAAAAATTCTATTTTGCTCATAAGTGGTTACTTGCCAGTCCAATTTGGTTTCCTTTTTTCAGAAAAAGCCAAAGGTCCTTCAATAAAATCCTCACTTTTAAATAAATTTATAACTGACTCATATTTTGCAGACATTGCGTCTTCTATATTAGCATGTGATAAACCTGACATTGCAACATCTTTAGTTGTCCTAATTGATGTTGGAGAACAATCTAAAATTAATTGTGCCCAATTTTCAGCAGTTTTCATTAATTCTTCGATTTTTGTAACCTCATTAACAAAACCTAAATTTAAGCCTTCTTCAGCACTTACAGTTCTTCCAGTAAGCATCATACTCATTGCTCTTTTCATTCCAATCTGTCTGGGTAATCGGTGCATTCCACCAGCTAAAGCAGCAAGACCTACTTTTGGTTCGGGTAGTGCAAATGTAGCATTTTCGGAGGCTATTATTAAATCACAAGCCAAAGCAATTTCAAATCCTCCTCCCATTGCAACCCCATTAACTGCAGCAATAAGTGGTTTATTTAAGTTAAATCGTGATGTTAAGCCCGCAAAACCTGTATCGTTTCTCTCCATTTTTCCGCCTTCTGCCTGATACCTCAGATCATTACCTGCACAAAAAGCTCTTTCACCTTCTCCAGTAATTATTGCTACCCATGCATTTTCGTCATTTGAAAAATCATTAAAAATTTTCTCTAACTCAAAATGAGCCGGTGAATGAAGAGCATTCATTCTCTCAGGTCTATTTAAAGTAATAATCCATAATTTTTCTTTTTTCTCTAATTTTGAAAATTCATAATCCATTTTAGTCCCCATCTATTAATTTTAGTGTTTTTGAAAAACGATTCCAATTTTCATTATAATGATCAGCCGATGCTTTCAAAAAAAGCTCCATATCTCTATCAATTGACTTAATCACTCTTCCTGGAATTCCCACAACCATTGAATTATCTGGAATAATTTTACCCTCAGGAATAAGAGCTTTTGATCCTATTAAACAGTTTTTACCAATTTTTGCACCATTTAGAATAACCGCTCCAATTCCAATAAGTGAATTATCACCAATGTTGCAGCCATGAAGCATTACTTGATGACCTACAGTTACATCTTCTCCAATAATTAAAGGATATCCGTAATCATTATGAAGAACACTACTATCTTGAATATTAGAATTTTTACCAATTATTATTTTTTCACAATCACCTCTTACAACAGTATTAAACCATATACTTGCACCCTCATGAACCTCAACATCTCCAATAACAGAAGCATTTGAAGCAACCCAATAAGATCCTTTTTTCGGTAATTTTGGTTTTTTATTATCTAATTCGTATATTGCCATTTTTCTAAATTATAAATCAAAATCTAAGATAGACATTGTAAAGGTATATGATGCGTCATCATTTTTATAGACAATACCAATATATTCATCATCCTCGGCTCTTTTTAAATAAACCTCTTGAGAATCATCAATAGACCCCCTGCCTGTTAAAAAAATTTTATCCGTACCTAAAAGATTTATTAAATATTGTTGATGAGAAATATTGTTTTCTCCTGATAAAGATATAGGGATGCTAACTGTATAAGTTACTTCTTTGTCATCTGGATCAATATCTCTAAAAATGTTACCAATGCGGGAGTTATTAATGAAAATACTGTTTAAGTCATCTCCATTTTCGGACTTTCTAATTTGAATTTCTTCATTGCCAAAAGTTATTCTTAAATAATCCTGAACAATTAAAATTTCATCATTTTTCATCTAAACTCGCTTTATTGTTTCTTAATTTTTGCTGGAACACCCACAGCTGTACAGTTTGCAGGTAAATCTTCAAGAACAAGTGAACTAGCTCCAATTTTTACATTATCCCCAATCTTAATATTTCCTAAAATTGAAACATTAGCAGATATAGTTACATTTTTTCCTACTTTTGGATGTCTATCTCCAGTTTGGCTACCCGTTGCACCCAATGTTACATCATGAAAAATTGAACAGCCATCACCCACAGATGCTGTCTCGCCAATTACCAAGCCAGTCGCATGATCCATTAAAACACCTTTTCCAATAACAGCAGCAGGATGAATATCTATATCAAATATTTGAGAAGCTCTTGATTGAAGATAAAAAGCAGTAGCTTTATTACCCTTTTTCCAATAGTGATTTGCTGCTCTGTAAACTTGAAGGGATTGAAAACCTTTGAAGAACAATATTGGTTGATAATAAGTAATACATGCCGGATCTCTATCGAATACAGTATTGATATCTGTTATAATTTTTTCATAAGCATTTTTTTCGGAAATAAATGCATTATAAATTATTGATTGTGTTTTTTCTAAATCAAAACCATTTTGTTGAAGTTGATTAGCTAAAACATATGAAATTGATGACTCAATATCAGAAAAGTTTAGAATCGATTTTGCAAAAAACTCCTCAAGATCTGGTTCATGCTTTACAGTATCATTAACCTCAGCTGTGAGCTTTTCCCAAAGAGGGCAATCTCTATTAATTTTTTCTATCGAAGACATTTGACCCCAAATAATTATTTTAAAAAAATAAAAAATGATTTGTTATTATTTTTTAGTTTTTTATAAATAGTTTAAATTAAATAATATAATTTCGTATATAACAAAATTTTAAAGGATGCACATGGAAAATAAAGATAAAGTGGCAATAATTACTGGATCATCAGCTGGTTTAGGAGCTTCAGTAGCAATAGGCCTTGCTCAAAAAGGAATTAATATTGTTATAAATTATTCTAAAAGTAAGGAAAAAGCTGAGGAAATAGAAAAAATTTGTAAAAAATATCAAGTCGAAACCTTATGTGTTAAAGGTGATGTTGCTGCAGATGATAATTGTGTGCATCTTGTTAATGAAACAATAAAAAAATTTAAAAAAGTTGATATATTAGTAAATAATGCTGGAACTACTAAATTTGCCAATCATCAAAAACTTGATGCATTAACTGATCAAGATTTTATAGATATTTACAAAGTAAATGTTGTTGGTCCATACCAAATGATAAGAGCTGTTGAGCCTTATATGAAAAAGCAAAAATTTGGAAGCGTCGTTAATGTATCTTCAATAGCAGGTAAAACTGGTATTGGATCATCAATTGCCTATGCAGCATCAAAAGGGGCACTAAACACAATGACACTCTCTTTAGCTAAAGCCTTGGGACCAGAAATTAGAGTAAATACTGTATGTCCTGGTTTTATTGGTACTGGTTGGTTTTTAGATAGATTTGGAGAAGAAACATTTAACAGAATTGTTAAAGATCAAGAGGATATAACTCCTTTAAAAAGAGCTGGAACACCTGACGATATTGCAAAGTCAGTTATCTTTTTTTGTTTAGAGGGTGGAGAGCATATTACCGGTGAGACATTAATTTCTGATGCTGGTATGCATTTGTCTTTACCTAAACAATAAGGAATCAAATTATGATAAGTACTGAGATACCAAAAATAACAAATGATAAAGGCCAGAAAACAATTAAGATTAAGTTTAAAGAATTTAATTGCTTGGGAGCAAAACCACCCCATGACCATCCTCATATTTTTCTTAACTTTGGAAGAAAAAAAGAAATTGTTTGCCCCTACTGCGGAACTTTATATAAATACTCTGGTTAAACTGGTGCGGCCACCCGGAGTCGAACCGGGACGGCATTATCTGCCGAGGGATTTTAAGTCCCTTGTGTCTACCTGTTCCACCATGGCCGCATAAATATCACTCCAAGACTCTCTGAAAAATTTCTTCAATGTGCTTCAAGTGATAATTCAAATCAAAGATATCGTCAATTTCATCATTAGATAATATTGAACAAATTTCTTCATCTTTCTTTATTAATTCATAAAACGATCCTTCATCATTCCAAACTTTCATGGAATTTCTTTGAACCATTAAATAAGAGTCCTCCCTACTTATATTTTTTTGAGTAAGAGAGAGTAAAACTCTTTGAGAAAAAACAAGACCATTAAATTTTTCAAGATTTTTCATCATATTGTCTGGATATACAACCATATTTTCTATAACATTATTTAGACGGTTTAATGCAAAATCTAGTGTAATAGTGGTGTCTGGACCAATAAATCTTTCAACACTAGAATGTGAAATATCTCTCTCATGCCATAAAGCAATATTCTCAAGCGCTGGCATAACTGAACTTCTCACAACCCTCGCAAGGCCTGTTAAATTTTCTGTTAAAACAGGATTGCGTTTATGCGGCATTGATGAAGATCCCTTTTGTTTTGAAGAAAAATATTCTTCTACTTCTAAAACTTCTGAACGCTGAAGATGCCTAATTTCGGTAGCAAGCCTCTCAATTGAGCTAGCAATAATTCCCATAGTTGAGAAGAAAGCTGCATGTCTATCTCTAGGAATTATTTGAGTAGATACAGGTTCAACATTTAATCCTAGAGCTTTTGCTACATGTTCCTCGACACTTGGATCAATATTTGCAAATGTACCCACAGATCCTGAAATAGCACAAGAGCTTATTTCCTCAACAGACAACTCAAGTCTTTTTCTGTTTCTAGAGAATTCAGCATAAGCTTGTAACATTTTTAATCCAAATGTTGTTGGTTCTGCGTGAATTCCATGACTTCTTCCTACACAAATTGTTTTCTTATGTTTTAAAGCTTGAGATTTTATAGAAGATAATAATAAATCCATATCTTTTAAAAGAAGCTCTCCGGCTCTTTTTAATTGAATGTTAAGACAAGTATCTAAAACATCTGAAGATGTCATTCCTTGGTGAATAAACCTTGCCTCAGGCCCAACAGATTCTGATATATTTGTTAAAAATGCTAAAATATCATGTTTAATCTCAGCTTCAATTTCATCAATTCTTCTAGAGTCAAACTTTGCATTTTTTCTAACTATTTCAGCAGTACCAACTGGAATAATACCAACTTTTTCCATACCCTCAAGAGCATGAATTTCAATATCTAACCAAATTGAGTATTTAGAAATATCACTCCATATTTCTAACATTTCTTTTCTTGAATATCTTGGAACCATTTTTAACCTTTTAACTATTTTAACCAAATAATCAATTATGGAATTAATTTTCTATTGGATTAGCCCTTTTATTTAGAGATCTCGTGAAAATTTCAACTCCATCAGATGTAACACCTATAGAATGCTCAAATTGTGCTGATAAACTTCTATCTCTTGTAACAGCAGTCCAACCATCAGATAAAATTTTACTTTCAGGTTTTCCAATATTAACCATTGGCTCTACAGTAAAAAACATACCTTCCTGAAGAGATAGTCCAGTATCCTCAACTCCATAATGCAAAATATTTGGTTCATCATGAAAAACTTTGCCTAAGCCATGCCCACAAAACTCTTTAACAACAGAATAATTATTAGTTTCGGCATGATTCTGAATAACAAAACCTAAGTCACCTAATTTTACCCCTGGTTTGATAAGATTAATTCCCTTCATCATAGCTTCATAGGTATTATTTATTAAATTTCGAGCTTTAACAGATGGATTCCCTGCAGAGTACATTCTTGATGTATCACCATGCCACCCATCAAGTATAAGCGTCACATCAATATTAACTATATCACCTTCATCTAAAACTCTATCGCCTGGTATACCGTGACATATAACGTGGTTTATAGATGTACATATTGATTTTTTAAAACCCCTGTAATTTAAGGGCGCTGGAATTGCTCCATTATCTTTTATAAATTCATAAGCAAAGCAATCTAAAGATTCTGTTGTTATTCCAGGCTTTACTTCATCAACAAATAAATCCAATAATTGTGCAGCAAGTTTTCCAACTTTTCTCATTCCGCAGAATGCCTCTTCATTATGAATTTTTATAGAATTTGTGTTAATTTTAGTTTCCCCATCTTTTCATATTATATTTATATATTATAAAATTTTATACAGCTAGTCTATGAAGCTATTGTTGTAATTAACCTATACTGATATAAAATTATATGATTAAAAAAGAAAAATATTCTGCTGCTATACTTGTTATTGGAGATGAAATTTTATCCGGAAGAACCCAAGATACAAACTCTAATTATATAGCCAAAGAGTTGGAAATGATGGGAATAACTACCAGTGAAATAAGAGTAATCCCAGATGAAAAAAATATAATTATTAAAAGTGTAAATGAACTAAGGAATAAAAATAATTATTTGTTTACAACCGGTGGAATAGGTCCAACGCATGACGATATTACCGCAGATAGTGTTGCTGAAGCTTTTGGAGTTGATTTAGAGGTAAATTCAAAAGCTTATGATATTTTAAAAAAATATTATAAAGCAATTGGATCAGAATTTAACGAAGTACGTCAAAGAATGGCAAGAATACCTAAAGGTGCAACATTAATAGAAAACTCAATTTCTGCTGCGCCAGGCTTTAAAATAAGTAATGTTTTTGTGTTTGCAGGTATTCCAAAAATTATGAAATCTATGATGGATAATTCTTTAAGTTTTTTGAATAAAGGTAATCTAATTCATACTATAACAGTAAAAGTTGATGCCGTTGAAGGCGATATTGCTCCTGTATTAAAATCTCTAAATGATGAAAACGAAAATATAAAAATTGGAAGCTATCCTTTTTTTAACTCAGATAAGGATTTTGGTGTAAACGTAGTCATAAGGTCACTTGATAAAGAATATCTAGCTCTAACTGAAGAGAAGTTCAAAAATTATTTATCAAAAAATTCATTTAATTACAATTAGTTAGAAAATAGTAATGTCAAAAAAAATTTTATATGAAGGTAAGGCAAAGCAACTGTATGAAACAGAGAAGCCTTCAGAATTGATTCAATTCTTTAAGGATGATGCAACTGCCTTTAATAAAAAGAAACACGAGATAATAGATAGAAAAGGTGTCTTAAATAATCTTATCAGTGAATATATTTTTATTTATCTTGGTCAGAATAATATTTCTAATCATTTCATAAAAAGACTAAGTCCAAGAGAGCAACTAATTAAACGAGTAGAAATAATTCCAATTGAAGTAGTTATAAGAAATATTGCTGCAGGTACTTTTTCACAAAGATTTGGAATTGATGAAGGAAAACACCTCCCAAAGACTTTGATAGAGTTTAATTTAAAAGATGATGATAATGATGATCCTCTTGTTTCCGAGGAACATTTGAAAGTTTTTGGATGGGCTAAGTCAGATGAGATCGAAATAATGAAAAAAAAAGCTCTCCAAATAAATATACTCCTCTCTGATCTTTTTAAAAAAATAAATATTACTCTTGTTGATTTTAAAATTGAATTTGGAAGATTTCACTCTAAGGATATTTCTGAAATTATACTTGCCGATGAAATAAGTCCGGATTCTTGTCGTCTTTGGGATATGAACTCAAATGAAAAATTAGATAAAGATAGATTTAGAAGAAATATTGGTGGATTAATTGAGGCTTACAAAGAAGTAGCGACTCGTTTAAAAATAGATCTCTCAGATATATAAATAATTATTAAGAGATTTTATGAAAGCACTTGTAAAAATAATGCCGAAAAAAGGTGTACTGGATCCTCAAGGAAAAGCAATAGAAAAATCATTAAACCAATTAGGATTTTCTCAAATAAATAGTGTTATTCAAGGAAAACTAATCGAAATTGAAATAGATTCTATTAATGAAAACGATGCGCAAAAAATTGTGGAAGATGCAAGCAAACAACTATTGGCTAACTTAGTAATTGAAGACTATGAAATTACTATTACAAAGGACGAATAATGGAAATATCAGTAATTGTTTTTCCTGGCTCTAATTGCGATAGAGATGTTGCTGTTTCTCTTAAACAAGTCTTCAAACGTAACCCCAAAATGGTATGGCATAAGGAACAAACCTTACCAAAAAGCGATTTAATTGTTTTGCCGGGAGGTTTCTCATATGGTGATTATTTAAGATGTGGATCAATGGCTGCTAATAGCCCAATAATGTCTGAAATAATTAAATGTGGTAAAAGCGGAACATTTATAATTGGTATCTGCAATGGTTTTCAAATTTTAACGGAGACAAATTTATTACCTGGCACTCTAATCAGGAATAAAGACTTATCATTTATTTGTAAGAATTTACCATTGAAGGTAGAAAACTCTAAATCAAGATTTACACATAAATACTCAGCTAATGAAATAATTGAGATCCCAGTTGCACATAATGAAGGTAATTATTTCGCAGATCAAAAGACTATAAATAATATTGAAGATAAAGATCTTGTTGCCTTTAGATATTGTAACAAAGATGGAATTGTAAATGATGAAACAAATCCTAATGGTTCAAAAAACAACATTGCAGGAATAATAAATGAACAAGGTAATATTCTTGGGATGATGCCCCATCCTGAGAGAGCTTCAGATAAAGTAGCTGGTTTAATTGATGGAGAAAAATTCTTCATTTCAATCTTAGAGTCAATTCAATGATCAAAATAACAAAAGAGCTTATAGATGAACACGGTATAAATGATAAAGAGTATAGTTTCATTCTCGAGTCCCTTGATAGAGAGCCAACTATTACGGAACTAGGAATTTTCTCTGCGATGTGGTCGGAACATTGTTCATATAAATCTTCGAAAATATGGTTAAAAAAATTACCTACAAGTAACGATAAGGTTATTCAAGGGCCAGGTGAGAATGCAGGTGTCATAGATTTAGGTGATGGTGATGCAGCTGTTTTTAAAATGGAAAGTCATAACCATCCATCTTATATAGAACCCTATCAAGGGGCCGCAACTGGAGTTGGTGGAATTATGCGCGACGTCTTTACAATGGGTGCAAGACCAGTTGCTCTTCTTAATTCACTAAGGTTTGGTGATATCAATCACTCAAAAACAAAACATCTACTTACTGGGGTTGTCTCAGGTATCGGTGGTTATGGTAATTGCATGGGTGTCCCAACTGTAGGAGGAGAAGTTGAGTTTAATGCATGCTATAATGATAATATCTTAGTCAACGCCATGTGTGTAGGAATTGCTAAAATTAACAAAATTTTTTATTCTAAAGCATCCGGAATTGGAAATTCGGTTGTTTATGTAGGGTCTAAAACTGGAAGAGATGGAATTCACGGTGCAACAATGGCATCTGCTGAGTTCGATGACTCCTCTGATGAAAAAAGACCAACAGTTCAAGTTGGTGATCCTTTTGCTGAAAAACTTCTCCTTGAGGCATGCTTAGAATTAATGAAAGAAGATATTATTATTGCGATCCAAGATATGGGTGCCGCAGGATTAACATCATCTGCAGTTGAAATGGCTAGCAAGGGAAAGGTTGGTATTGATTTAAATTTAGATAAACTTCCTTGTAGAGAGACTTTAATGACTGCGTATGAAATGATGCTTTCAGAGAGTCAGGAAAGAATGCTCATGATTATCGAACCAGAAAAAGAAAAAGAAGCAAAATCTGTTTTTGATAAATGGGGCTTAGACTTTGCAACTATTGGGGTATTAACAGATACTAATCATATTGTAGTGAAACATGAAAGTGAAAAAAAGGCTGATATACCTCTTAATATTTTAGAAAGTGGAGCTCCCTCTTATAAAAGACCTTATAAAATTGTTACTAATCCTGAAGTAAATCAATCTTACCTGTTAAAATCAGATAAAAAATTAATTGATATATTAAAGAAATTAATATCCTCGCCAAACTTATGTAGTAGAAGGTGGGTCTGGGAACAATATGATCACATGGTTATGAATGATACTATTCTAAGGCCAGGGGGTGACTCGGCAATTATAAGAATTCACGGAACAAATAAAGCACTTGCTGTTTGCTCTGACTCTACCCCGAGGTATTGTGCATCAGACCCAACAGAGGGAGGAAAACAAGCAGTTGCTGAATCGTGGAGAAATATAACATCCGTAGGAGCAAAACCAATTGCAATTACTGACTGTATGAATTTTGGTAACCCTGAAAAAGAAGAAATAATGGGTCAATTTGCTGGTGTAATTAATGGAATGATTGAGGCTTGTGAGATACTCGATTATCCTGTTGTTTCAGGAAATGTATCTTTATATAATGAAACAAATGGAAAAGGAATTAATCCCACTCCAGTAATTGGAGGTGTTGGATTATTAGAAAGTCTTGATCATTTTTCTACACCAAATTTTAAAAGAACAAATGATAATATTATTATATTAGGTGATACAAAAGGGTATTTGTGTCAGTCAGTCTTTGCCTATGAAATTTTTTCGGATAGTCAGGGTCTACCACCAAAAGTAGATCTTATTTTAGAGAAAAAAACTGGAGACCTAGTAAGAAATTTAGTTACAAATGTTAAAATTGATACTGTACATGATATTTCTGATGGAGGGCTTCTTATTGCGCTGACAGAAATGTCAATATCAGGAGAAATTGGTTTTCAATTAAATATAGACAAAAGTAACCTTAATTACAGCTTTCTTTTTGGAGAAGATCAAGGAAGATATATTATTTCAGTTGAAGATAAAAATTTAAATGATGCTATTGAATATATTAAAAAAAGTAACATATCTTATTTAAATATTGGAAAAACAAACGGAAAAAAAATTAAAATTGATAGAGACAATGAAATAGATATTGAGGAATTAAGAGATCTCTATGAGAATTGGTTTAAAAACTACCTAAAGAGTAATTAAAATGGGCATGACAAAAGATGAATTATTTGAGGTTTTAGATAATGGTCTCTCTGAGTCAGTAATTGAAATTCAAGATTTGGCTGGAGATAACGATCATTATGCAGTAAAAATTATATCAAATAAATTTAAAGGATTAAGTAAAATTAATCAGCATAAGCTAGTTTATGATGTATTAGGAAAAAAGATGGGCTATACCCTTCATGCTCTATCAATAAAAACAGAGGTACCAAAGGAATAACTAATGGATAAAAGAATCAAAGAATCAATTGAGCAAGAAATTAACTCTAACGATGTTCATTTGTTTATGAAGGGAACACCTTTATTTCCACAATGTGGTTTCTCAAGTACAGTTGTTCAAATTTTAACCTATTTAGAGGTACCTTTTACGACTACAAATGTTCTTGATGATGAAGGTATAAGGGAAGGAATAAAAGAGTTTTCTAATTGGCCAACAATCCCTCAACTTTATGTTAAAGGCGAATTAATGGGAGGATGTGATATTATTAAAGAAATGTTTGAGAATGGTGAACTTAAAGAAATTTTAGAAAACGAAAATTTGTTAAGTTGAAAATTTAGTTTCTTGAATAAAACTCAACTACAAGATTTGGCTCCATTTGAACAGGATAAGGTACCTCAGAAAGATTTGGTATTCTGGTAATCTTTGCTGTCATTTTTTTACCATCAACCTCTATATAGTCAGGTATATCTCTTTCAGAGCTTTCAGTTCCTCTTAAAACAACCTCCAAACCTCTCGACTTGTCTTTAATTTCAATTATGTCAGTTGTCTTAACTCTATAAGATGGGATATTAACTCTTCTTCCATTTACTTTCACATGACCATGATTAATAAACTGTCTAGCAGAAAAAACAGTAGGAACAAATTTAGCTCTGTAAACAATTGCATCTAAACGTCTTTCAAGAAGCCCAATTAAATTTTCTGATGTATCACCTTTAATTCTCTCAGCTTCTTTAAAAATTCTTTTAAACTGTTTTTCAGTGATATTACCGTAATAACCTTTAAGCTTTTGTTTAGCTCTCATTTGAAGTCCAAAATCTGAAAGCTTACCTTTTCTGCCTTGACCATGTTGTCCAGGACCATAAGATCTTAGATTTATAGGGCTTTTTGGACGTCCCCAAATATTCTCCCCCATACGTCTATCAATTTTATACTTAGCTTGTATTCTTTTAGTCATTAATACCTCAAATTTTTAAAAGAAAATTAAATTTTTTTTTAAACGGGATTTAGTAAAGATAATATAACATTAAGTCAATGTTCTTTATTATGTTTATTTAAACTTCCATCAGCAATTTTTTTAATTTTTTTGGTTTTTTCTTCATCTTTCTCATAACTTGGCCATCTTAATAACGCAGTAATAATACCTCTCAAGGTTTTTACCTCTTGGTCTGTAAGATTTGAACGATTGAAGATATTTTTTATATTCATCATCATTGTAGGTTTTTTTTCTTTGGGTTTTAAAAAACCAGTCTCGTCTAATGCCCTCTCCAAATGATTAAAGAAAGATATTAAATCTCTTTTATTAGCCGGAAAGCTATCAGGTATTACCATTTCCTCTTTAAAATAACTCACTTCCATACGATTTAATTCCGAAACAATTAAAATAACTGCTTGAGCAAGATTCAAGGAGGAAAAATCTTTGTTGGTGGGAATTTCAATAATTTCGTCAGTCAAAGAAATTTGATGGTTAGTTAAACCTGATTTCTCTCTACCAAAAATAAATGCTATTTTTTGATGCATTTTTAGTTTTTTAAATGTTTTTTCGGCCATTTTTTCTAACCCATTGACTTGCTTAACCATATCCCTTGGTCGAATTGTTGTTGAAAAAGCAAAATTAAAATCAGAAAGCGCTTCCTCAAGATTTTTAAAGATCTTTGCTCTATCAATAACTTTAATTGCCCCAGCAGCAGCTTTTATAGAATAGTCATTTGGCCAATCATCTCTTGGGTTAACTAAAATAAGGTTTTCAAACCCAAAATTAAGCATCGCCCTAGCAGTGGTACCAATATTTTCTCCTAGTTGCGGTTCTACAAGAATTATTGCTATATTACTTTTTAAAATATTTTTTTCCATTATCTAATTTTTATATTATTATTTTGTTAATGATGTTGAAATAACAAATCTATGTGTTATTGAGTAACATTATTTAAATATTTATCTAGTGGAAATGTGAATGTCTAAAATAAAAGTAGAAAATCCCGTAGTTGATTTAGACGGCGATGAAATGACAAGAATTATATGGAAACTAATAAAAGAAAAATTAATTCTTCCATATTTAGACATAGATATTCAATATTATGATTTAGGCATACAAAGTCGTGATGAAACAGATGATCAAATCACAATAGATTCTGCTGAGGCAATAAAAAGATGCGGTGTTGGAATCAAGTGTGCAACAATTACTCCTGATGAAGATAGGGTTGAAGAATTTAATTTAAAAAAAATGTGGAAGTCTCCTAATGGTACCATAAGAAATATATTGGATGGTACAGTATTTAGAGAACCAATTCTCTGTCAGAATATTCCTCGATTGGTTCCAGGGTGGACCCAGCCAATTGTAGTCGGCCGGCATGCATTTGGTGATCAGTATAGAGCTACAGATTTTGTTGTTCCTTCTAAAGGAAGGCTCTCTATAAAATGGGAGTCTGAAGATGGAAAGCAATTAATTGAAGAGGATGTATATAATTTTCCAGGTGGTGGTATTGCTCTAGGAATGTATAACACAGATGAATCTATTAAGAATTTTGCTAGAGCCTGTATGAATTACGGTCTTATTAGAGAGTGGCCAGTATATTTATCAACAAAAAATACAATTTTGAAAGCATATGATGGACGTTTTAAAGATTTGTTTCAAAAAATCTTCGAGGAAGAATATGAAGATCAATTTAAAGAAAAAAATATAACTTATGAGCATAGATTAATTGATGACATGGTAGCATGCGCTCTAAAATGGTCAGGTGCGTTTGTATGGGCTACAAAAAATTATGACGGAGATGTTCAATCAGATACAGTTGCACAAGGATTTGGTTCATTAGGATTAATGACAAGTGTATTAATGACTCCCGATGGTAAAACTGTTGAGGCAGAAGCTGCTCATGGAACGGTCACTCGCCATTATCGCTTACATCAAGAAGGTAAAGAAACTTCAACTAACTCTATTGCTTCAATTTTTGCATGGACACGGGGTTTACAGCACAGAGCAAAGTTAGATGACAATGCAAAATTAAAAGAATTTGCATTAAAATTAGAAAAAGTTTGTATTAAGACTGTTGAAAAAGGATCGATGACAAAAGATCTTGCTTTGTTAGTTGGTCCTCAACAGGATTGGCTTACAACAGAGCAATTTTTAGATAAAGTTGATAGCAACTTACAAGACGAGATGGAAAAAAATTAATTTTAGTCTTTTATCTTATTAATTAAAATTTTCTTCGCATCATCAATCTTATTTAAATCAGTTCCTCCTGCCAAAGCCATATCTCTTCTTCCACCTCCACCTTTGCCCTTCATTGTTTCTGAAACAACATTCACCAACTCAACAGAGTCATATTCATCTATTATATCATTAGTAACACCTATAGCTATTGTTACTTTTTTTTCTTCAGAGCTAATTAAACAAATAATCGATTTTTCATAATCCTTTTTACATTCATCAATTAAACTTCTTAAGCTTTTACCGCTAACATTTTTTAAGGAATCAAAAAACAAACTGACCTCACCTAATTTTATAATTTCACCATCTAAGATTTTTTTAGAAATAGTCTCTTCTGTTTTTTTATTTGATTTTTTATCCTCTTTGATTTTCTTTTGCTTTAATATTTTTTCAAGAAGTGTCTCTGTTGAATTCACCATTTTACCCGTAACCGCTTCTAATCTTCTTATTCCAGATGCAACAGAGCTTTGAGCTATTAACTTAAATGAACCAATTTCTTCAAGGGTATCAACGTGAGTACCACCACATAACTCAGTTGAAAAATTATCTTTACCCATGGATAGAACTCTTACTGTATCATCATACTTTTCACCAAATAATGCTAAAGCTCCTTTTTCAACAGCATCATCATATGATAAAATTTCCGTTCTTACTTTTGAATTACTTTTTATTTGTTGATTAATAATTTCTTCAACTTTGAATAAATCATCATATTCTATTGGATTATTATGACTAAAATCAAAACGCAATTTTTTTGCGGTAACTTGTGACCCTTTTTGTGTTACATGCTCCCCAAGAACTTGTCTCAACGCTTCATGGAGAAGGTGTGTTGAGGAATGATTAAGCTTTACTTTATTTCTGTGAGTTTCATCAATGCACAAGTCTAAAACATCATTTTTAAAAATTTTACCTCTTTTTAAAACACCAATATGTGCATGAATATTATTAATTTTTTTCTTTGTATCAGTCACTGTGAATTCGATTTCTTTACCAGAAATTAACCCTATATCTCCAACCTGACCCCCACTCTCAGCGTAAAAAGGAGTTTGATTAAAAATTAAAATTGCTTCTTCACCCTCCTCAATATTATCAACGAGTTTATTATCTGAAATTATTGAAACAACTTCTGCAGATATTTGATTTTTTTCATAACCAAGGAATTCAGTTTCTTTATTAATTTCAGAAACTTTAAACCATATTTCTTCAGTCTTTTTTTCACCTGAGCCAAGCCAGGATTTCTTTGCATCTTCTTTTTGTTTTTCCATTGCAAGGTCGAATTGGTCTTTATTTAGCGATAATTCTTTATCTCTTAATAAATCCTCGGTTAGATCAATTGGAAATCCATAAGTATCATATAATTTAAAAGCAGTTTTACCGTCAAAAATGTCACCGGGGACTAATAACCTGGACTCCTCTTCAAGAATTTTTAAACCTCTAGATAAAGTTGATAGAAATTTATCTTCTTCGTTATGCAAGGTTACACTTATTAATTTCTGCGCTCTTTTAAGTTCATTATAAGGGTTGTCCATAAGATTTATAATAAGTTTAGATAGATCAAATAATACAGGCTTATTAAATCCTAGCTTATGGGAATGACGCATTGCCCTTCGCATTATTCTTCTCAATACATAGCCCCTACCCTCATTTGAGGGAATAACTCCATCTGCGATAAGAAAAGAAATAGATCTTAAGTGATCAGCTATTATTCTGAAACTAGCAATATTTTCAGCATTAGATTTAACTTTAATTAGTTCCTCGATACCACCTATTAGTGATTTAAAAATATCTATTTCAAAACTACTTGTCTTGCCTTGAAGTACAGAAGAAATCCTCTCAAGCCCCATACCTGTGTCAATTGCAGGTTTTGGAAGTAAGGTTTGCTCTTGGTTTTCTTTTTTTAAATATTGCATAAAAACAAGATTCCAAATTTCTACAAATCTATCACCGTCTTCATCTTTAGAGCCTGGTGGCCCTCCATCTACACTATCTCCATGATCATAAAATATTTCCGAACAAGGGCCGCAAGGACCTTCGGACCCCATTGACCAAAAATTATCATTAGTTGAAATTCTTATAATTTTTTCATCTGAAAAACCTGATATTTTTTTCCAAATTTTCAAAGCCTCTTCATCTTCATGGAACACTGTAATTAACAAACGATCTTTTGGAATACCAAAATGATTCGTTAAAAGCTGCCATGCTAAGCTTATCGCCTCCTCTTTAAAGTAATCCCCAAAAGAGAAATTTCCTAACATTTCAAAGAAAGTTA